>NZ_FMAY01000014.1:44513-135555 GCF_900094925.1 Kosakonia oryzendophytica | reverse complement strand
TGGAATTGCTAGAGTAGTAAGCGGAAAGTGACAATAGCCCCCCTTACAGGGGGCATTCTCAAAAGCCACCTTCTAAGAAGGTGGTCTTTTACTTTTGCTTTCATCCCGAAAGTAGAGAAATACGAGGTGGATCTCAAAAAACGGATACTGAAATGCCGTTTTTTTGAAAATAAAAAGATGTTCGCTGCAAAAATGAAACGCTGTGCTGAATTTAGCAATTTTTTGTGAACAGCATCGTCGCAATAACGCCATCGAGTGACTACTCTTCAGAGTGTCTACTGTCTCAGATATACCCATAAAAACGTTTACCGTAATACCACGAACGCCTTGTTCGCGGTCGACCTTTTTTTCTAAAAATCAGACCCTCTGGAGACACGGAAATATGAACTCAGCAAAAACCTTACTGAAAGTATGTATTAGTTCCGCTCTGTTGTTTATCTCCCACGCCTCTTTAGCTCAGACCTTCCGCGCAGCTGACGTCCATCCTGCTGACTATCCTAATGTTGTTGCTGTTAAGCATATGGGAGAGAAGTTAAGCGCAGCGACAAACGGACGACTGGATATTAAAACGTTTCCTGGCGGCGTATTAGGTGACGAAAAACAGGTGATTGAACAAGCGCAGATTGGCGCAATTGATATTATTCGCGTATCGATGACGCCGGTGGCGGCGATACTCCCCGAGATTAATGTCTTTACGCTGCCCTATATTTTCCGCGATGAAGATCATATGCACAAAGTGCTCGATGGGATGATTGGCCAGGAAATTGGTGGTCGTTTGTCTGACAGCAGTAAATCCCGATTGATCTTTCTTGGCTGGATGGATGCCGGTACGCGTAATTTAATCACCAAAGCGCCGGTAAACAATGCTGAGGATCTAAAAGGAATGAAGATCCGTGTTCAGGGCAGTCCAATCGCACTCGATACGCTGAAGGCAATGGGGGCGAACTCCGTGGCTATGGGGGTGAGCGAAGTGTTTAGCGGTATGCAGACCGGGGTGATTGATGGTACGGAAAACAACCCACCGACTTTTGTTGCGCATAATTATCTTCCGGTTGTCAAAAATTACACCTGGAGCAAACACTTTATTATTCCGGAGCTGTTTTTATTCTCTAAACCGAAATGGGATAAATTGAAAAAAGAGGATCAGGAATTAATTCTTAAACTGGCGAAAGAGGCCCAGGTTGAGCAGCGGGCATTGTGGAAAACGTATAATGAAAAATCCCTGGAGGCGATGAAAGCCGGAGGTGTGAAATTTCACGATATCGATACCGCCGTCTTTTATAAAGCCACTCAACCGGTTCGCGATAAATATGGAAAAGAACACCAGGATTTAATTGCCCGGATTCAGCAAGTGCAATAACGTTTAACGGGCAGGGGCGGCCTTGCCCAAATAACGTGTTTCCGTATTGCTGTTTTCAATCTTCTCCGGGGAAACAATTATGGGTGAACGCTATTCGATATTGATGGATATTCTTTACCGGGTTTCAATGTGGGTTGCAGGGCTGGCGCTGTTAATTATGGTTGCCATTATTCCTGTGGGGATTTTTGCCCGCTATGTGATGAACAGTGCGTTGTCCTGGCCGGAACCAGTGGCCATTATCTGCATGGTGACGTTTACCTTCGTCGGTGCAGCCGTGAGTTACCGTGCGGGGTCGCATATCGCTGTCAGCATGGTAACGGATCGCCTGAGCGAACCTGCGCGCAAAGCCTGCTTCATTGTGGCGGATCTGATGTTGATGGCTATCAGCCTGTTTATTCTCTGGTATAGCAGCGCGTTGTGTGCGGAGTTGTGGGAACAGCCGGTGGCGGAATTCCCGCTGTTCACCGCAGGTGAGAGCTACCTGCCGCTTCCTGTCGGTTCGGCGATTACTCTCCTGTTTATTATCGAGAAGATGCTTTTTGGCGCGCAGTACCACCGCCAGGTGGTACTGCTGGGTTCGTCGAGCTGATCCGGTAAGGAAAGTTTATGGATGCATTTATTCTTGTCTTTACGTTAGCCATTATGCTGGCGGTGGGCGTTCCGGTGGCATACGCCGTTGGGATCAGCGCAGTACTGGGGGCGTGGTATATCGATATTCCTCTGGAAGCGGTGATGATCCAGCTAACCAATGGCGTCAACAAATTCTCACTGCTGGCGATCCCGTTCTTTATTCTGGCGGGGGCGATCATGGCCGAAGGCGGTATTGCCCGTCGGCTCGTGAATTTCGCTTATATCTTTGTCGGTTTTATTCGCGGCGGTCTGTCGCTGGTAAATATCGTGGCCTCAACATTTTTTGGTGCCATTTCCGGATCGTCGGTGGCGGATACCGCCTCAATTGGTTCGGTGATGATCCCGGAGATGGACAAAAAAGGCTACCCGCGGGATTTTGCCGCCGCGGTGACAGCCAGCGGATCGGTGCAGGCGATTTTAACGCCGCCCAGCCACAACTCAGTGATCTACTCACTGGCAACGGGCGGCACGGTCTCCATTGCGGCGCTCTTCATTGCCGGGATCCTGCCTGGATTACTGCTGAGCTTTACCCTGATGGTGATGTGCGTGGCCTTTGCGCATAAACGTGGTTACCCAAAAGGGGAACGCGTGCCGTTTCGCCAGGCGTTAAAGATATTTGCGGATACGCTCTGGGGTCTGATGACGGTGGTGATCATTATGGGCGGGATCCTCTCCGGGATCTTTACCGCCACAGAATCGGCGGCGATCGCCTGCTTATGGGCATTTTTCGTCACCATGTTTATCTACCGTGATTACAAATGGTCAGAACTGCCCAGGCTGATGTACCGCACTGTAAAGACGGTGACCATTGTGATGATCCTGATCGGGTTTGCCGCGGCGTTTGGTGCCGTAATGACCTATATGCAACTGCCGGGGCGGATCACGGAAGCCTTTACCAGCATCTCCGATAACAAGTATGTGATCCTGATGTGCATTAACATCATGCTGTTGCTGCTGGGTACATTGATGGATATGGCACCGCTGATCCTTATCCTCACGCCAGTACTGTTGCCAGTGACGAATGCGTTGGGCATTGATCCGGTGCATTTCGGCATGATCATGTTAGTTAACCTTGGGATCGGGCTGATTACGCCACCCGTTGGATCGGTACTGTTCGTGGCAAGCGCGGTGAGTAAACAGAAGATTGAGCAGGTGGTGAGAGCCATGCTGCCGTTCTATGCCGTTCTGTTTGTTGTGCTGATGTTGGTGACCTATATTCCGGCGATCTCACTCTTTCTGCCGACGCTGTTTGGTGTGATGTGAGGGAATAAAAAACCCGGCGCGGATGGCCGGGTTTTCGCTTATTCAACAAAGATATGGGGATAAAAACGCGACAGATCCTGGGTGATCAGCGCGCGGTCTTCACGGATGCCAATCCCGGCAGGCTGATCGTTAATAAGCCAGCTGCCAATCAGGGTATAGCTGTCGCCAAATTTCGGCAGCGGACAGAACTGCTGCACAATCATTCCCTCTTCGCCGTAGGGGCCTTCAACGGATTCCAGCGTTTTGCCATTCTCAATAATTGACACATTAGCGCCTTCGCGGGAGAAAATTGGCTTAACGACGTATTTTTCCATTTCCGGGTGCGGATCTTCAGCGAAATACGCGGGCAGCAGATTCGGATGATCCGGGAACATTGCCCATAACATCGGCAACAGCGCTTTGTTGGAAATAATGCTCTTCCATGCCGGTTCCAGCCAGCGTACACCCGCGTCTTCCAGCTTGGTGGAGAAGACTTCACGCAGCATAAATTCCCACGGATAGAGCTTGAAGAGATTGCCAATAACCTGATCCTGCAGATCGCTGAACTGGCCTTTTTCCCCGAGGCCAATATCCTCAATATAGAGAAAATCCGTTGCCAGCTCCGCTTCTGCTGCGCAATCCTGCAAATACTGCACTGTACCGCGATCTTCAACGGTATCGCGACAGCAGGTGAAATGCAGCAACTGGAAGCCGTGCTGCTCACGCAGCTCTGCAAAACGCGCAATCAGCTTTTCCTGCAGGCTGTTAAATTGATCGCTGCCTTCCGGTAACAACCCGGCATTGAGCTGATCTTCCAGCCAGATCCACTGAAAAAACGACGCTTCGTATAAAGATGTTGGCGTATCGGCGTTATTTTCCAGCAGCTTGGGTTCATTCACGCCATCCCAAGCCAAATCCAGGCGTGAATAGAGCGATGGCTGGCGCGTGGCCCATGACTGACGCACAAAACCCCAGGTGTGCTTCGGAATGCGGAACTTCGCCATCAGCGCATCGCTGGCAACGACCTTTTCCACCACTTTCAGGCACATCTGGTGCAGCTCTGCGGTCACGTCTTCGAGCTTCTCGACCTGGGCAAGCGTCAGCTTGTAATACGCCTCTTCACACCAGTAGGGTTCGCCATACATGGTATGAAAATTGAAACCGTATTCGGTGGCTTTTTCGCGCCAGTCCGGGCGCTCGGTAATGGTGACTCTTTCCATGACGATCAGCCACCCATTGAACGGGTTGGCGTGCCGCTAACGCGACGCTGCATGGTGTTCTGCTTCGCAACCGATTCGCCAAAACCGCCGCGCGTCACGGTGGTGGTGGTCGCCGGTTTAGGCGCCATTGCGGTTTTCGGCACGGTCATGGTACGGCCCGGCTGTGCTGCGCCGTAACCTTTACCGGATGCGTCGGTGTACTGACCGTAAGCCGGACTTGCCGGGTTGCGTGAACTGAACAACGGTTGCTGAGCAAACCCCGCGCCACCGCCCATCAGGCGGCCCATCATATAACCCGCCATCAGCGGCATCCAGAAGCTGCCGCTGGACTGCGCTTGTGCCTGGTTTTCTGGCGCGGTGCCGGCCTGTACCGGTGTTTTCTGGCATTGACCTTCACCAAATTCGGCGACGCAATCTTCGCGCGTGGCATATTTCGGCGCGGTGCGTTCTGCTTCTTTCAGGGCATTATTGTAGGCCGTGGTGCACTCGGCACTTTTACCCGGATTCGCCGACGAGCAATCATCGGCATTTTGGTACAGAGAAACCGTTTCGTCGCTTTTCTCACAGCCCGCCAGCATAAACACGGCGGTGACTGCCAGCGCAACCGGTGTCAGATGACGTGCGCCCCAGCTTTTGCGGAACGTCGCATGTTGAATGTTTTTTGTCCGTTTCATTTTTATCTTCCTGTGGACCCAAAGGCATAAACAGACGATCAGGATAGAGGATGAGGGGGGGAAGTGAAAGCAAGGAGGGGAGGCCTTTACGTTGCCTTACGTAAAAACGGGGGCTGTGTGCCCCCGTTGTGGAAAAGCGAAGAAAACAGCGATTAACGCTTAGCGCTGGTGCGCATGGCGGCAGGTTGTGCGTTACCGTTAAAGTTATCAACGGCGGCAGCCTGCTGCGCGTTTTCCGGCGCGACGCTTTCCGGTGAAGTGGAAATGGATTTACCCAAGGTGTTGTTGAGTGCAACCAGATCCTGTTCGTTCAACGAACCCAGCGCAGACTTAATATTAAGCTGGTTGATCAGGTAGTTATAACGCGCGCTGGAAAGCTGCTGTTTGGCGTTATACAGCGTGGTGGTCGCATTCAGCACATCCACAATGGTGCGTGTACCCACGGAGTAACCGGCTTCCATTGCATCCAGAGAACTCTGGGCGGACACCACCGCTTGTTTGTAAGCGTTGATGCTGCTAATGGAGGCATTCACGTTGTTGAACGAGGAACGCACGGTCTGCACAACGGAACGGTGTGTGCTTTCCAGTTGCTCACTGGAGCCCACAAAGTTGTATTGCGCCTGTTTCACCTGCGAGTTCACCTGACCACCCTGATACAGCGGCAGAGAGAAGCTCAGGCCGACTTTGTTCTGGCCAGCGTCATTATCGTTATACTGCGCGCTGTTATTGGTTTTTGAGCCACTGTAAGAGGTATTCGACACGCCGGTTGAGGCGGTTAAATCCAGCGTCGGCAGATGGCCATCTTGCGCCTGGCGGATCTGCTCACGAGCCAGATCCTGATTCAGACGCGCCTGCAACAGCGACAAGTTGCGGCTTTCCGCTTCTTTCAGCAAGGCGTTAACCGGTTGTGGTTTTTCCGTTTTGAAGTTATCGATGTTCAGCGATGCCAGTTCCGGGTATTCGTTGCCGGTCACCTGACGCAGCGATTCAATCGCATTATCGAGGTTATTACGGGCGGTCACTTCGTTAGCCAGTACGGTATCGTATTGCGAACGGGCGTTTTGCACGTCGGTGATTGCCACCAGGCCGACGTTAAAACGCTGGGTGGTTTGATCCAACTGACGGTAGATCGACTGTTTCTGCGCTTCAGTGTAGGAAAGCGTATCAATGGCGCTTAACACGTTAAAATAAGCGGTAGCCGTGTTCAGGATCAGCGTTTGTTGGTCAGTCTGCCAGGTGACATCCTGAATACCCGCTGCTTTTTCCTGTAAGGTCAGTGCGCGCCATTTCGACATATCAAAAATGGTTTGCGTTAACTGGAGAGAGGCGCTGGTGACGTTTGAGTTCACACCCTTGCTGTCACGATAGCCGTTGCTGTAAGTGTAATCTGCACCCAAACCGAGCTGCGGCAGTAATGGGCTGCGCGCTTGGTTGATCTTTTCAAAAGCCGCATCGCGATCGGCTGCGGATTTGCGGAGATCGGGGTTGCTTAAACGCGCCTGCTGGTAAACCTGCAGCAGGTTTTCTGCCTGGCTCATGGCGCTGAAACCGGTCAAACTCAGGCCGATAAGGAGGGGGAGCAATTTCTTCATTTGCATTCCTTGTTGTGAAGCAGTACTAGCGCTGGTCTAAATTGGAAAAATATTCGCCGATTCTACCAGAGATTAGTGGCGCTAAAGCTTGGCGTAACGTGCCATTGACGGAAATTTGCCCCAATCTATCACATAGCGCTTGAAACGTTCGCTAAACAGGCTTGAAATCCACAGTTTGATCATTATTTTTCATGAGATACCGCCAATGAGTCAGTCAACATCATCTGCAGTGACTTTCACAAAAAACGATGTAGAAATTATTGCACGGGAAACGCTCTACAGCGGTTTTTTTTCGCTTGAATTATACCGTTTTCGCCACCGTTTATTTAATGGCGGAATGAGCGGTGAAGTGCGCCGTGAAATTTTTGAACGCGGCCACGCCGCAGTCTTGCTACCCTTTGACCCAGTGCGCGACGAAGTGGTGCTGATTGAACAGATCCGCATTGCCGCAATCGACACCAGCGAAACCCCGTGGTTGCTGGAAATGATCGCCGGAATGATCGAAGAAGGCGAAACTGATGAAGACGTCGCGCGCCGCGAAGCGATAGAAGAAGCGGGCTTGCACGTTGGACGCGTGAAAAAAGTATTGAGTTATCTGGCAAGCCCTGGCGGCACCAGCGAGCGCTCATCTGTAATGGTTGGCGAAGTGGACGCCACGCAGGCCGCAGGGATCCATGGTCTGGTGGATGAAAACGAAGATATTCGTGTTCAGGTGGTGAGCCGGGAGCAGGCTTACCAGTGGGTAGAAGAGGGGAAAATTGACAACGCAGCGTCTGTCATCGCCTTGCAATGGCTGCAACTGCATCATGAGAGCTTAAAAAACGAGTGGAAAAAATGAAGCGTTACACACCTGACTTTCCTGAAATGATGCGCCTGTGCGAGACCAATTTCGCCCAGTTGCGCCGCCTGTTGCCGCGTAATGATGCAGCGGGCGAAGCGGTAAGCTATCAGGTGACCAACGCGCAATACCGGTTAACGATAGTCGAATCCACCCGCTACACTACGCTGGTGGAAATTGAACAGACGGTGCCTGCCGTGAGCTACTGGAGCCTGCCTTCAATGACGGTGCGCCTCTACCATGACGCCATGGTGGCTGAAGTGTGTTCGAGCCAGCAGATCTTTCGCTTTAAAGCACGTTATGATTATCCGAATAAAAAGTTGCATCAACGCGACGAAAAGCATCAAATTAATCAGTTTCTGGCCGACTGGCTACGTTACTGTTTAGCACATGGAGCAATGGCGATTCCGGTTTGTTAGCGTAGTGAAACCTAAGGACACCATTTGGAAAGCCTGTTAAACCTTTCTCTGGCTGGTGAGGCCAGGGTCAGGATATTACAAATTACCGACTCTCACCTGTTTGCCGAAAAGCATGAAACGCTGTTAGGGGTGAATACCTGGGAGAGCTACCAGGCGGTACTGGACGCGATTAAAGCTCAACAGCGCGGATGCGATCTTATTGTCGCCACCGGCGACCTGGCGCAGGATCATACCGCTGCGGCTTATCAGCACTTTGCTGAAGGCATCGCAAGCTTTAACGTGCCCTGCGTCTGGCTGCCGGGAAACCACGATTTTCAACCTGCGATGTACAGCGCGCTGCAAGAAGCGGGGATTTCCCCGGCGAAACGTGTTTTCGTTGGTGATAGCTGGCAAATCCTGCTGCTCGACAGCCAGGTGTTCGGCGTTCCGCACGGTGAGCTAAGTGAGTTCCAACTTGACTGGCTTGAGCAAAAGCTTGCCGCCAGTCCGGATCGGCACACCTTGCTGCTACTGCATCATCATCCGTTGCCGTCAGGGTGTAGCTGGCTCGATCAGCACAGCCTGCGCAATGCCGGTGAGCTTAACAACGTATTGCAGCGTTTCCCGAAAGTACGGCATCTGCTGTGCGGGCATATTCATCAGGAGCTGGATCTCGACTGGAATGGCCGCCGCCTGCTGGCGACGCCATCAACCTGCGTTCAGTTCAAGCCGCACTGCGCTAATTTCACGCTCGATACCATCGCGCCAGGTTGGCGCTGGCTGGACCTGCACGCCGACGGCACCCTGCACACGGAAGTTTGCCGCCTGCAAAGCACGAAATTCAGTCCGGACACGGCGTCGGAAGGATACTGATGTCTACGCTTCTCTATCTGCATGGCTTTAACAGCTCGCCGCGTTCTGCCAAGGCGACGCAGCTTTCGCAGTGGCTGGCGCAAAACCATCCCGAGATTGACATTATTGTGCCGCAATTGCCGCCTTATCCTGCCGCGGCGGCGGAACTGGTTGAATCACTGGTGATGGCGCAGGGCGGAAAACAGCTTGGTATAGTAGGTTCGTCGCTGGGCGGCTATTTTGCGACCTGGCTTTCGCAATGTTTTATGTTGCCCGCGGTCGTGGTTAATCCGGCGGTGCGGCCCTTTGAATTGCTGGCGGATTTCCTCGGTAATAACGAGAACCCCTACACGGGGCAACAATATGTGCTAGAGTCTCGCCATATTTACGAGCTCAAAGTGATGCAAGTTGACCCGCTCGAAGCGCCGGATCTTATCTGGTTGCTGCAACAAACCGGGGACGAAGTGCTGGATTACCGCCAGGCTGTGGCATATTACGACGCATGCCGCCAGACTGTGGAAGAGGGCGGAAACCATGCCTTTGTAGGCTTTGAGAATCATTTCACACAGATTATCGAGTTCCTTGGGCTGTGTTGAGCTCACCAGGAAACGATGCGGTCACTATCTACGAACAAACCATGACGCAATCCTATAATGCTGATGCCATAGAGGTACTCACCGGGCTTGAGCCGGTTCGCCGCCGTCCGGGGATGTACACCGATACCACACGCCCTAACCATCTGGGTCAGGAAGTTATTGATAACAGCGTGGATGAAGCGCTGGCGGGCCACGCCAAGCGTGTGGACGTGATCCTGCATGCGGATCAGTCGCTGGAAGTTATCGACGACGGGCGCGGCATGCCGGTGGATATCCACCCGGAAGAGGGGGTTCCGGCAGTTGAACTGATCCTCTGCCGTCTGCACGCGGGCGGTAAATTCTCCAATAAAAACTACCAGTTCTCCGGTGGCTTGCACGGTGTCGGAATTTCAGTGGTAAACGCCCTGTCCCGCCGTGTAGAAGTCACCGTCAGGCGTGATGGGCAAGTCTACAGCATCGCCTTTGAAAACGGCGAAAAAGTGCAGGATTTGCAGGTTATCGGCACTTGCGGCAAACGCAACACCGGTACCAGCGTCCACTTCTGGCCGGATGAATCTTTCTTCGATAGCCCGCGTTTCTCTGTCTCCCGCCTGACGCATTTACTGAAGGCGAAAGCGGTGCTCTGTCCGGGCGTGGAAATCACCTTCAAAGATGAAGTGAACAACGCGGAGCAGCGCTGGTGTTACCAGGATGGTCTCAACGACTACCTGAGCGAGGCGGTTAACGGCCTGCCTACGCTGCCGGAAAAACCCTTTATTGGCACCTTCTCCGCAGAGACAGAAGCGGTGGACTGGGCGCTGCTGTGGCTGCCGGAAGGCGGTGAACTGCTAACGGAAAGCTACGTTAACCTCATCCCAACCATGCAGGGCGGCACGCACGTTAACGGCTTGCGTCAGGGGTTGCTGGACGCTATGCGTGAGTTCTGCGAATACCGCAATATTCTGCCGCGCGGCGTGAAGCTCTCCGCTGAAGATATCTGGGATCGTTGTGCGTATGTGCTGTCTGTAAAAATGCAGGATCCGCAGTTTGCCGGGCAGACCAAAGAGCGTTTGTCGTCCCGTCAGTGCGCCGCGTTTGTTTCCGGCGTGGTGAAAGACGCATTCAGCCTGTGGCTGAACCAGAATATCCAGCTGGCTGAACTGCTGGCGGAAATGGCGATCTCCAGCGCGCAGCGCCGTATGCGTGCAGCCAAAAAAGTGGTGCGTAAGAAACTCACCAGCGGTCCGGCGTTACCGGGCAAGCTGGCAGACTGTACTGCGCAGGACCTGAGCCGTACTGAACTGTTCCTGGTGGAGGGGGATTCCGCAGGCGGATCCGCCAAACAGGCGCGCGATCGTGAGTATCAGGCGATCATGCCGCTGAAAGGGAAGATCCTGAACACATGGGAAGTCTCTTCCGATGAGGTTCTCGCCTCCCAGGAAGTCCACGATATTTCGGTGGCGATCGGCATCGATCCGGACAGCGACGATCTCAGCCAGTTGCGCTACGGCAAGATCTGTATCCTCGCGGATGCGGATTCCGACGGTTTACACATTGCCACACTGCTGTGTGCGCTGTTTGTCAAACACTTCCGCGCGTTGGTGAAAAACGGTCACGTTCATGTGGCGCTGCCGCCGCTGTACCGTATCGATCTCGGTAAAGAGGTCTATTACGCGCTGACGGAAGAGGAAAAAACTGGCGTGCTGGAGCAGTTAAAACGCAAAAAGGGCAAACCGAATGTGCAGCGCTTTAAAGGGCTGGGCGAAATGAACCCGATGCAGTTGCGTGAAACGACGCTTGATCCGAATACCCGCCGCCTGGTGCAGCTTATTATCAGTGATGAAGATGAGCAGCAAACCAACGCGACCATGGATATGCTGCTGGCCAAAAAGCGCTCGGAAGACCGGCGTAACTGGTTGCAGGAAAAAGGCGATATGGCGGATATCGAAGCCTGATGCACAAAAAAAGGGATGCGCGCAGCATCCCTTTTTACTTAGCGGCGCAGGTGCCGTTCACCCCACTCCAGCGCGGTGTTGATCAGCGCGATCAGTAACTCGCGGAACCGCTCGCTCTTCTCTTCTGACCAGGTAAATTGCTCTTCATCCATGTAGCAACATTGCGCGACCTCAAGCTGCACCGCATGAATATGCTGCTGCGGATCACCATAGTGGCGGGTGATGTAACCGCCTTTAAAGCGGCCATTCAATACCCTGGTGTAGTGCGGAAATGCCTCACAGCGCGCCAGCAACGCGGCACTCAGATCCGGTGCGCAGCTTGCGCCATCGGCAGTGCCAAAATTGAGATCCGGCAGCTTACCGTCGAACAGGCGCGGCACCACCGACTTGATCGAATGTGCATCCCACAACAAGGCGTAACCGAAGGTATCGCGCAGCCTTGTCAGTTCCTGCATCAGCGCCTGATGATAAGGCTGCCACAGTTGCTGCAAAATCGCGGCCTTCATCGCTTCATCCGGCTCTTGTCCGGCGTTGAACAGCGGTTCGCCGTCAAAGAACGTGGCCGGAAACAGGCCGGTGGTGGCAGTACTGTACAGCGGTTTATCATCGGCCGGGCGGTTTAAATCCACCACATAGCGGGAGTAGTTCGCGCTCAACACACTTGCGCCCAGCGCACGGATGGGCTGATACAGCCGCGGAATATGCCAGTCAGTATCTTCCAGCCGCAGCGCACGGGGCGTCAGCGCGGCGGCGATCGCCGGTGTCAGTTGTGTGCCAGGGTGCGGCATACTCACCAGCAACGGCAGCGTACCCTGATGTAATTCGAACCCGTTAGTCATGCCAGACTTCCTCCCCCTTATAGATCACCCGTTTGGATAACGTGCCGCCCAACCAGTAGCTCAGTTCCGCCGGATGTTCGACGTCCCACGCCACAAAACTGGCCTCTTTGCCGGCCTGTAACGTACCGCAATGCGCACTGATGCCTAATGCGCGGGCAGCATGGCAGGTCACACCCGCCAGCGCCTCTTCCGGCGTCAGACGGAACAGGGTGCAGGCCATGTTCATCATCAATCGCAGGGATAACACCGGAGAGGTGCCGGGATTCAGGTCGCTGGAAATGGCTATCGGCACCCGGTACTGACGTAACAACGCTACAGGCGGCTGTTGCTGCTCCCGTAAAAAATAGAACGCCCCCGGCAGCAGCACAGCGGTGGTGCCGTGTTGCGCCATTAGCGCAATATCCTCTTCACACAAGTATTCCAGATGATCGGCAGAAAGGGCGTTATAGCGGGCAGCGAGCCCTGCGCCATGCAGCAGTGAGAGTTGCTCCGCATGCAATTTCACTGGTAAACCCAGCTGTTGCGCCGTGCGGAATAGGCGCTCCACTTGTTCGGGAGAGAAAGCCAGATGTTCGCAAAAGGCGTCAACCGCATCCACCAGCCCTTCTGCGTGCAAATCAGGTAACCAGCGCTGGCAGATGTCGTCGATGTACTCATCTGCACGGTGCTGATACTCCGCTGGCAACGCGTGTGCGGCAAGACAGGTGCTGAAGAGGGCCAACGGCATTTCGTCAGCCAGCATACGGATCACCTGCAACATTTTACGCTCATCGGCAAAGCTGAGGCCGTAACCGGACTTGATTTCAAGCGCTGTGACGCCATCTTTGCGAAGTGCGTCGATGCGTTTGCGCGCGCTGGTCAGCAGTTGCTGTTGATCGGCGCGGCGGGTGGCGTTGACGGTACTGATGATTCCGCCGCCCGCCGCCGCGATCTCCGCATAGCTCGCCCCGTTAAGCCGCATCTCGAACTCCTGGCTGCGATTGCCGCCAAAGACACTATGGCTGTGGCAATCAATCAGCCCGGGGGTAACCAGATTCCCCTGCAGATCCACTTCATCATTGACCGCTCCTTCCGGCTGCGTTCCCTCTTTGCCCAGCCATACAATCTGCGAACCATCGGTCAGCATGGCGGCTCCGGTTATCAGGTTATATTGCCCATCCACCATGGTGGCAATCTGACAATGGCGCCATAAAGTACGCATAAGCGTTCTCCCGTGATGATAGTGCGCGGCGGTTACCGCGCCGTTAAATCATGCCCCAGAAATCATTGGCAGGTTGAGACCGTGCTCATTGGCACAGGCAATGGCCGAATCGTAGCCCGCATCCGCGTGTCGCATCACGCCTGTCGCCGGATCGTTATGCAGCACACGGGCAATACGCTCTGCGGCTTCATCCGTGCCGTCGCACACCACCACCATTCCGGAATGTTGGGAAAAGCCCATGCCAACCCCGCCGCCGTGGTGCAGAGAGACCCAGGTCGCGCCGCTGGCGGTATTGAGCAGTGCATTCAGCAACGGCCAGTCGGAAACGGCGTCAGAGCCATCTTTCATCGACTCCGTTTCCCGGTTTGGGCTGGCGACGGAACCTGAATCGAGGTGGTCGCGGCCAATGACAATCGGTGCGGAAACCTCACCACGTCTGACCATTTCGTTAAACGCCAGGCCCAGCTTCGCGCGTTGCCCCAGACCGACCCAGCAGATACGCGCCGGCAAGCCCTGGAAACTGATGCGCTCTTTTGCCATATCCAGCCAGCGGTGCAGGTGCGCATCGTCGGGAATCAGTGCTTTCACCTTTTCATCGGTGCGATAGATATCTTGCGGATCGCCAGACAACGCTGCCCAACGGAACGGACCGATCCCCCGGCAAAACAGCGGGCGAATATAGGCGGGAACGAAACCGGGAAAATCGAACGCATTATTGACGCCCATCTCTTTCGCCATCTGGCGGATGTTATTGCCATAATCAAACGTTGGAATCCCCTGCTGTTGGAAGGCGAGCATCGCTTTCACATGCTCCGCCATAGAGGCTTTTGCCGCCTGAATCACCTGCGCAGGCTCTGTCTTCGCGCGTTCGCGGTAGGTTTCCCACTGCCAGCCGATGGGCAGATAGCCGTTCAGCGGATCGTGGGCGCTGGTTTGGTCGGTAACGATGTCCGGGCGTACACCGCGTTTAACCAGCTCTGGCAATATCTCTGCTGCGTTACCGTGCAGCGCAATGGAAACCGCTTTGCCCTCGCGGGTATAGCGATGGATACGCGCCAGGGCATCATCCAGATCGCTTGCCTGCTCGTCCACATAGCCGGTGCGCAGACGGAAATCGATACGTGACTGCTGGCACTCAATGTTCAGTGAACAGGCGCCAGCCAGCGTGGCCGCCAGCGGCTGCGCGCCGCCCATACCCCCTAGCCCCGCGGTCAGTACCCAACGCCCGCTCAGTGAACCGTTATAGTGTTGGCGACCCGCTTCCACGAAGGTTTCATAGGTGCCCTGTACGATCCCCTGGCTGCCAATGTAGATCCAGGAGCCGGCGGTCATCTGCCCGTACATCGCCAGCCCTTTGGCATCCAGCTCATTAAAGTGTTCCCAGTTCGCCCAATGAGGAACAAGGTTAGAGTTGGCGATCAGCACCCGGGGAGCATGCGTATGGGTTTTAAACACGCCCACCGGTTTACCAGACTGCACCAGCAACGTTTCATCGTCGTTAAGCTGTTTTAACGCCTCAACCATTTTATCGAAGCACTCCCAGTTGCGCGCCGCACGACCAATCCCCCCGTAGACCACCAGCTCTTTGGGATTTTCCGCAACATCAGGATCCAGATTATTCATCAGCATGCGCAGCGGGGCTTCCGTCAGCCAGCTTTTTGCATTCAATGTTGTGCCGCGCGGCGCTCTGATTTCAACATCACGATAACGGGAATGTTCACTACTCATGCGGTTTACCTTCTCTGTTTGCTAGCGGAATAAATGCTCGCTGAAATGGCGATGTCATTTTGCATTATCTTGTATATACATGATAAGCACATACAGTGCCACTTTGATCATTTTATTTATTTACTTGTAAAAACAGCATGTTAAAAAGAAATCTTTATTGGTGTGCGTTTATCAATCTGATTTGTTGCTGTTTTTATGCACCGTTATTGTGCGAGATGAGGAGATTTGTGAGCGATTCAGGTGCAAAAAAAGAGCGCCGGGTACAGGCGGCAACACAGTTGAATATATGTTTTTTTCACAGGTCTTGAATGCTTTATTGATTTAATACTTTGTTTTTATGCTTTTTATTTGAAATGGTGATGGTTGCAATGGCGTTATGGCACATGGCTTGCAAGTTGTACATACAAGGATATACATACGGCCTGTTACCCGGCCCTGTTCTTTGGCGGCACATGATGACCATAAGGCGTAGCGATGATTACTTTCAATAATGTGACCAAGCATTATGACGACGGCACCGTTGTGGTGGACGGCCTGAACCTGGTTGCGCCGGGAGGGAAAATTACCGTACTGGTGGGGCCGTCCGGCTGCGGAAAAACCACCTCATTACGGATGATCAACCGGCTGGTGGAACCCTCTTCCGGCACCATTTTGCTGAACGGTGAATCCACCGCGCAAATGGATGTGGTGCAACTGCGTCGGCGCATTGGTTACGTCATCCAGAATGCCGGGCTGTTTCCGCATAAAACCATCCTCGATAACATCGCCACCACCGCCATCCTTAACGGTGCGACCAAAAGCAAAGCCAGAGCCAGAGCGGGGGAGCTACTGGAGGTGGTTGGGCTGGCGTCGCAACTGGCAAAACGTTACCCCTGGCAGCTCTCCGGCGGTCAACAACAGCGCGTTGGTGTGGCGCGTGCGCTGGCTGCCGACCCGGAATTTATGCTGATGGATGAACCCTTCAGTGCGGTCGATCCGGTGGTGCGCGAACAGTTGCAGGAGGAGTTTCTGCGCATTCAGAAGGCGGTGAGCAAGACCATTATCATGGTCACCCACGACATTGATGAAGCGATGAAGCTGGGTGACCGTGTCGCGGTATTGAAACCTGGCGGCAAGCTGGCGCAACTGGCTACCCCCGGAGAGTTGCTGAATGCGCCACAAAGCGAATTTGTGGCGGACTTTATCGGCCGCGATCGTGGCTATCGCAAACTCAGTTTTCACGCTTCCGGGCCATTGCCAGCCCTTCAGGCGGAACCTGCCGTTGAAATAGGCGCATCTCTTTCACAAGCGTGCGGCGTCAGTGCGCAACGCTGGTTATTGGTCACGCAGCAGGGTAAAGCCTGCGGCTGGTTCGACACCCACCAGCAGGTAGAGGTTATTGCCCCGGAAAACATCAATCTGGGTGCCACTTTTTCGCCGCAGGGCGGCACGCTGCGTCAACTGCTGGACTCGGCGTTAAGTTCACCCTGTCATCGCGCTGTGGTGGTCGACGAACAACACCGACCGGTGGGATCGCTGTCGCTGGAAAAGGTGCTGGATGCCTGTAAGTCGCTGACCCAGGAGGCGCTATGAGGTTTGACTGGCTGTGGGCGCAGAGCGACCGAATCCTCTCGCTGTTGCTGTGGCACTGCTACTTGTCGATTACGCCAATCATGATGGGGCTGCTACTGGCCGTGCCGGTTGGCTGGGCGGTGCAGAGCCTGCCGGGCGTCAAAGCGATGATCCTCAATCTGTTTGGCCTGCTATACACCATTCCGTCGCTGGCGCTGTTTGTGCTGTTGCCACCGCTGCTGAATACGCAAATCCTCGATCCGCTCAACGTGGTGGTGGCGTTGACGATTTACAGCTTTGCATTGTTGGTCAGGACGGTGTGCGACGGGCTGGATTCGGTCCCGACCGAGACCCGGCAGTCTGCTTCTGCGCTGGGCTACACGCCGCTGCAACAGTTTCTGCAAATCGATCTGCCGCTTGCCGTACCGGTGATTGGCGCGGGCCTGCGCGTCGCCGTGGTGTCCAACGTCAGTATTGTCTCCGTGGCAGCGCTGATTGGCGCGCCGCAACTGGGATCGCTGTTTACGCAGGGTTTTCAGTTGCAGTTTCTCACGCCAATTATCGCCGGTATTGCGCTGTGTATCGTGCTGGCCCTGGTGCTTGATGCGTTGGTCGTGGCGATAACCCGCGTCTTGAGTCGTTGGCAACCTAAAAGGGGATGAGCAATGTCTGAATGGTTTTTCGATCCCAGCCACTGGTACGGCGATGACGGCATTGCGCCTCTGCTGTTACAGCATGTGGGCTATAGCGCAGCGGCGCTGGCATTTGCGATCGCCATTGCTTTCCCGGTGGGGTGCTATACCGGGCATACCGGTAAAGGGGAGGCGCTCCTGATGGGGATGACGAACGCACTGCGCTCACTGCCCTCGTTTGGTCTGATTATTTTGTTGGTGATCCTGCTGGCGGGCTATTTCGAATCGGATATGGCCTTTGTACTGCCTTGCATCATTGTGCTGGTGGTTCTGGCGTTGCCTCCGGTGGCGTTGGGCGTACACGCGGGGATTCGCTCGGTGGATCCCGGTGTGCATGATGCGGCGAAAGGCATTGGCCTGACCCCGTTTCAGGTGCTGATGCAGGTGGAATTACCTTGTGCTGCGCCGCTGATCCTCTCTGGGATTCGCAGCGCGGCGTTGCAAATCGTCTCTACCGCTACCATCGCGGCGTATGTGTCGCTTGGCGGTCTCGGGCGGCTGATTATCGATGGCAGGGCGGCGAATGATTTCGCACAAATGACTGCCGGCGCGATCCTCGTCGCGCTGCTGGCACTGATGATTGATCTCTTATTTTCGCTCGTCGGGAAAGTGGTGGTGTCGCCAGGCATCTCCCGGCGTACCCACAACCAGTGATGCTTAGTCCTTTAATTACAGAAGGTTAACACGATGAATGTTCAGAAACGCTCTCTTATGTTGCTCAGTGCCGCACTGCTGTCTGTCGCTTCTTCTGTCTGGGCTGCGGACGCCGGTCAGAAAGTCATTATCGGCTCGGCGGATTTCCCGGAAAACCAGTTACTGGCGACCATTTACGCCGGTGCGCTGGAAGCGCAGAACGTTCCGGTAGAGAAAAAACTCAATATTGGCAGTCGCGAAGTCTATATTCCGGCGCTGCTTGATGGCTCTATTAATGTTATCCCGGAGTACAGCGGCGCGCTGCTGAGCTATCTGGATGCGAAAAATACCGCGCACAGCTCGGAAGAGGTGGCAACAGCGCTGGCCACGAAACTGCCAAAAAATGTCAGCATGCTGAACACCTCTGCGGCGCAGAACAGTGATGTGCTTGCGGTGACGAAAAAGACCGCCGACAAGTACAAACTGAAAACCATCGATGACCTGAAGCCGATTGCCAGTGAGCTGGTGCTTGGCGGCCCGGCGGAGTGGAAAACCCGCCATGAAGGCGTTCCCGGCCTGCGCGAGGTCTACGGCCTGAATTTCAAAAGCTTTAAAGTGCTGGATGTCGCCGGTCCGTTGACGCTGACCGCATTGAAAAACAACCAGATCCAGGTCGCGGATCTCACCTCCACTACGCCGGAGATCAAAAAAGATCACCTGGTGGCGCTTGATGATCCAAAACACCTGTTTGCGGCACAGAATATTGTTCCTATTGTCGCCAGCGCCACGCTGAACCCGACCATTCAAAGCACGCTGAATGCGATCTCCGCGCAATTGACGACCGAGGATCTGATTGCCATGAATGAACAGCTTGCTGAGTTCGCCAGCATTGATGATGTGGCGCACCAGTGGCTGGTTAAACACCAACTGAGCAAGTAAGGAACGGCTGCAAGATGACGACAACGTCCTTTTCTTCCACGCAACAGCGTGATGCGGTGACATTAGGCCGGGCCACCACGACTCTTGATGAACTGGTGCGTATTGCCGATGGTGCACCAGTGGCGCTGGATCCTGATGCGCTGTCGTACATGGATACGGTCAGCGGGTATATCCACAACGCCATGAACCGTGGCGACGTGATCTATGGCCTGACAACCGGCGTGGGAGATCTGGTAACCGAGCGTCTCTCTGCGGATCAGATTGCCAGCATGCAACTTAATATGCTGCGCAGCCATGCCTGTGGCATGGGGGCAGATCTGTCGGTGCGGGAAGTGCGGGCGATGATGGCGGTGATGCTGAAATCGTTGCTGCAAGGATGCAGCGGCGTCAGTGCGGAACTGGCGCAGCGGATGGCACTCATGCTGAACCGGCAGGTTACTCCGTGGTCTCCGGCTGGCGGCTCCGTTGGCTATCTGATTGCCACCGCGCATATCGGTTTATCCCTGTTTGGCGAAGGGCAGTGCTGGTATCAGGGGCAGTTGCTGCCTTCCGCCGATGCGCTGGCGAAGGCGGGGATCCCGCCCCGTGTTCCCGGTCCGCGTGAAGGGCATGCGCTGATCAGTGGCACATACGAAATCACCGCGCTGGCCTGCCTGGCGGTGCGGGATTTTGAACAGTTGCTGCCGGTCGCGGATATGGCGGGCGGCATGTGCCTTGAAGCGTTGAAAGGCAACACCCGCGGCTACGATGCGCGACTGCATGCGCTACGCCCCCATGCCGGACAACAGGAAACGGCGCGCATTTTGCGCCGCCTATTGCAGGGAAGCGACATTCTTCAACGCTACCGCGACCATCGGGTACAGGATGCGCTCAGTCTGCGTTGCATTCCGCAGATCCACGGTGCGGTGCGCGATCAACTGGCGCATTGCCGCCATATCGTGACCACCGAACTCAATGCGGTTACTGATAACCCGGTATTTTTAATTGAAGCGGATGAACTGGTGACGTTGCCGGGGGGGAACGGGCATGGCGCGCCGCTGGCACTGGCGCTGGATGCGCTGGCGGTGGCGATTGCCCAACTCAGCACGGCCTCACAGGCGCGCTCAGACCGGATCACCAACGTGCATCTCAGTGGACTGCCCGCGTTTCTGGTGGGCAAAAGCGGTGCCAATTCCGGGATGATGATCCCGCCCTATGTCGCAGCCGCGCTCGCCGGGGATAACCGTAGTCTGGCTGCGCCCGCCAGCGTGCACACGGTATCGACCTGCGCCGGGCAGGAAGATCATATCAGCATGGGTGTGTCGGCGGCGCGTAAGGCACGGCAAGCGGTAGCGAATGCGGTGGATATTGTGGCGATTGAACTGCTATGTGCCTGTCAGGCGATTGAGTTCCACCGCCCGCTGCGGGCATCCGTCGGCACGGAGTTAACGTTGGCGCAGGTGCGTAAGCGGGTGGCGTTTCGTGAAACGGATACGGCGCTCTATCCGGATATGCACGCTGTTCGCGATCTGATTGCCAGCGGTGAGTTGAGTCGCCAGCTTTGTGCGCTGATTAACGACGAAGCGGAGAATGGGTAAACGTCAGCGCCGCGATGAGCGGGAGAGGAGTGTTACGCAGGCGAAATGCGTGTCTGCGCCTGCGTTGACTGCGAGGGTCGCCGGGGCATCGATCAACAAGCTGTCGTAATGCTGCAAGGTAAATGATTGTGCGTTAACGGCGACATCCAGTGCGTCACCGGCGTTAAACAGCAGCAGGGTGCCTTGCGGATGCGCCCACTCTCCATCGCACGCCCAGCGAACGGCAGCCTGTGTGGTTTGCGGGTTATAGATAACGTTGAAATCCAGCAGCGGCCCGCCGACCACCTCGCAGTATGCGTCACTGTCGCCGTTAAAATCCGTTGCCTGAAAAGGCGGGATCAGTGCGCTGCGTTGGCCGTCGAGGGTGAGGAACATGCCGTCGCCTTCCAGCACGCTGATATTTCGCAGGTAGCCAGAGAAACGCGAGAATGCGCCGTTCTCACGAATGGTGGCGACCGATACGCGCCAGTCGTACGCTTCGCTTCCGGGAAAACGACACACTTCACGGGTAACACCCTGGCCGTTTTTCCAGCGCATCTCTGCATAGTCGGCGTAGGACAGCAGCACGGTCATTTGCGCATGCTTCCTTCCAGCCGGTAGCGTGGGCCTGGGTAGACCAGCCGCACGCTGGTGACGATTTTTTTGTCCTGCCGACCGGTCCAGGTACGGCGATTGACCTGTAAGCAAGGGGTGTGCTCATCAATTTCCAGATACGCGCACTCCGTGCGGGGCACGTTGACCGCTTCAATAATGTGTTCCCCTTCTACAATCGGCGCGATGGAGGAGAGGTAGGCGTTCGGGGTGATGCGGGTAAAATCCTGCTGTAGATAGTCCGGCACAATCAACGCATTCACCAATCGGTCTTCCAGCATCACCGGTACGCCGTTTTCGTAATGGCAGATCAACGAGTGGAACAGACGGCTGCCTTTTGGCAGGTTAAATGCCAGTGCTTGCTGGGCATCGGCATGCAACTGGGTGAGTTCAAGCACTCGGGCGTGATGACGATGACCGCGGCTGACAATCTCATCGGCGATGTTATTGATTTCCAGCAACGCAGATTGCCCACGCACTTCGGCGACAAAAGTGCCGACGCCCTGCATACGCACCAGCAGACCTTCGGCGGTCAGCTCGCGCAGGGCGCGGTTAATGGTCATGCGGCTGTAGCCGAACTGGCTGACCAGTTCACTTTCGGATGGTACGCGGAAATTGACCGGCCAGACGCCGCTGTGAACATTGGTTTTGATCATGCTTTTTACCCTTTCATAGAAAGGGGCGGGCTGATCCAGATGCCCTTCTTCAGCCACTGTTTTAAACACGTCGCTTTGCGCCATTACGCTATCCTCACCTGATGAGTGATAAAGTTTACTCTACCCCCTATTAGATGTATATATATAAACATGTATATACATCTTGTGAATGTTTGCGCGGAGAGGGGATATGGCGGTCTATTTCGCGGCAAAAGCATTGCTGCCGCAAGGTTGGGCAAATAATGTCAGGATCACGGTTTCAGCACAGGGCATGATCAGTGCGCTGGAAAGCGACAGTCAGCCAGGTGATGACGACATCCGGCTGGCGGGTTTTCTGGTGCCGGGGATGCCAAATCTGCACTCGCATGCCTTTCAGCGCGCCATGGCGGGATTGACCGAAGTGGTGGGCGATCCGGCGGACAGCTTCTGGACATGGCGGGACTTGATGTACCGGCTGGTGGATAAAATCAGCCCGGACCAACTGGAAGTGATTGCCAGCTATCTGTATATCGAAATGCTGAAAGCCGGTTATACCTCTGTGGCGGAGTTTCACTATTTACACCATGATCGCGGTGGCAAACCTTACGCGCACCCCGCAGAACTGGCGCTGCGTATTTCGCAGGCGGCTAAAACCGCAGGCATCGGGTTAACGCTACTGCCGGTGCTCTATAGTTATTCCGGCTTTGGTGGGCAGGCAGCCTCTGCCGGGCAGCGCCGTTTTCTTCATGACACCGAAGGCTATCTGGCGCTGCATGAAACGCTTACTGCACAGCTTGCCAGTGAACCGATGCAGCGTACCGGGCTGTGCTTCCATTCACTGCGGGCGGTGACGCCGGAACAGATGCAGACGGTACTCGAGGCCAGTCCGCAAAAACAGCCAGTACATATTCATGTCGCTGAACAGCAAAAAGAGGTGGAGGACTGCGTCGCCTGGTCCGGGCTGCGCCCGGTGGAGTGGCTGTACCGCCATCAACCGGTGGATGAACACTGGTGCCTGATCCATGCGACGCACGTGACGCCGGAAGAGACGCGCAGGATGGCCGCATCCGGTGCAGTGGCGGGTCTGTGTCTGACCACGGAGGCCAATCTTGGCGACGGTATTTTCCCCGGCGCGGATTACCTTACCCGGCGCGGTGCCTGGGGAATTGGCTCCGACAGCCATATTAGCGTCAGCGTTACGGAAGATCTGCGCTGGTTTGAGTACGGTCAACGCCTGAATCAGCGGCGGCGCAATCTTCTGCATCTGCCCGACGAACCTTATATCGGTAATGTGCTGTATCAGGGGGCGTTGCAGGGCGGGCGCAGGGCGTTAGGTCAGCCAATCGGTCAACTGGCGACAGGCGAACGTGCCGATATGCTGTTGTTGGATAGCCGCGATCCTTTCCTGGCCACTGCCGGCGATCGCGAACGGCTGAACCGCTGGATTTTTGCCTGTGCGGCCAACCCGATAAAAAGAGTCATGGTGGGAGGACGTTGGGTGATTGAAGAGGGGCGGCATGTGCACGAAACGCGCATGACGTCTGCCTTTATCCAGGTCATGCAGCAACTGGTGGCGTAAACAGGGATGCCGGTCCGGCATCCCGTCACGCGTTAATCTACACGGTTAAGCAGGGGTTGCAGGAAACTGGCGGCTTTCATCGCGCCATTGGCGGTAAGGGTATGCGGCACGCCGGGTTCAAAATACGTATCGGCATTGATACCCGCGTCCCCAAGGGCTGCGGCGGCGCGCTCACTCTCTTTCCAGGTGATCACCGGATCGCTCATCCCGTGTACCAGTAACACCGGTGTATTGCTTGCAGGCTGCCACGGCCGGGGGGAGGCGAGACGACCGGAAAAGGCGACCACCGCCGCCAGCGGCCATTGACCATTAACCAGCGCGTCCAGCGACATAATGGCTCCCTGAGAGAAGCCCGCCAGCACCAGCTTGTCTCTGCCTGGCTGTACATCATGCTTTTCGAGCAACCCGTTGATCGTGGCATTGAATGCCGCGCGCGCATCCGCAATACGTCCGGCACGCGTTTCTTCGGTGATGCCGTTAACGCTAAACCACTGGAAACCCGGTCCCATATCAAAGTGCGACGGCCCGTCTGGCGAAGCCACCAGCACATCGCCCAGCGTCTGCGACCAGTATTTCCCCAGGCCGCGCAAGTCGTCTCCGCGGCTGCCAACACCGTGTAACAGCACAATCATTTTTTTCATCATCGCGTCCTGTCAGAGCCCATAAGCGCTCAAATCCGGCCCCTGCGGGACAATGCCGTTAGGGTTGAGGGCTTTGATGGAGTAATAGCCCTGCTTAATGTGATCGATATTTACCGTCTCGCGAATGCCGGGGTAGGCCAGCATCTGGCGCAGATAGCGGTCCAGATGGGGATATTCTGCGAGTTTGCGCAGGTTGCATTTAAACAGCCCGTGATAAGCGGCATCAAAGCGCACCAGCGTCACGAACAGGCGAATATCCGCTTCCGTTAACTGGTCGCCGCAAAGAAACGTGCGCTGCGCAAGGTGGCTTTCCAGTTTATCCAGTTGCGTAAACACATCGCTGACCGCTTCTTCATAACTGACCTGCGTGGTGGCAAAACCGGCGCGATAAACCCCATTGTTGAGATTCGGGTAGATCTCTGCGTTCAGGCGGTCGATCTCATCGCGCAGAGGTAACGGATAGAGATCGAGCGTCTGGTTTGCCAGCTCGCCAAAGCCACTGTTAAACATGCGCACAATATCGGCCGACTCGTTATTCACGATGGTGTGGGTTTTCTTGTCCCACAGCACCGGCACCGTTGCGCGCCCGGTAAATCGGGCGTCGGCGCGGGTGTAAAGTTGATGCAACCACTCCGCCTGATTGAGCGTATCGCGATGAGCGCCGGGGTAATCACCAAAATGCCAGCCTTCGGCCAGCAGCCAGGGTTCGACCACGGACACGCTGATGACCGCTTCCAGCCCTTTCAGTTTGCGCGCAATCAACGTACGGGACGCCCACGGGCAGATCAGCGCCACATACAGGTGATAACGGTCCGGTTCGGCCTGAAAACCACCATCGCCGGTGACGCCAGCCGACCCGTCCGGTGTGACCCAGTGGCGAAAGCTGGAGGTCTGGCGCACAAAGCCACCTTTCTCGTCGGTAGACTGTACCGGATGCCAGTCCGCTGTCCATTTACCCTCAATCAGCATATAAACTCCGTTAACTCTGTCGTGTGGTGGGCTTCAGTGCGAATTTACCGTCGCCGGTTAACGCCAGCACCAGCAGACCCACGATCCAGAATGCCGGGAATTCCCAGCCACCGTTCGGGTTTGTGAAGAAGAAGCCCGCCGGACCGTGTACGGTAAAAATAGCGCCAAGCAGGATAGGAATCAGCACAATCGCCACAATGCGGGTGTAGACACCGAGGATCAGGGCAATTGCTCCCAGCAGTTCAACAGTCATCGTGATGTAGGCCAGCCAGCCTGGCAGTCCCAGAGACGCAAAGAATTTTGCCGTGCCCGCCGGGGTAAACGCGAAAAATTTCAGGCTGAAATGCGCCAGAAACAGAATACCCAGCGCCAGGCGCATCAGCAGAGCAGCATACGGGGTCGTGCGTTGATCGAACATGGTGGTCTTCCTCTCAGGTCAGTTGATGAGGGGAGTGTATAGTCTTTCCATATCAATGATTATCCGCTCAGAACAGGTATGTTTATTTCCAATATGGAAATTATCACCACCCCTGTTCCCAGACGGGCTGTGGTGAGAAGGATTCCACCAGAAAGTCGATCAACACGCGGGACTTCTGCGCCAGGTAGCGGGCGGGAGGGTAGACAGCGAACAGCGCCAATGGCGGCGCTTCATAGGCGCTCAGCAGCGGTTTCACACGCTGGGCTTTCAGCGCTTTTCCGGCCACAAAAACCGGTATCCGCGCAATGCCCAGCCCGGCGCAAGCTGCTTCAAGACAGACTTCGGCATTGGAGAACTTCATGCGCCCGCGCACGGGCTGGGCGTGTAGCTGCTGTTGCGCATCAATAAACGGCCAGTGCCAGGGGTCACGAAAGTTGGTATCGACAATCAGGCTGTGTTGGTCGAGTTGCTGCCAGTGCGACGGTTCACCGTGGCGGGCCAGGTAGTCCGGCGATGCCACCACCACGTTGCGAATTGCACACAAACGGCGTGCGACCAGGCTGCTGTCCGTCAGGCTGCCGATGCGTAATGCCAGATCAAAGCCTTCATCCACCACGCTGACCAGCCGATCGGCAAAGCTGACATCCAGCTCAATATCCGGATAACGACGGGCGAACGCCACCAGATGCGGCGTCAGTTGCGACGTGCCAAAGGTGACGGGCGCAGAGATGCGCAGCAGACCGGAAGGGGCATTAGCAATGTTGCGTACCGAGTCATTGAGCGCGTCATAATCGATCAGTAACTGGCGAATGCGCTCATAATAGGCCTGTCCCACCTCGGTGGGGGTGAGCGAGCGTGTGCTACGGCGCAATAGATTGACCCCCAGTTCATGTTCCAGGCGGGAGATCAGCTTAGAGGCCTGACCGTGACTGGTGCCGCAGCGTTGCGCCGCGCCGGTAAAGCTGCCGGTTTCCATTACCGCCACAAACATGCGATCGCAATCCAGCCGTTCCATATGCTTTTTCCGGTGAAGTTATCAGAGCATCACCATAGCAAAACCGTGCCAGGGGCAACAGTCAGCGCTGCGCCGTGGGATGATTTTTACGGTACTGAAGTGGCGTTTCGCCGATGCCCTTCTTAAACGCGCTGATAAAGTAGGTCACATCGGAAAAACCGACGTCATCGGCGATCTCGCGGATACTGAGTGCGCCGTGCAGCAGGTGATCACAGGCTTTTCGCAGACGGATGGTGTTCAGATATTGATGGATATGCTCACCGGTTTCGAAGTGGAAACGGCGCGAGACATAACTGCGGGACTTGCCCAGCTCCTGAGCCAGTCTGTCGAGACTGAATTTTTGCCGGTAGTTTTCTTCCAGCCAGAACATTACCGGCGTGGCAATGCCGCTGCGCTCTTCCGGCAACTCCTCGTTGGCTTCCGGCAACATGCCCAGCAGGTTAAGCAGCAGGCAGGCGACCTGCTCGCCCGTCAGACTGGCGCAGGCAGCAAGCCTGGCATAACAGCTAAACAGGTGATCGATATGCGGGTGAATATCGGCGGCGTCCATCACCACCGCCGCGCCGCCACGCAGCGAGAGACGCTGTAAACGGCTGTGGTTATGCGGGAAATCGCGCAGCTGTTTGAGCACCGCACGGTGATCGACATGAATGATGGTGCGGCGATAACGATCCTGTGCCTGCTCATCCACCATCACTTTATGAATGGTAAAGGGCGGGAAGAAAAACAGCCGACCGGGGCGCATGGTGTACTGGCGGTTATCGACAATCACCACGCCAAAACCCTCTTCGACGTACAACACTTCCAGACACTGATGCCAGTGGTGGTAACGCACGGTATTGGCGAAAAGCCGACTGAACGACACGATGGTGTCATTCAGGGTGATCAGCTCAAGACGCTCTGCCTGCCAGTTGTCACTCATAGTGCAACAGTTCTCAATTTTTGCCCGAATGAATCCAGTTATAAACCACAGTTTTAAATTTCCTCAATAGCGGTTTCAGGCAAATTCAGGCGGTGTGACAAAGCTAACATTTCCCCTTCTCATGCATTCACTATCCTTCAGCCACACCCAAGGGAGAGCAACCTATGCAGACGGCGGAAGTGAAAACATCAAATCCATTGTCATCCCGCGACGACGTGGTCGCCGCGCTGAACACGATGCTGAGCGCGCTGGATCGCCAGTTCCCGGCGGGGGAATCCCGCTTTTCACTGGGGGCGACCAGCGCCCATTACCCTACCGATATTGCAGAGATGGAGGGATTGTCGCGGGCATTATGGGGGCTGTTCCCGTTGATGGCGGGAGGCGATACCGAACCGTTTAGCCCGAAATACCTGGCGGCAATAAAGCGCGGCACCGATCCGCAAAGTGAGGGCTACTGGGGGGAAACCGGGCCTTACGATCAACGCCTGGTGGAGATGGCTGCCTATGGCCTCGGTCTGGCGCTACTGGGCGACGCACTCACCGCAAGCTTTAGCGAACGCGAAGTGCATAACCTGCATCGCTGGCTTAACCAGATTACCGATGCTGAGATGCCCGATAGCAACTGGCATTTCTTTGCCATCATGGTGCAACTGGGCTTTAAACGTGCGGGACTCCCTTGGGATGCCGCGGCGATTGAACGCCGTTTTGCGATGATGGACGCTTATTACCTGGGTGATGGCTGGTATTCCGATGGTCCTGGCCGACCGAAAGATTACTACATTCCGATGGCGTTCCATTTTTACGGCCTGGTTTACGCCACGCTGAATGGCGATGACGACCCCGTGCGGGCAGACATTATCCGCGAACGGGCGCGCCTGTTTGCGCAGGATTTTATCTCAATGTCGGCTGCGGAAGGGGAGTGCGTCCCCTATGGACGCAGCCTGACGTACCGTTTTGCGATGGTTGCTTTTTGGAGTGCAGTGGCGTTCTCCGGGCTGGATGTTTTCCCGGCTGGCGTGGTGAAAGGGGTGATCTTGCGCCATCTGCGCTGGTGGCAGAAGCAGCCGATTTTTGACCGTGACGGCATTTTGACACTGGGTTTTGCCTACCCCAACCTGGCGATGTGCGAAGACTACAACTCACCGGGTTCGCCGTACTGGGCCTTAAAGGTCTTTCTCATTCTGGCGCTACCCGCTGCGCACCCGTTCTGGCAGGCCGATGAATTACCGTTGCCGGAGCGGGCCGCGCAGCGAACCCTGCCGCACGCCGGGCAAATTCTGGTGCACAGTGATCACGCGCGGCATGTCTGGATGCTCGCTTCCGGGCAGCTTGAGCTGAACAATTACGTCAACACCGAGGCGAAATACACCAAATTTGCCTATTCAAGCCTGTTTGGCTTCACCATTGAACGCGGGCGTTATGGCATTAAACACGCCGCCTGCGACTCCATGTTGCTGCTCAGCGACGGTGACAACTATTTCCGCGGCCGCCGGGAATGTGACGAGGTGGTCGTCAGCGAACAGGCCATTTTCTCCCGCTGGTCACCGTGGCATGACGTGCATATTGCCACCTGGCTGATTCCCTATGGCGACTGGCACGTGCGGGTACACCGTATTGACTCCGCCCGCCATTTGCAGAGCGTGGAGGGTGGTTTCGCGGTGCTGAAAGCCGCGCATCGTTGCGAAGAGGGTGGAAGCCTGGTGGTGGCGGAAAACGGCATCAGCGCCATTTTCCCGCTGGCAAGCACCGTTATGCGCCAGGCGGAGAGCGTGGTTACACCGCCAAACAGCAGCATTATGTTTGCTCCCTGCGCGGCGATCCCGGTGTTGCAGGGCGATATTCCCCCTGGTCGTCACTGGCTGGCGTGCGCGGTACAGGCCGCCGCCTCTGAAGGGGCATTTAATTCCTGCATACCGCAACTGCACAGAGAAGAACAGGCGCTGGTTATTCACCAGGCCGGAAAAGCAAAACACGTCATTACTTTTTAATTCCCGGTTATTACCGGATGCCGAACTCTGAACCCTACATGCTTTCGCCGAGGATAGTATGGAAAAGACAGCCATCAACCCTAAAACTGAATATTACAAAATCAGCACATTTATCTTTCTCTATTTCTTTACCTGGTCGGCCAGTATTGGGCTGCTGGCTATCTGGTTAGGACAAAAAGCCAACCTGAGCGGCACGGTCATTGGTACGGTATTTGCCGTGAACGGTATTTTCTCCGTGATCCTGAAACCGATTTACGGCTATATCCTCGATAAAATCGGTATGAGCAAATATCTGCTCTATTTTGTGGTGCTGATGTCGGCATTAATGGCACCGTTTTTTATTTATGTTTATCAGCCGTTATTAATGTCGAATACGTTGCTGGGAATTATTGTCGGGGCAATCTATTTAAGTTTTGCCTGGTATGCGGGAGTGGCCGCCTGCGAGTCTTATACCGATCGCTACAGCCGTTTAAACGGTATGGAATTTGGTCAGATTCGCATGTGGGGGTCGCTTGGCTGGGCGGTGGCATCCTCGTTTTCCGGCCTGCTGTTTAATCTCTCGCCCGCCTATAACTTTATGATGGGATCGGTTGCTTCGCTGGTGATGCTGGCGGTGTTGTTAAGCCTGAAAGTGAATGTCCACTCTGCCCATGCCAATGAGGTGCTGACCAAAGAGAAGATCGTTCCGGCGGATGTCTATGTGCTGCTTCGTAACCGCAAATTCTGGGCGTTCTGCCTGTATGTAGCCGGTGTGGCATGGATGATGTTTATCGCCGAGCAGCAGTTCTCCCGCTATTTTGTGACCTTCTTTGATGATGTCCATCAGGGCAATGCCGTCTTTGGTTATCTGGGAACGGTCCAGTCCGGCATGGAGTTCGTGATGTATATGGTGATCCCGCTGTTTGTGAATTTTATTGGCGCTAAGCGTGGGTTGCTGATTGTCGGCATGGTGGTGGGGGCGCGGTTAATCATCTCCGGGCTGTGCGAATCGCATCTGCTGATTTCGGTATTAAAACCGCTGTACGGCCTGGAAATCTGCCTGCTGCTGGTGTCGGTATTTAAATATATCGCTGAGCATTTTGATAAACGCGTGAATGCGACCATGTATTTACTTGGTTATCAGGCCATGCTGTATGTCGGCAACGTGGTGGTTTCCTCACCCGCCGGGATTTTGTATGACCGCATCGGTTTTGAAAATACCTACATCATTATGGGCGGGATTGCGCTGCTGTTTACGCTTGTCTCGCTGTTTACGTTATCCGCGTGCCAGAGCAAATGGCGGCAGAGCGGTTCGCTGGATATTGCCCGCAATAATGTGACGCGTTAATGGCTGCGCTAATTATCTGTAAAAAGAAGGAACCGAAATATGTTAAGTAACCTCGTTGAGGAAACGTTACGCGATTATCCCGGCACCAAAATTGATGCGCAGACCTTTAAAGATGAACTGGAGACGGCGCGGGCGCATACCCTTGAACTGATTCGCCGCCATTTAACGGAATTCGGCGATAAGTTCCCGGCTGAAACCTGCGTGCGGGGATATTATCCGTTAACCGATAATATCGAGTGGACCACCAGTTTCTGGACCGGGCAATTATGGCTGGCGTGGGAGATGAGCGGTGAGGAACCCTTTCGTGCGCTGGCGGAGCGGCATGTGCGCTCTTTCGGCGCGCGCATCGCCGGGCGTCATGATACTAACACTCACGATTTGGGCTTTTTATACACGCTCTCCTGCGTGGCGGGCTGGCGGTTGACCGGCAACCGGGACGCGCGGGGTTTTGCATTGCTGGCGGCGGAAGCACTGTTGGAACGCTTCCACCAAAAGGCGCAGATCATCCAGGCGTGGGGCGATCTCGCGGATCCGGAGCAGGCGGGTCGTATGATCATCGACTGCAACATGAACCTGCCGCTGCTCTATTGGGCAACGGAGCAAACCGGGGATCGGCGTTTTGCCGATGCGGCTGTAGCCCACGTGAAGCAGGCGGCGAAATACCTGATCCGCGAAGATGCATCCACCTTCCATACTTACTATATGGATGTAAAAACCGGCGCGCCTCGCTACGGCAATACGCAGCAAGGTTATGCGGATGACTCATGCTGGTCGCGCGGGCAGGCGTGGGGGATCTATGGTTTTCTGCTGAGTTTCATTTATACCGGCGACCGTGAGATGGTGGCGCTATCGAAACGGCTGGCTAACTATTTTCTCAACCGCTTACCGGACGATGCGGTCTGCCATTGGGATTTGGCGCTGGTGGGTACCGATGCGCTGCGGGACTCTTCGTCGGCCGCGATTGCCGTGTGCGGTTTGCTGGAGCTGATCAAACACCTGCCAGTGACGGACCCGGATCGCGCGCGTTACCAGCAGTGGGCCATGCAGATCATGTCATCGTTAGGTAAACACTACCTGGCGGGAAAAAACGAGGCCACGAACGGACTACTCAAGCATTCGGTTTACCATCTGGCGAGCAATAAAGGGGTGGATGAGTGCAGTAGCTGGGGGGATTATTTCTATGTGGAGGCGCTGGCGCGGTTTTCGCAAAGCTGGAAACTGTACTGGTAGGCAACACATCCCTCTCCCGTCAGGGAGAGGGGAAGACAACGTTCAGAGACCCGCTTCCAGAATACGGATATGGGTTTCCAGTACATCGCCTTTTACTGCTTCGCTCCACGCTTTCATATGCGGCGTTTGCAGATGGGCTTCAAGGTGCGCCACGCTTTCCCACACTTCCACCATCATGATGGAGTCCGGTGCGGTGGTTTGAAAGCTCACGTTCGCGGCGTGATCCACCAGCGGCGCATAGCCATGACATCCCTCTTCCTGCAATACCACCGGCACTATCTTCGCGAACTGATCGAGCACCGCCTGGCGATGATGTTGCCCTGGACGGGTACGGATTTCTGCAATTACTGTCAACATGATTAACCTACTCCCTATAAGTCCAGCTTCACAGTTAAGCAAAAATCTCTGTCAGATGCTTGCGATATTCTGCGATATAACGCGGGACGTCCGGCATTTTAATCACATCATTGGTGATAAAGGTTGGCAGCGCGTCCATGCCAAGGAATTGATTTGCCTTGTGAAAGGGCAGATAGACGCCGTCTACGCCGACACCGTGGAAGAATTGTTCTTTATCGGTGAACGCTTCCATTGGCGCGTTCCAGGTCAGTGACAACATATAGGTTTTGCCTTGAATCAGGCCGCCGGAACCGTATTTTTTTGACGCATCGGAACGGGTACGGCCATCGCTGGCGTAGAGTGTACCGTGGCCTTCGGTGAAGACATCATCCATATATTTTTTCACCGTCCAGGGCGCGCCCATCCACCAGCCGGGCATCTGCCAGATGATAGTGTCTGCCCACAGGAAGTTCTGCACTTCTTCTTTTACGTCATACTCACCGTCGGCGCGGACGGTGCGAACATCATGCCCGACGTCGCGCAGAAAACTTTCCGCGACCTCGGTCAGGGTGTCATTCAGTTGACCTTTTGAGTGTGCGAATTGCTTCGCGCCATTGATAATCAGAATATTGCTCATGGGAATTCCTCAGCGAAATACGTTTGCGGGCCATGGTATCCTGATCGACGGTGCGGTTAAATTGGCAAAAAGTGCAAAGACTTTTGCTTTTACAGCAATAATGCCGCTACCAACTGACCCGCGCGATAAACCCCCCCTGCGGATGATTACCGAATGTCACCGTCATGTGATGCAGCCTGGCAATGCGCTGCACAATCGACAGGCCCAACCCGCTGCCGGTTTCGCTCTGGCCGGGCGGGCGATAGAAACGTTCGCCAATACGTGCCAGCGCTTCTTCGCTAATGCCTGGACCATTATCCCTTACGCTAAAACAATGGGCATCGAGCGTAACATCCACGGTACTGCCCGCCGGGCTATAACGAATGGCGTTGTCCAGCAGATTACGTACCAGCAGGCTGAGTAACAAGGGCTGACCCTGGCGGCTGACGGTGTTGTCATGGAGATGCAGACGGACATCAATGCCGGCCTGCTGCGCCGGATGGTAATTATCCATTACCGCGGATTGCAGCAGCGCAGCCAGTGAGATGGGTTCGAGATCGTCAAGATTATCCAGTGAGTCGAGCCGTGACAGCGTCAGTAACTGATCCACCAGACGGGCAGCGCGATCGATTCCCGTATGTAACTGAGCCAGCGCTTTTTGCCGATCAATAGGATCGTCATCGGAAAGCTGGGCGACGTCGGTCTGCACTTTCAGCGCCGCCAGCGGACTACGTAGCTCATGGGCGGCATCGGAGGTGAAACGCCGCTCGCGCTGCATCATCGTATGAGTGCGGGCAAAGAGCTGGTTCAGCGCCTCCACCAGCGGACGCACTTCACGGGGTACACCGTCGTCTGGCAACGGTTCGGCGAGATCCGGCGCGCGTGCGCGCAGCGACAGCGCCAGTTTTTTCAGCGGGCGCAGCTCCAGACTCAGGAGAACAATCAGCAGAATCAGCATCAACGGCAAGGCGACAAGCCACGGCGTGAGTTGTGAGGTTATAATCTCCAGCGCCATCTCCTGGCGATAATCCCACTCCTGACCGACAACAATGCGAAAGCGCTTGTTTTCAGCGGTGAGCCACAGAAAGCGCCACGAGTCATCATCATCGCGCAGATGGCCGTTATCAAACCCTTCGCGCCGATAGTTATAGGGGATCTCTTTGCCGTTCGCGCCATCATGCAGCAGCATTTTGCCGTCTGTCGAATAGATGGCGAACGCCAGCGCATCATCGTCGAGATGGCCATGCTTCACCTTTTTCTTCGCGATCTGCGGCGCGGCGCTTTGCAGTTGTTCAAACTCCATAACGCTCAGGCGCTTGGCGAACAGCATTTGCTGGGTGTCGAACAGCTTGTCGAGCTTATCACGGGTCTGCTGCCAGGCAACCAGGCTGGCGCACAGCCAGGCTGCGAGCGATAACAGTAAAAACAGTAACGTCAGGCGCAGGCGCAGACTCAACGGGCGGGTGCGTTTCATGCTTCTCCCAGGGTGTAACCGATGCCGTGAACCGTGCAGATAAAGTGGCTGCCCAGTTTGCGTCGCAAGTGGTGCACATGCACCTCCACGGCATTACTGGTGACATCGTCATCCCAGTTATAGAGCTTCTCTTCGATGAGTTTACGCGGCAGTACGCGACCGGCGTTGCGCAGTAACAGTTCCAGCAGGGCGAACTCCTTCGGTTTGAGTGCCAGCGTTTCGCCATTCAATGTGGCGACCAGGCTGCCGGGATCCAGCATCACCCCGCCGTGGCGCAGCGTATTTTGCGTTTGTCCGTGTGTACGGCGAATCAGGGCTTCCAGTCGGGCGGCCACTTCGATCAGCGCAAACGGTTTGCACAAATAATCATCCGCACCCAGGCGCAGCCCTTCCACTCGTTGATCAAGGGCATCGCGGGCGGTCAGGATCAGCACCGGTTCGGCGCGTTGTTGTTCGCGCCAGTCGCGCAGAATGTCGAGGCCATCGATACCGGGGAGCGTTAAATCGAGGATCACCGCGTCATAAGGGGCGGTAAACAGCGCCGCTTTCCCTTGTTTGCCGTCCGTGAACCAGTCGACGCTAAATCCCTTTTTGCTGAGTCCGGTTTTAATGCCGTCGCCGATGAGCGTGTCATCTTCAATCAGTAAAATGCGCACAATGCCTCCTTTCATCACCCTGTTATGGGCAGTAAACCCGTTGGCGACAGGCAATGTACAGCGAAAAATTATCTTTTTTCCCGTTAAGAAGTCGTTAAGGAATGACCGGTTAAATGGTCGCAAACCACAGGAAAAGGGAGAGACAAAATGAAAAAGATCGCCGCCATTATTGCCGTATTTGCGTTATGTTCCGCACCGGCCTTCGCCGCGAATCAGGGTGGGTTTACCGGCCCAGGTGCCTCTCAGCAGAGTGGGGGTTTTACCGGGCCGAACGGTAGCAAAGCCACCGTTGAGAGCGTGAAGTCGCTGCGGGACGATGCCTGGGTTACGTTGCGGGGGAACATCGTTGAGCGCGTTTCCGACGATACCTATTTATTCAAAGATGCCACCGGTACCATCAATGTGGATATCAACCGTAAACGCTGGAATGGCGTGACAGTCGGGCCACAGGATGTGGTGGAGATCCAGGGAGAAGTGGATAAAGACTGGAACTCGGTGGAAATCGATGTAAAAGAGATCAGTAAGGTCGCCCAGTAAGCGCCAGGTGCGCGTGAAAAAATCGCTCATCTCTATGACTCCTCGCCGCAGATAGGGTAGTATCTGCGGCAATATTGCCGCCGTACAGGCGGGCACATACGTTGAGGAATCACGATTAATGAGCGATATGGCAGAGCGCCTTGCGCTGCATGAATTTACGGAAAACGCCTACCTGAACTACTCCATGTACGTCATCATGGACCGTGCGTTGCCGTTTATCGGTGATGGCCTGAAACCTGTTCAACGCCGCATCGTTTACGCTATGTCTGAACTGGGGCTGAACGCCAGCGCCAAATTTAAGAAATCCGCCCGTACCGTGGGCGACGTCCTGGGTAAATACCACCCGCACGGCGACAGCGCCTGCTATGAAGCCATGGTGTTGATGGCGCAGCCGTTCTCCTACCGCTATCCGCTGGTTGATGGGCAGGGTAACTGGGGGGCGCCGGATGATCCGAAGTCCTTCGCCGCCATGCGTTATACCGAATCCCGCCTGTCGAAATATGCCGATTTGCTGCTGAGCGAACTGGGCCAGGGCACCGTTGATTGGGTACCGAACTTCGACGGTACGATGCAGGAGCCGAAAATGCTGCCTGCGCGCCTGCCGAATATCCTGCTGAACGGCACGACCGGGATTGCAGTAGGGATGGCGACGGATATTCCACCGCATAACCTGCGCGAAGTCGCTAATGCGGCTATTGCCCTGATTGAGCAGCCGAAAACCACGATCGACCAGTTGCTGGATATTGTGCAGGGGCCGGACTACCCGACTGAAGCAGAGATCATTACCTCCCGTGCCGAGATCCGCAAAATTTACCAGAATGGTCGCGGTTCAGTGCGTATGCGCGCGGTCTGGAAAAAAGAGGATGGCGCGGTGGTGATCACCGCGCTGCCGCACCAGGTTTCCGGCGCACGCGTGCTGGAGCAAATCGCCGCTCAGATGCGCAATAAAAAATTGCCGATGGTCGACGATCTGCGTGACGAATCGGATCATGAAAACCCGACGCGTCTGGTGATCGTCCCGCGTTCTAATCGCGTGGACATGGAGCAGGTGATGAACCACCTGTTCGCCACCACCGATCTGGAAAAGAGCTACCGCATTAACCTGAATATGATCGGTCTGGATGGCCGCCCGGCAGTGAAAAACCTGCTGGAGATCCTCACCGAATGGCTGGCGTTCCGCCGCGACACCGTGCGCCGCCGCCTGAATCACCGTCTGGAAAAAGTCCTCAAACGCCTGCATATCCTTGAAGGTTTGCTGGTGGCATTCCTCAACATCGACGAAGTGATCGAAATCATTCGTACCGAGGACGAACCGAAGCCAGTGCTGATGTCACGCTTTGGCATCAGCGAGACGCAGGCGGAAGCGATCCTTGAGTTAAAACTGCGCCATCTTGCCAAACTGGAAGAGATGAAGATCCGTGGTGAGCAGGATGATCTGGCGAAAGAGCGCGATCAACTGCAAGCGATCCTCGCTTCTGAGCGCAAGATGAACACTCTGCTGAAGAAAGAGCTACAGGCGGATGCCGATGCGTTCGGCGACGATCGCCGTTCTCCGTTGCATGAGCGCGAAGAAGCGAAAGCGATGAACGAGCACGATATGCAACCGTCTGAGCCGGTGACCATTGTGTTGTCGCAAATGGGCTGGGTGCGTAGCGCCAAAGGCCACGACATTGACGCGCAGGGACTGAGTTACAAAGCCGGTGATAGCTGGAAAGCGTCGGCGAAAGGCAAGAGCAACCAGCCGGTGGTGTTCATCGACTCCACCGGACGCAGTTACGCAATCGACCCGATTACGCTGCCGTCCGCACGTGGTCAGGGCGAACCGCTAACCGGTAAGCTGACGCTGCCGCCGGGAGCGACCGTTGAGCATATGGTGATGAGCAACGATGAGCAGAAACTGCTGATGGCGTCGGACGCGGGTTACGGTTTTGTGTGTACCTTTAACGACCTGGTGGCGCGCAACCGTGCCGGTAAAACGCTGATCAGCCTGCCGGATAACGCGCGGGTGATGCCGCCGCTGGAAATCGTTAACGATGACGATATGCTGCTGGCCATCACCACCGCCGGTCGTATGCTGATGTTCCCGGTCAGCGATTTGCCGCAGTTGTCGAAAGGGAAAGGCAACAAGATCATCGGCATCCCGTCTGCGGATGCAGCAAACGGTAGCGACGGGCTTGCGCACCTCTACCTGTTGCCGCCGCAGAGCACGTTAACCATCCATGTCGGCAAACGCAAAATCAAGCTGCGTCCTGAAGAGCTGCAAAAAGTGCAGGGCGAACGCGGGCGCCGCGGTACGCTGATGCGCGGTTTGCAGCGTATCGATCGCGTTGAGATTGATGCGCCTTCCCGTCCGGCGACGGGCGACAGCGAAGAGTAAGGCGCAAAAGCGTGTCTCCATCGCCCCTGAGGGAGACACGTTTCTACATTAAAATTTCCCGTAAAAGCGTTGTTAATTCGGCAATTGCGATTAACAATACGCTTTTTTAAAGGCCGCATAACACAAAGCCCAGGCCAGTTGATGGCTCATTGTGGCGCCGCCAGCCTCAGCGTAGTGCTGCTGGCGTGTATATAATGCTCAAAGGTATGGGCTTCAGAGGTCGCTATGCTATTCATTTTTCGCGTAATCATCGTTGTTATTTATTCCATTCTGGTGTGCGTATTCGGGTCCCTTTACTGCCTGTTTAGTCCACGTAATCCAAAACATGTTGCGACCTTCGGTCATATGTTTGGTCGCCTTGCGCCAGTTTTCGGCTTGAAAGTCGAAAAACGTCTGCCGCCGGATGCCGCGAAGTTTGGCAATGCTATCTATATTGCGAACCATCAGAACAACTTCGACATGGTGACCGCATCCAACATTGTGCTACCGCCAACGGTGACCGTGGGTAAAAAGAGCCTGTTGTGGATCCCGTTTTTTGGTCAGCTTTACTGGCTGACCGGCAATCTGCTGATTGATCGTAATAACCGTGCGAAAGCCCATGGCACCATTGCCGAAGTGGTTAAGCAGATCCAGAAACGCAATATTTCCATCTGGATGTTTCCGGAAGGCACCCGTAGCCGCGGTCGCGGTTTGCTGCCGTTTAAAACCGGGGCGTTTCATGCCGCGATTGCCGCCGGTGTGCCGATCATTCCGGTCTGCGTGTCGACGACGTCTAACAAAATTAAACTCAATCGCCTGCGCAACGGGTTGGTTATCGTTGAGATGTTGCCGCCCATTGATATCACCCGCTTTGGTAAAGATCAGGTGCGTGAGCTGGCAACTCATTGCCGCGAATTGATGGCAACGAAAATCGAGGAACTCGATAAAGAAGTTGCAGAACGCGAAGCCGCCGGTCGGGTTTAACCTTTTGTTGTTAATAAGTCCGCAGACAGTGATGCTTGCGGCAAAGAGTCAGTGTTACACGGAGCAAATATGTCACTCAGTCGGCGTCAGTTTATTCAGGCATCCGGGGTTGCGCTATGTGCAGGTGCGGTGCCGCTGAGGGCAAATGCCGCCGGGCAACAACCGCAGTTGCCCGTTCCTCCTCTGTTTGAATCCCGTCGCGGGCAACCGCTGTTTCTTACCCTGCAACGTACGCACTGGTCATTCACGACCGGTACACGTGCCCAGGTTTTCGGCATCAATGGGCGTTATCTTGGGCCAACGATCCGGGTATGGAACGGTGATGACGTCAAACTGATTTATAGCAACCGACTGGCGGAAAACGTGGCAATGACCGTCAGTGGTTTACAGGTGCCAGGGCCGCTGATTGGTGGCGCAGCGCGCATGATGACCGCCAATAACGACTGGGCACCGGTGCTGCCTATTCGTCAGAATGCCGGGACGCTGTGGTATCACGCCAATACGCCGAACCGCACCGCGCAGCAGGTCTATAACGGCCTTGCGGGAATGTGGCTGGTGGAGGATGAGATCAGTAAGTCGTTACCGATACCGAACCATTACGGCGTGGATGATTTCCCGGTCATTATTCAGGATAAGCGGCTGGATAATTTCGGTACGCCGCAATACAGCGAACCCGGTAGCGGTGGTTTTGTCGGCGATACGTTGCTGGTGAACGGCGCGCAAAGCCCGTATGTGGATGTTTCCCGTGGCTGGGTGCGACTGCGTCTGTTAAATGCCTCGAACTCCCGGCGCTACCAGTTACAAATGAGTGATGGTCGCGCACTGCATGTGATTGCCGGCGATCAGGGCTTTTTACCCGCACCGGTATCAGTAAAGCAGTTGTCGTTGGCACCGGGGGAGCGCCGCGAGGTGCTGGTGGATATGACCAACGGTGATGAAGTGTCGATCACCTGTGGCGAAGCGGCAACCCTGATGGATCGCGTACGCGGTTTCTTCGAGCCCTCCAGCATCCTGATTTCGACGCTGGTGTTGACGTTGCGTCCAACCGGGCTGTTACCGCTGGTGACGGACAGACTACCCATGCGTCTGCTGCCGTCAGAGATTATGGCCGGTACACCAACCCGCAGCCGGGATATCACGCTGGGCAGCGATCCGGGCATTAACGGGCAGTTATGGGATCCGCAGCGGATCGATATCACTACGCAGCAAGGCACCTGGGAGCGCTGGACCGTCCGCGCCGAGATGCCGCAATCCTTCCATATTGAAGGCGTAATGTTTTTGGTGCGCAACGTTAACGGTGCGATGCCATTCCCGGAGGACCGGGGCTGGAAAGATACTGTCTGGATCGACGGACAGGTGGAACTGCTGGTGTGGTTCGGCCAGCCTTCCTGGCCGCACTTCCCGTTCCAGTATCAAAGCCAGACGCTGGAGATGACCGACCGTGGTTCGGTAGGGCAGCTGCTGGTGAACCCGGCGCCGTAACATGTGTAAGCCTGCCAGGTTTTTACCTGTCAGGCTGCTGTCCTGTACAAAATCCTCCTTCATTTCCGGTCAAATTACGGCGTATAATCGCCGCCCTTTGATTATTTTTTTATCATTTTTGGAAGCAAGATGAGCGCAATATCCCTGATCCAACCGGATCGTGACCTTTTCTCATGGCCCCAGTACTGGGCGGCCTGCTTCGGCCCTGCGCCGTTTTTGCCGATGTCGCGCGAAGAGATGGATCAACTCGGCTGGGATAGTTGCGACATTATTCTGGTGACGGGCGATGCATATGTCGATCACCCCAGTTTCGGGATGGCGATTTGCGGCCGTATGCTGGAAGCACAAGGGTTTCGTGTTGGTATCATTGCCCAACCGGACTGGAACAGCAAAGACGACTTTATGCGTTTGGGCAAACCGAACCTGTTCTTCGGCGTCACCGCTGGCAACATGGATTCGATGATCAACCGCTACACCGCCGATCGTAAGCTGCGTCATGACGACGCCTACACCCCGGATAACGTCGCCGGTAAGCGTCCGGATCGCGCCACGTTGGTTTATACCCAACGCTGTAAAGAAGCGTGGAAAGAGGTGCCGGTGATCCTCGGCGGTATTGAAGCCAGCCTGCGCCGTACCGCACATTATGATTACTGGTCTGATACCGTGCGTCGCTCGGTGCTGATTGACGCCAAAGCCGATATGCTGATGTTTGGCAACGGTGAACGCCCACTGGTGGAAGTGGCTCATCGTCTGGCCGCGGGCGAACCGATCTCGCAGATCCGCGATGTGCGTAACACCGCGATCATCGTCAAAGAAGCGCTGCCGGGCTGGAGCGGGGTGGACTCCACCCGCCTCGATACGCCGGGTAAGATCGACCCGATCCCGCATCCGTATGGCGAAGATTTACCCTGTGCGGACAACAAACCCGTAGCGCAGGAAGCAAAACGTGTGACGGTGCAGCCGCCGCGCCCGAAACCGTGGGAAAAAACCTATGTGCTGCTGCCTTCTTTTGAGAAGGTAAAAGGTGATAAGGTGCTCTACGCCCATGCGTCGCGTATTTTGCACCACGAAACGAACCCCGGCTGCGCCCGCGCGCTGATGCAAAAACACGGCGATCGTTACATCTGGATCAACCCGCCAGCTATCCCGCTGTCGACCGAAGAGATGGACAGCGTGTTTGCTTTGCCCTATAAGCGCGTGCCGCACCCCGCCTATGGCAAAAGCCGTATCCCGGCGTATGAGATGATCCGCTTCTCCATCAATATTATGCGCGGCTGTTTTGGTGGCTGTTCCTTCTGCTCCATCACCGAGCATGAAGGCCGTATCATTCAAAGCCGCTCCGAAGATTCGATCATCAATGAGATCGAAGCGATTCGTGATAGCGTACCGGGCTTTACCGGGGTGATTTCCGATCTCGGCGGGCCGACCGCCAACATGTATATGCTGCGCTGCAAATCGCCGCGTGCGGAACAGACCTGTCGCCGACTCTCTTGTGTTTACCCGGAGATCTGCCCGCATATGGATACCAATCACCAACCGACGATCGATCTCTATCGTCGTGCCCGTGATTTGAAAGGTATTAAAAAGATCCTGATTGCCTCTGGTGTGCGTTACGATCTGGCCGTTGAAGATCCGCGCTATGTGAAAGAGCTGGCGACGCACCACGTGGGCGGGTATCTGAAGATTGCGCCGGAACACACTGAAGAAGGTCCGCTGTCGAAGATGATGAAGCCGGGAATGGGCAGCTATGACCGCTTTAAGCAGTTGTTCGACACCTATTCCAAACAGGCGGGCAAAGAACAGTATCTGATCCCCTATTTTATCTCCGCCCACCCCGGTACGCGTGATGAAGACATGGTGAACCTGGCGCTGTGGCTGAAGCGTCACCGCTTCCGTCTTGACCAGGTACAGAACTTCTATCCCTCACCGCTGGCGAACTCGACAACCATGTATTACACCGGCAAAAACCCGCTGTCGAAAATCGACTATAAGAGCGAAGAGGTGGTGGTCCCCAAAGGGGACAAACAGCGCCGTCTGCATAAAGCGCTGCTGCGTTACCACGATCCGGCCAACTGGCCGCTGCTGCGCCAGGCGCTGGAAGCGATGGGTAAAAAGCATTTGATTGGCTCGCGCCGCGAATGCCTGGTGCCGGCACCGACGCTGGAAGAGATGCGTGAAGCGCGCCGTCAGAACCGCCAGTCACAGCCAGCGTTGACCAAACATACGCCGATTGTGCACCAGCGTAGCAACGGTAAAAGCGCTGCATCCACGAAGAAAAAAGCCACGCGGGTGCGTTAAGTCACCCTAAAAATGCCCGGTTTACACCGGGCATTTTTTTGTGCTCAACGGGCATTCAACCGCCGAACTGATCCGGGTCTGGCCCCAGCCGTTTACCGGCATCCAGTTTGGCAATTTCCGCCAGCTCGTCTTTATCCAGGCGGAAATCCCAGACATCAAAGTTTTCGGCAATGCGCGACGGCGTGACCGATTTCGGGATCACCACCAGACCGCTATCAAGATGCCAGCGGATCACTATCTGTGCAGGTGTTTTGCTGTATTTATCCGCCAGCGAACGGATGATTTTCTGATCGAAGACCCCTTCACCGCCCTGTGCCAGCGGGCTCCAGGACTCGGTCTGGATCTTGTGTGTGGCATTCCAGGCGTGCAACTGGCGCTGCTGCATCAACGGGTGTAGCTCGATTTGGTTAATCACCGGCGCGACGCTGGTTTCATCGATCAGGCGTTGCAGGTGTGGGATCTGAAAGTTGCACACGCCGATGCTCTTCACCAGCCCCTGCTGCTGTAATGCGATCATCCCTTGCCACGCCTCGACATAATGATCGATGGCCGGTACTGGCCAGTGCATCAGATAGAGATCCACATAATCAAGCTGCAGTTTTTTCAGACTTTCTTTTAATGCTTGCGCCGGGCGCTGCTGATCGTCATTCCACAACTTGGTGGTAATAAATAACTCATCGCGCGGTACGCCCGAGCTGGCAATCGCTTTGCCCACGCCTTCTTCATTTTTATAGGCTGCGGCGGTATCAATGGATCGATACCCCACGTCCAGTGCCTTATGAATCGCGGTAACCACTTCCTCGTTGCTCGCTTTCCACACGCCAAGACCCAGTTGCGGCATCAGTGTGCCGTCAGAAAGCTTAATCACGGTGGGATGTGTCATGCATTTCTCCTTTCAATAGGCTTACCGGGACAGGCCCGGTAAGGTGGTGTGCATTAAGTGTGGTCGAAAAAACCAAAAACGAAAGCCGTTGCCAGACGACCTTAGCGCGCCGCTTCGTAGATGCGACGGCTGACTTCCAGTGTAATATCCTGGTGTTCGCCGAGTTGCGTCATACCGTGTTCTTCGAGTTTGCTCAACAGCGCCGGAATTGAGCTACCGTCGAGGCCGTAACCGGACAACCGCGTCGGCACGCCCATACGTTCGAAGAAGTTACGCGTTGCTTCAATGGCCGCATCGATACGCTCGTTTTCAGAGCCTTCAGTGATGTTCCACACGCGCTCACCGTATTGCAGCAATTTGGCGTGCTTGGTATCGCGTTTTTCATTCCACAGTGCAGGCAGAACAACGGCCAGGGTTTGCGCATGGTCAAGACCATGCATCGCAGTCAGTTCATGACCGAGCATATGTGTTGCCCAGTCCTGCGGTACACCTGCGCCAATCAGACCATTCAGCGCTTGCGTTGCCGCCCACATCACGTTGGCGCGTACGTCGTAGTTTTCCGGTTCCTGCAACGCTTTCGGGCCTTCTTCGATCAGCGTCAGCAAAATGCCTTCCGCGAAACGATCCTGGATTTTGCCGTCCACCGGATAGGTGACGTACTGCTCAACGGTATGGACAAAGGCATCCACCACGCCATTCGCCACCTGACGCGGCGGCAGGGTGTAGGTGTAAACCGGATCGAGGATGGCAAATACGGGCTGCACGAAAGCAGAGTGGAACGCCTGTTTGTCGCCGGTTGCTTTACGAGATACCACCGCGCCTGCGTTGGATTCAGAACCGGTGGCTGGCAGCGTCAACACAGAACCCATCGGAATGGCGCTTTTGATGTCACTCCCCCGCGTTTGCAGGATGTGCCACGGATCGATGCCGTCTGCGTACTGCGCTGCTGCGGCGATAAATTTGGTGCCATCGAGTACAGAACCACCGCCCACCGCCAGCAAGAATGTGATCTTTTCGTCTTGCACGATTTTTACGGCTTTCATCAGGGTTTCGTACGTCGGGTTTGGCTCAATACCGCTGAATTCGCGGACATCCAGACCTTGCAGCGCGCTGTAGACCTGATCCAGCACGCCGTTTTTCTTCACGCTGCCGCCGCCATAGGTAATCAACACGCGGGCCTCCGCCGGGATCTGCTCACGCAGATTAGCAATTGCGCCTTTACCAAACAGGATGCGGGTAGGGGTATGCAGATTAAAGTTATTCATTGCTCGTTCCCTTCTCATTAGGTGAAAAATGTCCGGCAGCTGTCTGCCTGATGGGATTATTGTGGGCGTGGGCAGCGTCTCTCTCAATGCACATTCCTGCGAATGTCTTGCCTGTTTCTCTTTTAGGCTGGAGAAAAAGCATAAAACTGAGCACACTGTCTGTGTCAAAAAGCCTTGCCGGAGTAGCGGAAAATGAAGCGCGAAGAGATTTGTTTGCACCTGACAGAAAAGATTAAGGCTCTGAAAATAAATGAAAACACACTCAGTGAACTGCTGCCGGATATCCGTTTGCTGTACGGGACTCAGCCGGGAACCCGAACACCGGTGATGTACCTTCCGGGGATCGTTTTTCTCTTTTCCGGTCATAAAATCGGTTATATCAATGAGCGCGTTTTTCGCTATGACACTAACGAGTATTTATTACTGACGGTGCCGTTACCGTTTGAGTGTGAAACCTTTGCCACGCCGGAGGTGCCATTGGCGGGTCTTCGCGTAAACGTCGATATCCTGCAATTACAGGAACTGTTGATGGATATCGGCGAAGATGAACTCTTTCGCCCTGATATCGCCGCGAGCGGGATTAACTCGGCGGTCCTGTCGGAAGAGATCCTGTGCGCCGCCGAACGCTTGCTGGACGTGATGGAGCGCCCGCTGGATGCGCGTATTCTCGGTAAACAGATTATCCGCGAGATCCTTTACCACGTGCTGACCGGGCCGCGCGGCGGTGCGTTGCTGGCACTGGTGAGTCGCCAGACGCATTTTAGCCTGATTAGCCGGGTGCTGAAGCGCATTGAGAGCCAGTACACGGAGAATCTGAGCGTCGATCAGCTTGCCGCTGAAGCCAATATGAGCGTGTCGGCGTTTCACCACAACTTTAAGTCAGTGACCAGCACGTCGCCTTTGCAGTACCTGAAGAGCTACCGTCTGCACAAAGCACGTATGCTGATGGTGCATGATGGTATGAAAGCCAGCGCTGCGGCGATACGGGTTGGCTATGAAAGTCCGTCGCAGTTCAGCCGCGAGTTTAAACGCTATTTTGGTCTGACGCCGGGAGAGGATGTGGCGAGAATTCGTACCATGCAGGGGATGTAAAAACGGCCCCTCTTCGCCGGGAAGAGGGGCAGCGGGTCAGGCGTTGCAGTATTTTTTCTTCAGCACCACCGCAACAGTGCCGACAAGCCCGGCAACCAGCAGGAAGACCGGGAGGATCATCAGAAACGTCATCACCTGATCTTCATGACGTTTCACAAACGGGATCATGCTGATGGCGTAGCCAAAAGAGGTGACGACGCCAACCCATAGCAGAGCGCTCAGCCAGTTAAACAGCTGGAAGCGGCGGTTCGACAAACCGGATATGCCGGCCATGGTCGGCAGCAGGGTGCGAATAAACGCCAGAAAACGCCCGGCAAGCAGCGCCAGCAGACCGTGGCGGTCAAACATACAGGTCGCCCGTTCATGGTATTTCACCGGTAGCTGCGCAAGCCAGCTTTTCACCACCCGCGTATTGCCCAGCCACTTGCCTTGCAGGTAGCTGAGCCAGCAGCCGAGACTGGCGGCGGAGGTGAGGATAAACAGGGTGGATACAAAGTCCATGCAGCCGCGCGCAATCAGCGCACCGGCCAGTAACAGCAGGCTGTCCCCCGGTAAAAACGAAGCAGGAAGCAGGCCGTTTTCCAGAAACAGCGTGGCGAACATCACAAAATAAACAACGCCAACAACATGCGGGTTAGCCAGCGCAGCAAAGTCGTGTTGCCAAAGCGCAGCGATAATATCTTGAATAACAGCCATGGACGTTCCTGTGGTACCGCGTAGAGGAGGCTATTGTACTCCAACTCGCCAAAAACACCTTGATCCGGGGCGCAAGAAACAGAGAATTTTCTGAAGCTTTACCCCGGTTAGCCTGGTTTACACGATACGCTGGAATCCTGCAGCTAAATCTTCAATCAGATCGTCAACATTCTCTAAACCAATATGCACCCGAATTAGGGTACCGGTGAAGTCCACTTCACCATCCGGGCGGATCGCCGCTATCTGTTCCGGCTGGTTGGCCAGAATTAACGACTCATAACCGCCCCAGGAGTAGGCCATGCTGAACAGTGAAAACGGATCGAGGTATTGCGACAGTTCTTCATGGGTTAAGCGTTTAGTTAATACAAAGGAGAACAGGCCGCTGCTGCCGGTAAAGTCACGTTTCCAGTACTCATGCCCTTTGCTTCCTGGCAGCGCTGGATGATTCACCCGCGCCACTTGCGGGTGCGTCGCCAGCCATTCGGCAATTTTTAAACTGCTTTCATGGTGCTGACGCAGGCGCACGCCCAATGTACGCAAACCGCGGCTGGTCATATACGCGGTATCCGCATCCAACATTTGCCCCATCAGATAGGCGTTTTCACGCAGTTGCTCCCAACAGCGGGCGTTGGAAACGGCGGTGCCCACCATCGCGTCGGAGTGACCAATCAGGTATTTGGTGCCTGCCTGAATCGAGATATCAATATCAAACTCCAGCGCTTTGAACAGGATGCCAGCCGCCCAGGTGTTATCAATCATAATGATGGCGTTCGGGGCTACGCTTCTCACCGCCTGCACAATCGCCGGAACGTCATGCACCTCCATGGTGATGGAGCCGGGAGATTCCAGGAATACCACTTTCGTATTGGGTTGGATGAGATGCACAATGCTGGCGCCAATCATCGGGTCAAACCAGCTGGTGGTGACGCCCAGTTTGGCGAGAATTTTGGTGCTGAAATCTTGGGTCGGTTCATAGGCGGTGTTGGTCATCAGCACATGATCGCCTTGCTCAACGAACGCCAGAATGGTGTTAGCCACCGCCGCCGCGCCGCAGGGGAAAAGCGCGCATCCGGCGCCGCCTTCCAGTTCACACATCGCTTCCTGCAATGAGAAGTGTGTTAGCGTACCGCGGCGACCATAAAACAGTTCGCCGTTCGCCCGGTTGCGGGTAGCGTGTTTTTTGGCTTCCACCGTTTCGAAGACCAGGGAAGAGGCGCGTTGGATCACGCTGTTCACCGAGCCTAGTGTATATTTTTTGCTGCGCCCTGCGTTTACCAGAGCGGTATCAAGATGCTTCGCCGTCATTTTCGCTCAACCTGTTTTTATACGTCTGGATGTCCAGACTACCATGATTGTGGGTTGATGCATCCCTGTTTGCGGTGCGGGTGTTAATTTTTTCTACGACGTGTTCAGTCGCGCGGGTTTACTGCGTGAGCGCAAAGAAAATGGCTTTCAATTCAGGCATTATGTAAATAGTAATGAGAACTACTATCAATTCGACATCATTTTGATATGATGGCGCTCAGTTTTTGTGATTTGCGTCGCGGAGAAACACAGTGGGTAATAATTTGATGCAGACGGATCTATCCGTGTGGGGTATGTATCAGCACGCCGACATTGTCGTTAAAGTGGTAATGATCGGCCTGATTCTGGCGTCCGTGGTGACATGGGCTCTGTTTTTCAGCAAAAGCGTTGAGATGATGGCGCAAAAGCGCCGCATCAAGCGCGAGCAGACCCTGCTGGCTGATGCCCGCTCACTGGATCAGGCCAGCGAAATCGCCTCCTCCTTCCATGCGAAAAGCCTCAGCACCCTGTTAATCAACGAAGCCCAGAACGAGCTGGAGTTATCCGCAGGCAGCGAAGATAACGAAGGCATTAAAGAGCGCACCGGCTTCCGCCTGGAGCGTCGCGTGGCGGCGACCGGGCGTTATATGGGGCGCGGTAATGGCTATCTCGCCACTATCGGCGCGATCTCTCCGTTTATCGGTCTGTTTGGTACCGTTTGGGGCATCATGAACAGCTTTATCGGCATCGCGCAGACGCAAACTACGAACCTCGCTGTTGTGGCGCCGGGTATTGCCGAAGCGCTGCTGGCTACGGCGATTGGGTTGGTTGCTGCCATTCCGGCGGTGGTGATTTACAACCTTTTTGCGCGCATGATTGGCAGTTACAAAGCCACCCTCGGCGATGTCGCCGCGCAGGTTCTGTTACTGCAAAGCCGCGATCTTGACCTGGCTGCCAGCAATGCGCAGCCGGTGCGTGCGGCTCAGAAATTACGTGTAGGTTGATACGTCATGGCAATGCGTCTGAATGAAAACCTGGACGATAACGGCGAAATGCACGAAATCAACGTAACGCCGTTTATCGACGTTATGTTGGTGCTGCTGATTATCTTTATGGTGGCCGCACCGCTTGCCACTGTGGATGTGAAAGTGAATCTGCCGGCATCCTCCAGCCAGCCACAACCGCGCCCGGAAAAGCCAGTCTACCTCTCCGTAAAAGCGGATAACACGATGTTTATCGGTAACGATCAGGTGACGGATGACACGATGATCAACGTGCTAAATGCGATGACGGAAGGTAAAAAAGACACCACCATCTTTTTCCGTGCGGACAAAACCGTAGACTACGAAACAATGATGAAGGTGATGGATACGTTGCATCAGGCGGGCTATCTGAAAATCGGTCTGGTCGGTGAAGAGGTCGCGAAAGCGAAGTAATCTGCCCTTGCCAAACGTAAAAAAGCTGGCTCTCGCCAGCTTTTTTTTCACCTGCTTATCCGAGATGTTCGCCGCCTGTGACGCCATGCACTTCGGCCGTGACGTAGCTCGACTCCTGGCTTGCCAAATAAACGTAGACGGGGGCCAGCTCAGCCGGTTGTCCGGCGCGTTTCAATGGCGTTTGCTGGCCGAACTGCGGCAGTTTCTCCTGCGGCTGACCGCCAGAAATCTGCAATGCTGTCCAGATTGGCCCTGGCGCCACGATATTGACGCGGATCCCTTTTTCCGCCACCTGTTTTGCCAGCCCGCGACTGTAATTGAGAATAGCCGCTTTGGTGGAGGCATAGTCCAGCAGGTGTGTACTTGGCTGGTACGCCTGGATTGATGAGGTGGTGATGATGCTACCGCCGCGTGGCAGCAGTGGGATGGCTTCCTGAGTTATCCAGAACAGCGCAAAAACGTTCACCGTGTAGGTCTGAATAAATTGCTCGGTGGTCAGATTAGCAATCTCTTCAATTGCGGTTTGTCTGCCAGCGACCAGCGCCAGTATATCCAGACCGCCAAGCTGCTCTTTGGCTTTGTGTGGCAACGCACGGGCAAATGACTCATCGCTCAGATCGCCGGGGATCAGCACCGCTTTGCGTCCGGCCGCTTCGATCTGCGCTTTGACCTGCTGCGCATCTTCTTCTTCCGCAGGCAGGTAGTTGATCGCCACATCCGCCCCTTCACGCGCGTAGGCGATGGCGGCAGCACGACCGATACCGGAATCCCCGCCGGTGACCAGCGCTTTCCGATCTTTCAACCGTCCGCTGCCCACGTAGCTGTTTTCACCACAGTCAGGTACAGGATCCATTTTTGCCTGCACCCCGGGATAGGGTTGTTTCTGCTGCGGGTAATCGCCAGCGTAGTATTGCGTGGTGGGATCCTGAATTTTTGTCTGGTTAGTTGCCATTAAGTACCCTCCATATCGGTGGTTGAGTACTTAAGGGTAGTTGTCTGCGCTGTTATTGCAGCAAGATTCAGGATTTTCTGGATAGTAATGATATGCGCAACCGGCGACGGCCAGTTAGTTTGCGTCTGGCTTGTTCGCGGCGGTTTCTTCATCCAGCGCGACGGTAGTGACGTTTGATGTGCGGTATTCACCGTCAATCAATTTACGGTTCAGGCGCAGCGTTGCCGCTTCCCGTCCCAGAATATGCTGATAGTTGGTTTCCAGACGACCCATGATCTTTTCCATGAGCTCAGGCTTCTGTTCAATAATGGCGTTGATCACCGCGCCATAAATTTCTTCTTTAACCTGTAATGGATAGATTTCCCGACGATTCTGCCATTTAAGACGCACCAGCGCGGCGGGAATGGATACCAGTTCACGTGCAATGCGCTCAATTGTGCTGTTTTTATCGAGCATTAATGCTTCTATATTTTGCTTTAAGATAAACTCATCACTTTTTTTATCATCTAAAGCTAAATACACATTATTGTTATCGATTTCTTTCACGTTACTCTTCCCCAATTTTATAAAACATTGGTCCATCTTTTTCACGGGTAATCAGGTTAAGCCAAATCTTATCGCCAGATTCATTAATTTCCTGTGTTTTATCCGCAATTATTTTGCTTAATGTCTGGGCATCAATCTCGCCTTCCGCTTGTAAGTCATTAAGCAGACGGGCGAATGTCTCGATTTTTACTACACGGAACAGACGATCTTTTATATGCCGATCGCGTTCCTCAAGTAACATATTTCTTGATTGCCCATTGTGGCTCACGTTCGCTAATATTTGGTCAGCGTGTTCGGAGAGCGTTCTTTTTCCCTGAGTTAAATTAGGCTCTTTTCCTTCTTCTCCTGGCCTGGTTTCAGCGGCAGAAATGTGAAATCGTGCCGGGACAAGATTCTCGGGAAGCATTTCTAATATCCTTTAATATCAACAGGGAAGGGGCAAGACAGACGTGAGGTTCGTTGACAATATCATGGCGCACTTTTAAAATCAAAAAAAATGGAGCCTGCTCATGAACAGTATTTTTTATTCTGTTATTACATTATTGCTGCTCACTGGCGGCGTACTTTTATTAATGCGCGAGTACAATAAAGCCCCGCGCAGCGAAATTGAGAACCTTCCTCCCAGACCTCAACCGTTGTCAAAAGAGGAAGGTGAGGATCATTTTTCTGTGTTAATGAATGCCATTACTCCGGTGTGGTACTGGCGGGTTAACCATGAATATATTGATTTTCTTCATGCGACCATAAAACGCATGAACATGGCAGAATTAAATAATACCCCTGGTTTATTTGAGGCGCAGCGTCGGTGTAGCGATCTCAATTCTGCTGTGTATAAGTATTATGACAATATAAAGAAGCGCTGCCTCAATGGTGAGAAGGTGCCGCATGCCGATCTGGATGTGCTCAATCTGCGTCAGTGTTTCCACGAGTTCAGTACTGAAGCCTACCCGGCACTGGTTGTTTTGGTGTGGCCGGAGAACCAGCGTCCGTGGGTAAACCCCGAGGACGTATAGCAATATTGTTCATATCTTTTGCAGGCCGAAGGTCTGGCCTGCCATCAACCTCGCTACCTTGTACGTATCATTGTGTTCCGTTGATGTTGGCAGAGTGTTGCCAAATGTTTACCTGACTGGGATATACTGGCCGCTGGTTTAGCTATCTTACAGGACACTATGGAACGATTTCTGGAAAACGCAATGTATGCTTCGCGCTGGTTGCTCGCCCCGGTTTACTTTGGCCTCTCCCTTGCTCTGCTTGCACTGACGGTAAAATTCTTCCAGGAGATTTTTCACATCCTGCCCAACATATTCAGCCTGGCGGAAGCCGATCTCATTCTGACGCTGCTGTCGCTGGTGGATATGACGCTGGTCGGCGGCCTGCTGGTGATGGTGATGTTTTCCGGCTATGAAAACTTTGTCTCGCAGCTCGATATCGCAGAACACAAAGAGAAACTGAACTGGCTCGGCAAAATGGACTCCACGTCCCTGAAGAACAAAGTGGCCGCCTCTATCGTCGCCATCTCGTCCATTCATTTGCTGCGGGTGTTTATGGATGCGAAAAATGTGCCGGACAACAAACTGATGTGGTACGTAATAATCCACCTGACATTTGTGCTCTCAGCATTTGTGATGGGCTACCTGGACAGGTTAACCCGCGAAAAACATTGATCGCTGCAGGCCGGTTTCCCGGCCTGCGTACGATCATTTATCCGACGACGCCTGCCATAAATTGAGCTCTCCATCGGCGATGTGCTTGTCGATTTGCGCCAGTTCGTCTGCGCTGAATGTCAGATTATTCAGCGCCTGAACATTTTCCGCGATCTGTTCCGGGCGGCTTGCGCCAATCAGCACGGAGGTGACGCGCGCATCTTTCAGCAACCAGCTCAGCGCCATTTGCGCCATCGACTGCCCGCGCTGCTGCGCCATCTCATTCAGCAGCCGCAGGCTGTTGAGATTACTTTCCGTCAGCATCTTCTGTGTCAGACCGCGCACTTTATTGCCTTCACGCTGCATGCGTGAGCCTTCCGGAATACCGCTCAAGTATTTCCCCGTCAACAAGCCCTGCGCCAGCGGCGTAAACGCGATGCAGCCCATGCCATTATCTTCCAGCGCATCCAGCAGTCCGGTTTTATCCACCCAGCGATTAAGCAGGTTATAGGAGGGCTGGTGGATTAACAGGGGAATTTTCCACTCGCGCAGCAGCGCCGCCATTTGCCGGGTGCGGTCGGTGGAATAGGAAGAGATACCGACGTAGAGCGCTTTACCGCTCTGCACTGCATGGGCCAGCGCGGCGGCGGTCTCTTCCATCGGCGTTTTTTCATCTACCCGGTGCGAATAGAAGATATCCACGTACTCCAACCCCATACGCTTCAGGCTCTGATCAAGGCTGGCGAGCAGATATTTGCGTGAGCCACCGGAACCGTACGGCCCTGGCCACATATCGTATCCCGCTTTGGTGGAAATAATCAGTTCGTCGCGGTAGCTGGCGAAATCGTCCCGTAGCAGACGGCCGAAATTTTCTTCCGCGCTGCCTGCTGGTGGTCCGTAGTTATTGGCTAAATCAAAATGGGTAATCCCCAGATCAAACGCTTTGCGCAGCAAGGCGCGCTGTGACTCCAGGGCGTGACTGTGGCCAAAACTGTGCCACAAACCGAGTGAAAGGGCGGGTAACTGCAAACCGCTTTTGCCACAGTAGCGATAGTGCATCTGCGCATAGCGATCCGGGTTGGCGAAACCAGGCATGATGTCTCCTTTATTGTACAGGCTAATTCGAAACAACGTTTCTATCTTATCGCCGGATTTCTGCACATCAAAGGTCAGTCTGATAGTTGAACATTTTTTGTGCAGAAAACGGACCGCTATGCTTTGCTTAGAAGGAAAAAACGAGCGGAGACATGTGATGACGCGTTTAACAGCGAAAGACTTTCCTCAGGAATTACTCGACTACTACGACTATTACGCGCACGGCAAAATCAACAAGCGCGAATTTTTACATCTGGCCGGTAAGTACGCGGTAGGAGGGATGACGGCGCTGGCGCTGTTTAACCTGCTTAAGCCGAATTACGCGCTGGCGGAGCAGGTGGTGTTCACCGATCCGGATATTCACCCGGAATATATCACCTACCCGTCGCCAAACGGGCATGGTGAAGTGAGGGGATATCTTGTCAGGCCAACGAAAGCCACCGGGAAAATAGCGGCGGTGGTGGTGGTGCATGAAAACCGTGGTCTCAACCCTTACATTGAAGATGTGGCGCGTCGGGTGGCAAAAGCGGGGTACCTGGCGTTAGCGCCGGACGGTCTGAGTTCCGTAGGCGGCTATCCCGGCAATGATGATGAAGGGCGTGAGTTGCAACAAAAGGTCGATCCGACAAAGCTAATGAATGATTTCTTTGCCGCTGTCGAATTTATGCGCCAACACCCGGATGCCAGCGGAAAAGTGGGGATCACCGGTTTTTGCTATGGCGGCGGCGTTTCGAATGCAGCGGCAGTGGCTTATCCGGAGCTGAATTGCGCCGTGCCGTTCTATGGTCGTCAACCGCCAGCCGCGGATGTGGCGAAAATTAACGCGCCCCTGCTGCTGCATTACGCTGAACTGGATAAAAACATTAACGAAGGCTGGCCTGCCTATGAGCAGGCATTGAAAGCGCACCACAAAGTCTATGAGGCGTACATTTATGCGGGGGTGAATCACGGTTTTCACAACGACTCTACGCCGCGCTATGACCGTGCTGCGGCGGAACTGGCCTGGCAGCGCACTCTCGGTTGGTTCGAAAAGTACCTGCGCCAGGGATGAATCTCCCGCAGGGAGACCGGTATTGTCGATCTTTATGCTGAACGAGGTGCATGAATCGATCAAATAACAGACGATTCACTATATTAAAATCGCCTCACCGAGGGGCAATAGCTGTTTTAATTTACGTTAGGTAACCAGATATTGTCTGGCAAAACGGCTGAGAGAAACGGTTGAAAAATAACCTCCTCATAAATAATGAGGTGCGATTCATAATATTTGTGAATGTATGAAAAAATAAGCAATACGGCGCATATACGCTCACGGTGAGAGAGCGGACATGGTGAGCGTTGAGTTCGTAATCTCTCGACCAGGTCGCATGGCACCTGGGTTTTGTTGTTTCAGGTTGTTCCAGATTGCACATAAAGATGTCTGTCCCCAAGCTGGGCGTGAGTATGTTTTAATAATTCTTAACTTACGTTTAAAGTACACTTAACACCCTGTTTGGATATTTTACTGAAGCGTTTGTTTATATATTTTAATATTTCCTGAGGCGTTTTTTTGATTGTTTTAAGAAAAAGGCGCGCGGTCTCTTTTTATCAACATATCGATATAACGTAATCCTTATATGTACCCGCTGTTTTAGCCTTTTGCTAAAGGTTGTTAATAATTATCATTTTCTGGTGAAAAGTATTTTCAATTTTTTTCATAAAAATTATAAATAAAAAAATCATTATAAATTAGTCGGTTATGATGTGTGTTTTTGCATTGCCCTCTTTTTGGTGGTGAAGGGAAATATGGCATAAAGTTAGCAGAATAACGTTCTGTGAGGATACTGGATCTACCAGTTGAGGTGATAAGTGGTATTCCATGACGCACAAAAAATTTTAAGCGAACCATACAACTTTTCTAAAACTTGCCGATAAGAAGTTAAGTTTCGCCCGCAGGCGAGAATCTACTTTCACCGCAAGGATAATATTATGGGTATGCTTCGTAACTTTACTATACGAGCCGTGATGCTGGTGATCCTGGGGATCTTCGGTCTGCTGTGGTCTGGCGTCGGGTTGTATAGCGTTTTTTCGTTGTCAAAAGTGGCCGATGGCAATGATGTTGATCGCCAGTTAGTGTCACAGATGACTCTGCTCAGTCAGGGTAACGATCAATATTTTCGGTTTGTTACTCGTCTCAGTCGCGTTATGGAAGCCAAAGCTGCGGGTGGATCACCGGATATGGCGCCGGTCCAACAGGCGCTGGATAACATGGGGCGTCGACTGGCGGACTTTAAAGCGATATCTCCGGGTCCGATGGATCCAAAAGTCTCCGAACAAGTGATTGCCGGTTGGCAGGCATTGCTCGACCAGGGGATCACGCCGCAGATGCAACTGGCGCAGCAAGGCACGCCGGAGGCTTACCGTAAACAGGCCAACGAAGTGACCCCGGTGCTGAGCCGTACCTTTGGCGCGGCCACTGAAAGTTTTAATAAAACCGCCAGCGCGATGCTGGATCAGACCCGGATCCTGGTTGACGGGCAAACCAGCAGCACGCGTAATGCGCTAATTGCGGCGATGGTATTTGGTCTGCTGATCCTGCTGTTCACCGATCGTTATCTGGTCACCATGATGGTGAAACCGCTGGCACGTATTCGGTCGCACTTCGGTCTGATGGCGCAAGGCGATCTCAGCCAGCCGCTGGAAGATTTTGGCCGTAACTGTGTGGGGCAACTGGTACCGCTGCTGTTAGCGATGCAGGACAGCCTGCGTGAAGCGGTAAGCAGCATCCGCCACGGCAGTGAGAATATCTGGCGCGGTGCGACAGAAATTTCATCCGGTAATAACGATCTCTCTTCCCGTACTGAAGAGCAGGCTGCCGCGCTTGAAGAAACCGCCGCCAGTATGGAAGAACTGACCTCAACAGTGAAACTGAATGCAGAGAACGCCAGCCATGCAAGCGAGCTGGCGCAGGCGGCCTCGGTGACGGCAAGTAAAGGCGGTTCACTGGTAAAAGAAGTGATCACCACGATGGATGGGATCTCCGGCAGTTCGAAGAAAATTGCTGAAATCACCAACGTCATTAACAGCATTGCGTTCCAGACCAACATCCTGGCGTTGAACGCCGCCGTTGAAGCGGCGCGTGCAGGTGAACAAGGCCGCGGGTTCGCAGTGGTTGCCGGGGAAGTTCGCAACCTTGCCAGCCGCAGTGCGGGCGCAGCAAAAGAGATTGAAACGCTGATTGCCGACTCGGTTAGCCGCGTAGAAAAAGGTGCACAGCTGGTTAACGATACGGGCACCACAATGGAAGGTATTCTGCGCGCGGTCACTGAAGTCACCACCATTATGAAAGAAATAGCCTCCGCCTCTTCTGAACAGAGTAAAGGCATTTCTCAGGTGGGGGTGGCGATTACGCAAATGGATAACGTTACCCAGCAGAACGCCGCGCTGGTTGAGGAAGTTTCTGCTGCTGCTGCTGCGCTGGAACGCCAGACAGAAGAGTTGCAGCGTTCCGTCCAGCAGTTCCGTCTCTCCAGCGAAGAGCAGCATAAACCGGCTGCACCGAAGCTGGTAAAACCGGATTTATCACGCGGGGCAGCGAAAAAAGAAGCCGCTTCGTCTGATGAGTGGGTGGCGTTTTAATCAGCGCTATTGCCCCCATTAAAGATCGATATATAATTTTTTATATAGCGATTGAGGGGAGTAGCGATGGACAACCATTTTGGTAAGGGTTTGATGGCCGGGTTGAATGCGTCACAGGCGGATAGCGCCAGTAACGTGGCGCATTTCTGCCCGGATTATAAGCGTGGTTTTGTACTCGGGTTTTCGCATCGCATGTTTGAAAAAACCGGCGATCGTCAACTCAGCGCGTGGGAAGCAGGCATTCTTACGCGTCGTTACGGGCTGGATAAGGACATGGTGATGGACTTCTTCCGCGAGAGCCACTCCAGCACTGTGATCCGATTTTTTATGGCGGGTTACCGCCTCGAAACCTAAAAATAAGCTTTGCTCAATGTAGTTCTCTTTAGTGAAGGTCACTTTTGTCGAGGGTGGCTTTCATTTTTTTTTGTCGTTTTGTGCCCACAAGCCCCTATTTCTTTTGTGCCTACTGTGAACCGCATCAACTTTTTGCATAATACCCTTGTTTTTTATGTGATTAATTGTCGGGGCGATCGCAGCATTCTGTTCCCAAAGGGGAGGAGAATAATCCTAGTCCAGGCTAAGGGATAACAAGTAAATGGCAGGAGAGAATCAACATTTTGTATCACAGGGTGTGAGCCGTCGTGATTTTATGAAGCTGTGTGCTGCGTTAGCGGCCACCATGGGATTAAGCGGCAAGGCTGCTGCTGAGATGGCGGAAGCCGTCAGTCATCCTCAACGTCCACCGGTTATCTGGATTGGCGCACAGGAGTGCACCGGATGTACCGAATCGCTGCTTCGCTCTACCCACCCCACTATTGAAAACCTGGTACTGGAAACCATTTCGTTGGAATACCACGAAGTGCTTTCTGCTGCCTTTGGTCATCAGGCTGAGGAGAACAAACACCGCGCGCTCGAGCAATATAAAGGGAAGTATGTGCTGGTGGTTGACGGCTCAATTCCGATGAAAGACGGCGGGATTTACTGCATGGTGGCTGGCGAGCCTATTGTGGAACATATCCGTAAAGCGGCAGAAAACGCGGCGGCGATCATCGCCATCGGCTCCTGCTCCGCCTGGGGCGGTGTGGCCGCGGCGGGCGTCAATCCTACCGGTGCGGTAAGCCTGCAATCGGTGTTGCCGGGTAAAACCGTGATCAACATTCCAGGCTGTCCGCCGAACCCGCAAAACTTCCTCGCGACGGTGGCGCACATCATTACCTTTGGCAAACCGCCTGCGCTGGATGCCAAAAACCGTCCTGCTTTTGCCTATGGTCGGCTGATCCACGAGCATTGCGAACGCCGTCCGCACTTTGATGCCGGACGCTTTGCGAAAGCGTTTGGCGATCAGGGCCATCGTGAAGGCTGGTGCCTCTATCACTTAGGCTGTAAAGGGCCGGAAACCTACGGTAACTGCTCCACGCTGCAATTTTGCGATGTGGGCGGCGTCTGGCCAGTGGCGATCGGTCACCCCTGTTATGGTTGTAATGAAGAAGGCATTGGCTTCCATAAAGGCATCCATCAACTGGCGCATGTCGAGAACCCTACGCCGCGGGCAGAGAAACCCGATGTCAACCTGAAAGAGGGGGGCGCGGTTTCGGCAACGGCCGTTGGTCTGCTGGGCGGCGTAGTGGGTCTGGTGGCGGGCGTAGGCGTTATGACGGTGCGCGAGCTGGGGCGTCAGCAAAAGAAAAACGACGCTGACTCACAGGGAGACTAACCGTGAACAGACGTAATTTTCTAAAAGTGGCGTCCGGCGGGGCGTTGCTGGCGGCAGGCTCGTCGACGAGTTTTGCCGCCGCAGAGAACCGCCCGCCGATCCCCGGCGCGTTGGGCATGCTCTACGACTCCACGCTCTGTGTGGGGTGTCAGGCTTGCGTGACCCGTTGCCAGGACATCAATACCCCGCAACGTAATCCGCAGGGTCAACAAACCTGGTCCAACAACGACAAACTTTCGCCATACACCAATAACATCATTCAGGTCTGGCATAGCGGCAGCGGGGTGAACAAAGATCGCCTCGATGATGGCTACGCCTATATCAAAAAGCAGTGCATGCACTGTGTGGATGCCAACTGTGTCTCTGTTTGCCCGGTTCAGGCGCTGAAGAAGGACAGTAAAACCGGCATCGTCCATTATGACGCCAGCGTCTGTACCGGTTGCCGCTACTGCATGGTCGCCTGTCCTTTCGATGTGCCGAAATACGATTACAACAATCCGTTCGGTGAACTGCACAAATGCCAGCTCTGTAACCAGAAAGGCGTTGAGCGTCTGGATAAAGGCGGATTGCCTGGCTGTGTGGAAGTCTGTCCTGCCGGTGCGGTGATTTTCGGCACGCGCGAAGAGTTACTGGCGGAAGCCAAAAAACGCCTCTCGCTAAAACCGGGTACTGAGTATCACTACCCCCGGCAAACGCTCACCTCCGCCGACACCTATCAACACACTGTCGCCAGCTACTACCCACATCTGTACGGTGAAAAAGAGGGGGGCGGCACACAGGTGCTGGTGCTGACCGGCGTGCCTTACGAGGTGCTGGGGTTACCAGCGCTGGATGATCTGGCGACCGGTGCCCGTTCGGAACATGTTCAGCATACGGTGTACAAAGGCATGATGTTGCCGCTGGCTGTGCTGGCGGGGCTGACGGCGTTGGTACGTCGACATACGAAGAATGAGCACCATGAAGGAGGCGACGATCATGAGTCATGATCCGCAACCGTTGGGCGGCAAGCTGTTCAGCAAGCCAATACTGCTTTTTGCCCCGCTGATCGTGCTGTGCGGGATCTTTATCCTCAAGCGTCTGATCTTCGGTCTGGGATCGGTTTCGGATCTTAACGGTGGTTATCCGTGGGGGATCTGGATCGCTTTCGATTTGCTGATCGGCACCGGTTTCGCTTGCGGCGGCTGGGCGCTCGCCTGGGCGGTATATGCCTTTAACCGTGGCGACTACCATCCACTGGTGCGCCCGGCATTACTGGCCAGTCTGTTTGGTTATTCGCTGGGCGGTTTGTCCATCACCATTGACGTCGGACGTTACTGGAATCTGCCCTATTTTTACATCCCGGGGCACTTCAACGTGAACTCGGTCCTGTTTGAAACTGCCGTCTGTATGACGATTTACATCGGTGTGATGGCGCTGGAGTTCGCGCCCGCGCTGCTGGAGCGGTTGGGCTGGAAAGTGTCGCTGCGGCGGCTGAATAAGGTGATGTTTTTTATTATCGCTCTTGGCGCGCTGCTGCCCACCATGCACCAGTCTTCGATGGGCTCTTTGATGATCGCGGCCGGGTACAAGGTCTATCCGCTGTGGCAAAGCTACGAAATGCTGCCGGTCTTCTCCTTGTTGACCGCGTTTATCATGGGCTTTTCGATCGTCATCTTTGAAGGTTCGCTGTTGCAGGCCAGTCTGCGCGGCAACGGGCCGGATGAAAAGCGGCTCTTTACGAAGTTAACCGGGACGTTAAGCGTTCTCCTGGCGCTCTTTTTGCTGCTGCGCGTAGGGGAAATCACCTGGCGCGACAAGTGGAGCTACGCCTTTGCTGGGGATTTTTACAGCCTGATGTTCTGGCTGGAAATCGCACTGCTGATGTTCCCGCTGTTGGTGCTGCGCTCGGCGCGTCTGCGTACTGATTCCCGTGTTCTGTTTATCGGCGCGTTAAGCATGCTGTTGGGATGCGCTCTGTGGCGACTCTCCTATTCGCTGTTAGCGTTTAATCCCGGCAATGGCTATCACTACTTCCCGGCCTGGGAAGAGATATTGATTTCTATCGGTTTTGTGGCAATTGAAGTCTGTGCGTACATCTTACTCATACGTCTGTTGCCGATTATTCCTCCGTTACAACGACAAGAACGTCATGAGGCGAGTAAAGCATGAGTCAACGAATTACCATCGATCCGGTGACCCGTATTGAGGGTCATTTACGCATTGACTGCGAAATTGAAAACGGTGTTGTATCCAAAGCCTGGGCATCAGGCACGATGTGGCGCGGTATGGAAGAGATAGTGAAGAACCGCGACCCGCGGGATGCATGGATCATTATGCAGCGCATCTGCGGCGTCTGTACGACGATTCACGCTATTGCCTCTGTCCGTGCCGTGGAAAGCGCACTGGATATGAACGTTCCGGTCAACGCCCAGTATATTCGCAACATTATTCTGGCCGCGCATACTATCCACGATCATATCGTGCACTTCTACCAACTCTCGGCGCTGGACTGGGTTGATATCACGTCTGCGCTCAATGCTGACCCGGCAAAAGCGGCGAACCTGCTGAAAGGGCTCTCTGACTGGCCGCTGAACAGCGAAAACACGTTTAAAGAGGTGCAGGACAAAATCAAAGCGTTGGTTGCCAGCGGTCAGTTGGGGATTTTCGCCAATGGCTACTGGGGACATCCGGCCATGAAGCTGCCGCCGGAAGTGAACCTGATTGCCGTCGCGCACTATTTACAGGCGCTGGAGTGTCAGCGTGATGCCAACCGCATCGTCGCCTTGCTTGGCGGGAAATCGCCGCATATTCAAAACATGGCGGTGGGTGGTGTTGCCAACCCGATCAATCTTGACGGCATCGAAGTGTTGAATCTGGAACGGTTGATGTACCTCAAGTCGTTTATCGACAAGCTGCAGGCCTTTATCGAACAGGTTTATAAGGTCGATACCGCCGTGATTGCGGCGTTCTATCCGGAGTGGCTGGAGCGTGGTAAAGGCAGTGTCAATTACCTGAGTACGCCGGAGTTTCCGACCGACGGTGAAAACGGCAGTTTCCTGTTCCCTGGCGGTTACATCGAAAACGCCGATCTCAGCACCTATCGGGCCATCACCGCATACAACGATCCGTTTATGGTGAAAGGCATTCAGGAGGGCGCGAAACACGCCTGGTATAAAGACGAAGCGCCGCAAGAGCCATGGCAAGGGACGACGGTGCCGAATTACACCGGCTGGCAGGAAGACGGGAAATATTCGTGGGTGAAGTCACCGACTTTCTACGGCAAAACCGTGGAAGTGGGGCCGCTGGCCAATATGCTCTGTAAACTGGCGGCGAAGCGCGAATCCACGACCACCAAACTCAATGAAATTGTGGCGATCTACCACAAACTCACTGGCAAAACGTTGGGAATAGAGCAACTGCACTCTACGCTGGGCCGCATTATTGGTCGTACCGTGCATGCCTGCGAGCTGCATCAGGTTGCCAGCCAGCAGTATCAGGCGCTGGTCGACAACATCGGCAAGGGCGACATGACCACCTTTGTGAAGCCGGATATTCCCGCCAGCGGCGAGTTTAAAGGCGTAGGCTTCCTCGAAGCGCCGCGTGGCATGCTCTCGCACTGGATCGTGATCAAAGACGGGACTATCAGCAACTACCAGGCTGTCGTGCCATCGACGTGGAACGCCGGACCGCGCAACGTAAATGACGAAGCCGGTCCCTACGAGCAGTCGCTGGTAGGCACGCCGATTGCCGATCCGCAAAAACCGCTGGAAGTGGTGCGCACCATTCACTCTTTCGACCCTTGTATGTCCTGCGCCGTACACGTGCTGGACGCAGAGGGTAACGATGTGGTGTCGGTGAAGGTGCTGTAATGTCGATCTTAGTGTTGGGGGTGGGCAATATTTTGCTCACCGATGAGGCAATCGGCGTACGGGTGGTGGAAGCGCTGGAGCAGCGTTTCCACCTGCCGGAACAGGTCGAGGTGCTGGATGGTGGCACCGCTGGCATGGAGTTGCTGAGCGCGATGGCGAACCGCGATCATCTGATCATTGCAGACGCCATTGTCACGCGCAAAAGCGAGCCTGGCAGCGTCATTTGCCTGCGCGACGATGAAGTGCCCACGCTGTTCAGCAATAAAATTTCCCCGCACCAACTGGGATTGTCTGATGTGCTGTCCGCGCTGCGCTTTACCGGCGAGTTTCCGGCGAAGCTGACGCTGGTCGGTGTCATTCCGGCCTCACTGGAGCCGCATATTGGTTTGACGCCGATCGTTGCTGCAAGTATCGATACGGCATTACAGGCGGTGCTGGATGCGCTGGCGGAGTCTGGTGTAGTCCTGACGCCCAGGGAGGTTCAGCATGCAGAATGAAATCTCTGGTTTTGACGCCTCGCCGCACAGCGAGGTGCAGGCTGCTTTTGCTGCCGTGGCCGCAGGTGAGATGCACGATTTACCTTTTGTGCATCCACACATGCCGGTCTCGGTGACGCCCTTCACGCTGTTTGAGGGGCAGTGGATAGGTTGTGTGATAACGCCCTGGATGCTGAGTTTGCTGATTTTTCCCGGTCCGCAGCAATGTTGGGTACGTCGCAATGTTGGCGAGCGTATTGGGCTGCGATTACCCTATGGCGAAATGACCTTTACCGTTGGCGAAATGCCCGCCCTTGCGCAGTATCTGAGCTGTTCGTTAATGTCACCATTAGCGCGGGAACTGCGTGCGGAACAGGGGGCCTCGCTGGCGCATGATTGCCTGAAAATGGCACTCTCCCTGCCGGTGAGCGAGTCGGTGAGTCGCCGAGCGTTGCTCACCCGGCTGAAGGACGCCCGGCATGCATGAGTTATCGCTATGCCAGAACGCGGTGGAGATCATCGAACAGCAGGCCAGGCAAAACGGCGCCAGCAAGGTGACCGGTGTGTGGCTGGAAGTGGGCGCGCTGGCCTGTGTGGAGGAGAGTGCGCTGCGTTTCGGCTTTGATATCGCCTGCCGCGATACCCTTGCTGAAGGGTGCGCGTTGCATATCCTCCATAAACCCGCGCAGGCATGGTGCTGGAATTGCAGCCAGTCGGTGGAAATTACCCGCCATGATGAGTGCCCTCTCTGTCACTGCCCAACGCTGCATATTGAGCACAGCGAGGGCGTACAGATCAAAAGTATTGAAGTGGAGTAAGTAAGATGTGTATAGGCGTACCGGGCCAGGTCGTGGCCGTGGGCGACGATTTTCATCAACTGGCGCAGGTGGACGTCTGCGGCGTGCGGCGCGAGGTTAATATCGCCCTGGTGTGCGAAGATGATCCGCGTGCGCTGCTCGGGCAGTGGGTACTGGTACATGTGGGGTTTGCCATGAGCCTGATTGATGAAAATGAAGCGCAAGAGACGCTTGCGGCGTTGCGCAATATGGAGCTGGCGGATTTTGCCCCTCAGCGATGAGGCGTGTCGGTTTTTACATCGGTGATCATTTGCGTCACCAGTGACAGGTTGCCGATTTTTACTTCGCTGGCGCGGTAAAATTTGCTCTTATCGATCAGTAGCAGCGATTGCTGCGCCCGGCGTAACAAATGCGCTTTAAATGCGGCGTTATGGCGGGTGGAGTCCCACATCTCGCCCGCCGCATCCACCCCCTCGCAGGAGAAGATAAACAGATCGATCTCCAGCGATTTCAACAGGCCCGGCAGCGCCGGATTGACATAACAACGCTCGGCGCGATCCAGTTTCCCACCTGAACAGACCAGCGTGATGTTTTGCCGTCGGACGATCTCCTGGCATACCGGCACGCTGTTAGTAAAGACGGTAAGGTCGATATCCGGCAACTGCCGCGCAAGGTGAAAACAGGTGGAGCTGGCATCCAGCGCCAGCGTCATCCCCGTATCGATCCAGTTCAGCGCATGGCGGGCAATATCGGCTTTATCCGCATAATGGCTTTTCAGCCTGCTGCGAAACGGCTCGCTGCTTTCCTGCTGCGGTGAATGCAGCATCCGTGCGCGACCATGGCGACGCACTATTTTCCCCTGGGTTTGCAGCGCATTCAGATCCCGGCGGATGGTTTCGATGCTCACGTTCAATTGGGTAGCCAGCGCCGCAGTCGTGAGGGTGTCATAGCGGGTGAGGAGTTGCACAATCGTCTGCTGGCGAGCGGTTTTCATCAACTATGCTCCGGCGCAAGCGGAGAGGGAAATCAGTGTCTGGCCGAGAGCCGCGCCGTTTTTCCCGGTATGCTTGATGTGATACATCGCCCGATCGGCGCGTTTCAGCGCGTTGATGAAATCGTCGTCATCCTGCGCTTCATCAATGCCAATCGATGCCCCAACCGACGCCTCGCCGTTATCCAGTTCAAAGGGCGTCAGCGCCGCGCGCAGGCAAGTATGCGCGGTGCTGTTAATCAGCAGGCTGGTAAGCGGAAACGGTAACAGCAGAACAAACTCATCGCCGCCGAGACGGCCGACAATCGTTCCTTCCGGGCAGGCATTGCGCAGACGCTGGCTCAGCTGGATCAGCAGTTCGTCGCCGCTACGGTGACCGAAGGTGTCGTTAACCGCTTTAAAATCATCAAGATCGATAAAGGCTACGCACACTGGCCCGGAAAGCTTTAACTCATCAAAGTGTTGCAACAGCGCGTGACGATTTGCCAGCCCGGTGAGCGGATCGTGGTTCGCCAGCGCCGAGAGTTGCTCCTCATACTGCTTCTCTTTGGTCATGTCGATATGCGTACCGGTCACTTTTAGCGGTGAACCGTTGGCATCCCACTCCGTTACGCGGCCTCTGTCGAGCACCCAGGTGACGGTGCCGTTTTTATGCTGCATGCGGTGCAGGGCTTCATAAAACGGGGTCTTGCCGTGCAAATGATCGTAAAACGCGTCCAGCACGCGCTGGCGGTCATCTTCATGCAGATGCTCACGCCAGACATCAAAATGGGCGCTCAACTCTTTGGGTTGATACCCAAGCATCGAACCCCAACGGCGGTTGTAGATGATCAGCTTGCCACTGGGAACATCAAGCTGCCACAGGCACAGCCCGGTACCGTCCAGCGCAGCGCTGAGTTTATTGCGCGCATCACGCGCTATCCGCACCAGCCGGGCGTTATGCTTTTTCAGATTCTGGATCTGCTGTTTGAGCGCGATGTCGGACATGGGGGCCGGCTACAGGTAAATAAAGCGCATTCTTACCAGTTATTCTGGTCGTGTAAATATGATGTGAAAAAAACAGTGGAAGGTAATGGAGAGCGGGAATAAACCGGGCGGACGACCGCCCGGTGCAGAAGATTATGCCTGACGCTTATCTTCTGTGTTGGTATCGAAGTCGCTGGCGTCATGGCGCTCATGCAACTGTTCATGCGGCTCGCCGAACGTACGGTTAACGATCCGTCCGCGTTGTACCGCCGGGCGCGCAAGGATCGCTTTCGCCCAGCGTTGTACATGGGTGTAGATGCCTGCATCGAGAAACTCTGCGGCGTTGTAGACATTACCCAGCACCACATTGCCATACCACGGCCAAATCGCCATATCGGCAATGGTATACTCATCACCGGCGACAAACGGATGGTTAGCCAGTTGCTTATCCAGTACATCCAGTTGGCGTTTGGCTTCCATGGTAAAGCGATTAATAGCGTACTCGATTTTCACCGGCGCATAGTTATAGAAGTGGCCGAAACCACCACCGAGGAACGGCGCAGAGCCCTGTAACCAGAACAGCCAGTTCAGGGTTTCGGTGCGCCCGGCCGGATCGTTGGGCAGAAAATGGCCAAACTTTTCTGCCAGATACAGCAAGATTGCCCCGGATTCAAATACGCGGGTTGGCGGCGTGGTGGAGTGATCGCGCAGCGCCGGGATCTTCGAGTTCGGATTCACCTCAACAAAACCGCTGGAGAACTGATCGCCCTCGCCAATGCGGATTAACCAGGCGTCATACTCAGCCGCAGTAACCCCTTTCTCCAACAGCTCTTCCAGCATGATGGTCACTTTCTGGCCGTTTGGCGTACCCAGCGAGTAGAGTTGCAACGGATGTTTGCCCACCGGCAAGGTTTTCTCATGCGTCGGGCCGGAGATCGGACGGTTAATATTGGCAAATGCACCGCCGCCGGATTTATCCCACGTCCAGACTTTAGGTGGCTGATAGTTGTCTGACATATTGGTCTGCCTTTTGGTTGATCTGTTGAAGCGTTATTGGAATGGGGTGCTCATCAGTGTAGCAGCGTCTCAGGCGAGGATACGCTGCGCCCAGACGCCGATGTCATCGCCGCTGCCGAGATCGGCCTGTACCAGCCCGTTAACCATAAAGGTCGGGGAGACATGAATGCCGTTCTGCCGCGCATATTTGCTATGCCATTTGATTTCGGTTTGCAATTCCGGCCTGGCAAATGCCGCCGCCAGTTTCACTCCGCTATACTTCTCAATACGTTCAATAATTTGCTGTGGCGTGGTATCCATATTCGGGCCGCTACAGTGGTCCGTGAATTCGAACTCTTCTCGATGGTCCGCTACTGCTTTCAGTACGCTTCGCGCAGCGGCTTTGCCTTCCGGCAGTGTGGAGGCAGCAAGGATGCAGCGCACAATCACGCCAGAGAACATATGCCACGGTTGCGATTGCAGGCGGATTTTGATGGTGACCTTCTCTTCGCCCACTTCGTTGAGCAAGGCGTCCAGCTTGTTAAATGCGCGGACGGAGAAAGGGCAGGTCGGTTCAAGGAACACCTCGAACGTGCGTGGACCATGGCCCCAGCTAAGCGGATCGGCGTGTAAAGGTTGTTGGCTCATTATCACTCCTGGTATGTGATGTTTTTATCGTCTCTGAGAATAGCAGGATGCGATAGACGCGGGGAGTACGCTTTGTGCTGGATGCGGTTAACCTCTCTTACAGTGCTTTCTTATTGAAATAAATGAGGTATTCGGTTTACTAACGGTAACAGGCGATGGTGAAAAGGAACTAAAGAGGGCGGAGATTATGTGTCGTTACCTCGTCAGACTGTGTGTGCTCTTTTTCGCGGTATATCTCGTAAGTGACTGGGGGTTAAACTTTCGCCCTGGCAACAATGTTTCTCTATTCTGGCCTGCTAACGTACTGGCCTTCAGCCTGTTTATTCACTTCCGTTTACGTCGTCGCCATGTGGGGCGACAACTGTTGCACAATGCATTGCTGACCGTTATCAGTTATAGCGCGATGCTGGTGGCGGCTCTCAGTTTTGAAGACGGGTCGGGTATTGAGCAGAAGGTTATCTACTGCGCGTTCAATATCGGCTTTTATCTGCCTGCCTGGTTGTGCTTTATTTACTGTTTCCACAGCCGTTTTCTACAGCGAAGCACGTTCACCGGCAATGCCGTTCTGGTGATGACTATTCCGGTGGTGGCTGGCGCGTTCTGCTCGGCGGCGGTGTTCGGCCTTTGGCTATGGGTGACAAACAGCGCTGATATCTATCAACTCATGCGCGGCTGGTTCAGCGAACAACTCAGCACGGGTATCATCTTTGTTTGTTTTTTTATTCGGTTCAAGGCAATTTTCCGCACCGTGCGGCGGCAATTACACCGTGGTTGGCAACAGCTACGCCCGCAGGTATTGGTGATCGTTTTTTTAGTGTTTGTGCTGCTATGTGTCCTTTTTTCCGGCACTGAGATGGTGGCGTTGATCCTCTTTCCACTCGCCTGGTTCGCTTTGCGTTACTCCTTTAAAACGACCGTTGTACTCTGCATGCTTACCGGCGTGGCGTTGAATTATCTCTATGCTGTCAGGTTGCTCGAGCCTGGCACGGGCGTCACCCAGGCGGATCTTGATGCCATGCTCAATGCGTTTCGCCTCAATCTCTCAATATTGATCATGGCTATATTAATGGTTTCACGGGTGGTCTCTGCCAACAAAATTCTGCTTAAACGCATTGAATCGGGCAGCAGTCGCGATGTGTTGTCCGGCGCATTGAATCGCCGCGCTTTTCTGGCGCAGCTTTCCCGGCTTTGCACAGAGCGAGAAGGGCTGGCCCACCGGGAAGTGGCCATCCTGTTTCTTGATATCGATAACTTTAAAAAGATCAATGACATTTACGGCCACTCGACGGGCGATGATGTTATTCGCCATTTTGTTGCCCTGTTGAAAAAGCAGATGCGGCAAAATGACCTGATCTGCCGCTGGGGAGGTGAAGAGTTTATTATCGCTGCGCTGGACCTCAGCCCACCCGATGCCCTGTTACTCGGCGAGCGGCTGCGTGCCTGGGTTGCGCTGACGCCGGTTAAAGTGCCTGGTGCCGCGCCACTGAGCTTTACCACCAGTGTGGGTATCAGTGCCTTTCGATGCGGGCTGGGCGAAAACATCCATCTGGCGATTAACCGGGCCGACGAGGCGCTGTACGAGGCCAAAAAGCAGGGCCGTAACCGTGTGAAAATGTACCCGCCGTCGTGAACATCATGCCCTGATCATCTGTAACAATCAGCCATTAACGTCGCTCTTTGCACCGCGATAAATTAATTAATCTGACTTAAATGATATTTTTCATGCTGCATCTGATTTAACTGAAATTAATATAATATATAATGATGGGTTGCTTATTTTAATTTCTTATGTCAATCATCTTTTGTCAGCATTATTTGTTATTAATATGTTTTAACTGCCTGTCGATAATCGTTATGAGGATCTTTTTCGACTCACCAGGATGAGTCATTCGTCGCAAATTATCTGGTTAACGAGTAGCGGAGATAATGATGCAGGAGATTCAGGCGATTCAGGCAAGCGCGCACCTTGCCAGCACAAAAGAGACTATCACGCATAAGATTGAAACGGCGAATAGCACCGGCATCAGTATCGGCACCAGTACTGAACATGGCGCTGGCAAACAGTCGTATCAGGATGACAGCACCAAAGTGACGCTCTCCTCTCGTGCAGAAAACCACAAATCTTTAAAAGAAGTTCAGGCTGAGCAAGAGGCTCAGGAAAAGAAAAAAGTGGAAAATCATCAGATTGATTATTCGCTGGCGATGTCCGGTATTCCGCAATATGGCGGGCGACTGGTTACGATCGTGAAATATCCTGATGGCCGAACGGAAATGATCGATGCGTTTTCCGGTAAAAAAGTCACACAGCAGGATTTAGAGCAGGCGGAGATGGCGAAAAAAAATAGCCAGGTCGCTCAGCAACAATTGGAAAGTAAACCTAAAGTCGAGACATTGCCAAATGCGATGCCCGGCGAGTCAGAACTGACGGATATGCAATAAATAGTTGTTCTAATATCCGTTATTTTTAAGTGGGTATTTTCTTTTTTTGCATGTAACGCAATCAGTTGATTATCTGCCGTTCTTTCATCTGCTTGCGAGAAAATATATCTTATATTGTTGTTGCGAATAACGTCGCCATTCTGATATCTGTTTGGCTTAAGTACGTTAATGATAGGGTGAATTTTCAGCGGTTCGTGAGCTGAGGATATCGGCTATCTTTTGCCAGGTTATCTGGCGTTGGCCATAAAATCTGTCTGCCATTTCCACAGTGGAGAAAGAGTCCGCAACACCGGGTATGCAAACCAAAGGTATGTCATGCGTACATGAAGAGAGATGTCGTCACCTCGTTTCATCCGGATGGGGAGCAGGTGTACGTGTATTTTTCTTCAGGAGGGGGGAACGATTGACACAGGTCCTAACGCTTCGTTTTGTTATGCTTCTCTTTATATTCAGCAATTGCGTCGTTGATACTATCTGTGGCGATGGAGTCAACCTGCTGGTCTTCTAAAAAAACCTCATAATGTCCTGATACGTATTTAAAGGTGAATATTTTCCCCTGATAACGCACGCGTTTTTCTTTAACCGACAAACCCCTGTTGCGCATAGCCACTTTTGCTAATGTATCTATCTTTTTATTTTTCATAATTATTTTACTTACCTGTGCAGGCTGCTTCGCGATGTCTGATATTAAGCTCACTCTGTATGATGTTAATTTGTTATCCTCAAAAAGGAAAGAACAGGGTGGCAGATAGTGGCTATTAATAACAGTTGAAATATTTTTATTATCTTAAGGTTATCTTAATATTTACAGGATCTTGCAACGGCTAACCGGACGCTTTCTTATTTTTCTCTTTTATTCATATTAAATTTTAAACTTTTCTGGTGATAATAGTTTTGATTCTCATTTCATTTCCGCTACGATTACACTCCAGCCTCGTCTGTAGACGTTCGCTATTAAACCAATGAAAAAAGGAATGAAGATGAAGAATCGCTTTTTGCCTTTCTGTTCGCTTGCACTGGTCATCTCTTCGGTTTTAGCCGCCCCCGCTGCACTGGCGGCGGATAACGATGACGGTATCGTTGTTTATAACGCGCAACATGAAAACCTGACCAAAACCTGGGTTGATGAGTTCACCAAAGAGACCGGTATCAAAGTCACGCTGCGCAACGGCGGCGATACTGAGCTGGGTAACCAGTTGGTGCAGGAGGGCAGTGTCTCTCCGGCGGATGTGTTTCTGACGGAAAACTCCCCGGCGATGACGCTGGTGGATAATGCGAAGCTGTTCGCACCGTTGGATGCCGACACGCTGAAACAGGTGCCTGCCCGTTTCCGCCCTGCGCATGGTCGCTGGATTGGCATCGCCGCACGTAGCACGGTGTTTGTCTACAATCCGTCCAAAATTAGCCATGCGCAGCTCCCGGTATCGCTGATGGATCTGGCGAAACCAGAATGGAAAGGCCGCTGGGCGGCTTCCCCGTCAGGCGCGGATTTCCAGGCCATTGTCAGTGCTATGCTGTCACTGAAAGGGGAAAAAGCCACACTCGACTGGCTGAAAGCCATGAAAACCAACTTTACACCGTACAAAGGCAACAGCACGGTGATGAAAGCGGTGAACGCCGGGCAGATTGATGGCGGCGTGATCTATCACTATTACTACTTTGTTGATCAGTCCAAAACTGGCGAAAACAGTAAAAACACCCAGCTTCACTACTTCAAACACCAGGATCCTGGCGCATTTGTCAGCATTTCTGGCGGTGGCGTGCTGGCATCCAGCAAACATCCGAAACAGGCGCAGGCGTTTATCAAGTGGATCACTGGCAAAACCGGTCAGGATATGCTGCGTACCAACACTGCATTTGAATATGCCGTGGGCGAGCATGCTGCTTCCAACGAAAAATTAGTGCCGCTGGATCAGTTAGATGCACCTGCTGTTGAACCATCCTCCCTGAACAGCCAAAAAGTCACAGAGTTAATGACCGAAGCCGGTCTGCTGTAATTGATTGCATAACCATGAGCGCTTTATGTCCAGTTTAACGCTTCCGGCGGCAACCGCCGCGGCCAGCCAGACCACGCGTCACCGTCCCCCGGTGGTGTTAGTGGTGTTAGCCCTTTTTATCGCGTTGCTTGCTTTACTTCCCGTGGGGTTTGTTATCGCTGTGGGAATCGACACCGGATGGGAGAGCGTTAAAGCGCTCATTTTCCGCCCCCGCGTGGGCGAACTGGTGAGCAATACCTTTCTGTTGGTCGCCATTGCCGTGCCTGCCTGCGTGGTCCTTGGCACGGCGATCGCGTGGCTAACCGAAAGGACCTCGCTGCCAGGCCGACGGCTATGGTCGGTTCTGGCGGTCGCGCCGCTGGCCATTCCCGCATTCGTGCAAAGCTATGCGTGGGTCAGCGTTGCGCCTGCATTTAATGGGCTTTGGGCGGCGGTTTTTATCTCCGTGCTGGCCTATTTTCCGTTTATCACTATGCCGGTGGCCGCCGTGTTGCGCCGACTGGATCCGGGGCTGGAAGATGTGGCCGCCTCGCTGGGAACACCGCCCTGGCTTATCTTTTTCCGCGTCGTGTTGCCCCAACTTAAGCTGGCGCTCTGCGGTGGTGCGCTGCTGGTGGCACTTCACTTGCTGGCGGAATATGGCCTGTTTGTGATGATCCGTTTCGACACCTTCACCACCGCCATTTACGACCAGTTTCAGTCCACTTTTAGCGGCCCGGCGGCGAATATGCTGGCGGGCGTTCTGGCAATCTGCTGCCTGGGGTTACTGTTACTGGAAAACGCTGCGCGCGGCAGTGCTCGCTATGCCCGTGTTGGCGCGGGCGCGGCGCGTAAGCAGCAGCAACATGAATTGGGCGGTTGGGGCCGTACGTTGGGGCTGTTAGTGTGCCTTTGCGCCGTGATCCTGTCGCTGGGCACGCCGCTTGTCGTGCTTTCCCGTTGGTTATGGTTAGGTGGGGTCGCCTGCTGGGATAATGCCGATTTGTGGCTTTCTCTGCACCAGACGCTTTTTCTGGCGCTTTGCGGCGCGGTAATCACCACCGCTTTTGCGCTCCCAACGGCCTGGCTTAGCGTACGTCATCCGCGTCCTGCCTTTCGCCTGCTCGAAGGCTGTAATTACATTGCCAGCTCGCTACCGGGAATTGTTGTCGCACTGGCACTGGTGACGGTGACCATCCATTACGCCCGGCCGATTTACCAGACCGAAGTGACGCTGTTTCTTGCCTACGTGCTGATGTTTATGCCCAGAGCGCTGGTGAATCTTCGCGCCGGTATTGCACAAGCGCCGGTTGAGCTGGAACGTGTAGCGCAAAGTCTTGGTACGACACCCGCCAGAGCACTGCTCAGCGTAACGTTACGGCTTGCGGCACCGGGCGCGGCGGCCGCTGCGGCGCTGGTGTTTCTTGGCGCGAGTAATGAACTTACCGCGACGTTACTGCTTTCACCGCTTGGCACCCGTACACTGGCGACGGGGTTCTGGGCGCTGACCAGCGAGATTGATTATGTTGCAGCGGCGCCTTATGCCGCGCTGATGATCCTGATTTCACTGCCGCTGACCGGCCTGCTGTACAAGCAATCACAAAAACTTTCAGGTCTTTAAGATGTTAGAACTCACGCATATTTCCAAAACATTTGGTGCCGTACGGGTACTGGACGATGTCAGTCTGACTATTCCACCTGGCAGCCGTACGGCGATTGTCGGGCCGTCCGGCTCCGGTAAAACCACGTTGCTGCGCCTGATAGCCGGGTTTGATGCGCCGGACAGCGGCCAGATTATGATGCAGGGAAAGCCGTTATTCGCCGACGGGCAGTGTGTTCCGGCCCATCAGCGCCGCATTGGTTTTGTACCGCAGGAAGGCGCGTTATTTCCCCATCTTCGCGTGGGGGAAAACATTGCCTGGGGATTGCGTGGCGCGCGCCAGGCGAAGCGCGATCGCGTGGCGGCCTTGATGGCAATGGTCTCTCTGGATGCGAAACTGGCCCGACGCTGGCCGCATGAGATTTCCGGTGGGCAGCAACAGCGTGTGGCACTGGCCCGTGCGCTGGCGCAGCAGCCCGCAGTGATGCTACTGGATGAGCCTTTTTCGGCACTGGATACCGGCTTGCGGGCGGCGACCCGTAAGGCCACGGCAGAACTGCTGACGCAGGCAGGTGTGGCGTCGATTTTGGTGACGCACGACCAGAAAGAAGCGCTCTCCTTCGCCAGCCAGATTGCGGTTATCCGCCACGGGCGTTTTACTCAGGTGGGGTCACCGTTTGAGGTCTATTCGCAACCTACGGATGAAGAAACTGCGCTGTTTTTAGGGGATGCGTTGATCCTCCCTGCGGAGGTCGCTGAGGGTAAGGCGCGTTGCCTGTTAGGTGAGGTGGCGGTCGACAGTGCCGCGGTGTGCGGTGCAAAACGGATCATGTTGCGTCCGGAGCAGATCCGCGTTCTGCCTTGTGACAATCAGCAGGCGGCCCCACAAGCGCAGATTGTCGGGATCGATTTTGCCGGTTACCTCTCTTCGCTGACGCTGCGCTTCGCACAGAGTGGTGAATCCCTCAGTTTGCAAACCGTGACGGATGCTGCCTGGTCGCCAGGTATGCAGGTCAATGTGCAGATCACTGGGCCTGCACGCGTGTTTGCTCGTTAATCTGAAGCCCGGCGTTCGCCGGGTTTTTTTCGATTGTGATATTTTTGAATTCGATCTCAAAACCATGTTTCTTTATGTGTAAAACTTCGTTTCGTTTGTATCTCTATAAAAATAAGCACATATTTTTGGTCGGACTTCTGGCCGGATCCGCTTGGCGTCATCCGGCATTTTATTGAGCCTCATTTTCCAGGAACAGACACGCAGGATGACATCGGCGAGCTATCGCCGGGAGCCCTTGTTTCGGGAGAATGACAATGCAATACCTCTTGGGATTAAGCACCGTTATCTTGCCTGCCGGTAATGGCGGGCCATCAACATGCCTGTGCAGTGATGCTCCTCGCGCCCCTTGCATGGCTTCACTGCGGTTTACCCTGCAAAAAGACCGCGTGAATATCGCGAATATCACCCCCGTTAACCGACCGACTGGTCTCGGAAGTGGAAGCCGTTGCATCAATTGTCACCGCGCAGAGCCGTCAGACGCCAGAATTGAGCGCGCGTGCTGACAGGTTAAAACACGAAGGAGAGTCTGATGAAAACACTGTACTGTTCCGCGTCCGCGTTGCTATTAGCCTGCATAAGCGTTTCCGTCCAGGCGGCGGAGTGGAACGCCGTGGTCTCTGTTTCACCCAGGGCTGGCGAGTTCGCCACGATTCGCCAGGCGCTGGCGGCCGCACCGGACAGCGGCACGCCGTGGCGTATTCTGATAAAAGAGGGGCGCTGGAATGAGCGGCTGGTGATTGAAAAACCCGTCACGCTGGTAGGGGAGTCGAAAACGCTAACCCAGATTGAAGCCAACACACCCGCCGGGGCGTTAGATGATAGCGGGCAGAAGTTAGGCACCGGGCGTACCAGCACCGTTGAGATCCGCGCCAATAATGTGACGATTGAGAATCTGACCATCCGCAATAGCTTTGATTTCCCGGCCAATGCGGCGCTGCCGGATGGCGATGCGAAGAAGCTGAAGGATACCCAGGCTGTGGCGTTAATGGTGTCGGAAAATGTCGACAAAGCGCGCTTCCGTCATGTCCGGCTGGAAGGGTACCAGGACACGTTTTACAGCAAGAGCGGCAGTCGCAGTTATTTCACTGATTGTGAGGTCAGCGGGCATGTCGATTTTATCTTTGGCCCTGGCATCGCTGTGTTCGATCGCTGCGAGATCATTGCCCGTAACCGTAACGACACTGCCCCGCCGTATGGCTACATCATGGCTCCGGCCACACAGGCGGATGAGAAGTTTGGCTTGTTTATCATCAACAGCACGCTGAGCAAAGAGGCGGGCGTACCAGCGAAAAGCTTTGCGCTTGGGCGACCATGGCACCCAACGACGCAATTTAGCGACGGGCGTTATGCCGATCCGAACGCGATCGGTCTGGCGGCCTTTATCAACTGCGACATTGACGATCATATCTACGGTTGGGACAAAATGTCCGGCAAAGACAAAGCGGGGGAGAAGATCTGGTTTTATCCTGAAGATAGCCGCTTTTACGAGTCCGCAAACCGCGGGCCAGGGGCCGGGCAGGGAGGCGAAAGATATCAGCTAAGCGCAGCCGATGCTGCACAATATTCTCTCGCCGCCATCTTCGCCGATTGGGATAAAGGGTTGCTGGAGTAAACGCGTTAAAGCCCCCGGTTGCGGGGGCATTAAGCCGGGTCAGTGACCGTATTTCACATTAAAACCCAGTGCGCTGCCGACGGTGTCGTACTCGCGGAAATTGAAAATCAGCGGCTTCCATTTGGTGGAATCCACCATGCCGTTTTCCCCCAACAGATGATCGTCAACCCACAGGTTAACAATATCCAGCTCGGCGAGGATAAAGCGCCCTTTATCGCTGGTGCTCACTAACCGACATTCGGCCTGAATCGGGCATTCTGCAATGCGCGGCGGTGCGACGTCCACGGATGCTTCGGCGTGCAGTCCGCTTTTACTGAATTTATCGTGGCAAATCTCAACGCCCCATTTGGTTTGTGCTTCCGACAAGGTATCACCGCCGGTCAGTCTGCCAATTTGCTCGACTTTCTCCCACTGGGTGTGATCGGGAATATTAATTACGGCATCGGAACCTGCCATCAAATTATGCCAGGTTTTACTTCCTTTGCTGATGCCAATAATCAGCTTTTCGCCAAGGGAAATAGAGGATGAAGCGGCGGAAATATTTGTGTTGCCATTACTATCTTGCGTGGTAACTAAAAATACAGGGAAGCCATAATAAAATGAATTCAACTTTGATTTGTTTTTCATGATGTCTTTGATACCTTTTTTAAACAATCTAATGACTATTTTTTCCCCTCGATAGCATGTTTTTCAATAACCCTTTCTGAGTACTGAAAACCCATAAAAATAACCACTAAAAAAGTGGTCCACAAATTTATAAAACAGGCATATGATATGCAACATATGTTTTTTACCTTCCCGGCAGGCGCCGTTTGCTGAGAACCATGAGGATGAAACATGCAACGTATTGCGATACCCGTGGACTATGTCCACACCCGCACCACACCGTTCTGGACCAAAGAGACCGCGCCGGCGTCCATCTGGAAACGTCATCTTGATGCCGGTACCCGGCAGGGCGTCTATCCACGACTCAGTGTTCTACAAGGGGCGATCCGCTATTACGGCTACGCCGATGAAACCAGCCCCGAGCCCGTGGAAACGCTGACCATTAACGCCGGAGAATTTGGTGTATTCCCGCCGGAGAAATGGCACAACATTGAGGCATTATCCGATGACACGATATTCAGCGTGGATTTCTATGTTGACCCGAAAATTTTGATTGAAGGTTGAGGTATTCATTATGACCATTGAAAATAAAGGTTATTCTTTAGCGGTATCTAACCGCAGCAACAATGAAACCGAAGAAAAAGTGTATCTGAAACCGATGTCGTTATATGTTCCGGATGTGGCAGTCCAGGCCGTAATGGAACTCGTGGCACGGCTTTCTGAAGCTAAAAATAATGCCAGTGAGATTGTCCTGACGGTAACCAATAACAATAACGGTGTATCCGTAGATAAAGATTTTACCAGTATTAATGAATTAAAAGACCCGCTAAACGCTGCCGATTCGGTTAAAGAGCTGATTAATATTGTGCGTGGCTACGAATCCGATGAAGAAACCAACGTCTGCGGTTGGTAATACCGAGGAGGTTCCCATGGCATCAGGTATTCCTGTGCATTTTCGCCACACCCGCTCCACCCCGTTCTGGACGAAAGAGACGGTGCCGCATGCGCTGTTAACCCACCACAACACCAAAAAAGGCGTGTACGGCCGGCTATCGGTGATGCAGGGAGCAGTGAAATATTTCGGTTTCGCGAATGAGCATGACACCACGCCGGAAAGTGAAGTGGTGATCGAAGCAGGACACTTTGGCATCAGTCCGCCGCAGCACTGGCATCATATCGAACTGCTGACGGACGATACCTATTTCAATATCGATTTCTTTGCCGATCCCAATGAAGCGTTAGAAGGCAAAGGCATCGGGCAGGTGGTGAACACCCGGCACGGCTAACGCGCCGGGGTTAAAAGTTGTCGATAAAGCGCCGCACGGCGGGGGAACGTTCAAACTTCCGCCATGCCAGCGCAATATCGGTCTTCAGCGTCTCTTCCATTTGGTGAAATGTTACCTGCGGATGGCTGATGCACGCCATTGACTGGGGAATGATGGCAAAGCCAAAGCCTGCCGCCACCATGCTCAAAGACGACGCGAATTGCGATGCCTGCTGCTGAGCGTCCATATTGATCCCCGCGCGCAGGCAGGCGTTATACACCAGCTCGTAAAGCCCCGGCGCCACCTCCTGCGGAAAGATCACCACCGGCGTTTTTTGCAGCTCAAACAGCGATAATTCTGTTTTGGCGGAGAGCGGGTGCGTGTGGTGCAGCGCAATAATCATCGGTTCTTCATCAATCAGCTTCAGATTGAACGACTTGCTGTTCTCGCAGGGTAAGCGGACAAACGCCACATCGATCAACCCCTCATCCAGTTCCTGCATCAGCGTCGCCATATTGTCCTCTTTCTGGTAGAGCGACACCTGCGGGTAGTCGTCTCTGAACCTTTGCAGTACCGAAAATATTTTGCCGTGGAAAGCGTTAGAGCTGGTCACTCCCAAATAGAGTTTGCCATTGATTCCCCGGGCAATGCCTTTGGCTTTTTCCAACGCGGCATCGCTCAGCGCCAGGATCTGGCACGCGTCTTCATAGAAAGCCTCACCGGCTTCGGTCAGTTCCACACCGCGCGTCAATCGGTAGAACAGCGGCGTGCCCACTTCCTCCTCCAGACGACGGATTTGCTGACTTAGTGGCGGCTGGGAAATTCCCAGCACTTCGGCGGCACGGGTGAAGTGTTGTGCCTGCGCAACGGCAACAAAATAGCGTAGATAACGAAGTTCCATATCGAAAACATCTCAAACCCTGATGCTTTGTATATTGGAATCCCCGGCTGAAGCGAGTCAATATTTTATCAGCTTTTCTGAACGACTACTCAGCGAGGGAAAAGAGGATGACTCATGTAAATGATTGTTGTTGTGAGGAAAATCTACGAGAAACATTTCGTGCTTTTTCCAGAAACAATCCAAATGGCGTGATATATCAAACATCGCTAATGAGTGCGCTGCTCAGCGGGGTGTATGAGGGGGAGACGACGATCAAGGCGTTGCTCGACCACGGTGATTTTGGGCTCGGTACTTTTAACGAATTGGACGGTGAGCTGATTGCTTTCAACAGTGAAGTTTATCAGCTGCGGGCGGATGGCAGTGCGCGGGAGGCGAGCCCGCAGCAGAAAACACCGTTCGCGGTCATGACCTGGTTTTTGCCACAGTACCGCCAGCAGTTTGATAAACCTGTCAGTCGGCAGCAACTGCACGACATCATCGATAAACAGATCCCGTCCGACAATCTCTTTTGTGCACTGCGCATTGATGGCCACTTTTGTCACGCCCATACCCGCACGGTTCCGCGCCAGACGCCGCCCTACCGCGCCATGACCGACGTGCTCGACGATCAACCGGTGTTCCGCTTCAACCAGCGCAGTGGCGTACTGGTGGGATTTCGTACACCGCAGCATATGCAGGGTATCAACGTTGCGGGTTACCACGAGCACTTTATTACCGACGATCGCCGCGGTGGCGGTCATTTGCTGGACTACCAGCTGGAGCACGGCACGCTGGCGTTTGGCGCCATTTACAAGCTGATGATCGATCTGCCTGCGGATGATGCCTTCCTGAACGCCGATCTGCATCCGGACAATCTGGATGCCGCCATTCGTTCCGTGGAGAGTTAAGCCCATTTCAAGGAGAGACTGATGAGCAGTGAAAATCGTACACACCAGTGGGCGCACGGCGCTGATATGATTGTGGGCCAACTGGAAGCTCAGGGCGTCAAACAGATCTTTGGCATTCCCGGCGCCAAAATCGATAAGGTTTTTGACTCCCTCCTCGATTCAACCATCCGCATTATCCCGGTGCGCCATGAAGCCAATGCGGCATTTATGGCCGCGGCCGTCGGGCGAATTACCGGCAAAGCGGGCGTGGCGCTGGTCACCTCCGGGCCGGGATGCTCTAACCTGATTACCGGGATGGCGACCGCCAATACCGAAGGGGATCCGCTGGTGGCGATTGGCGGCGCGGTCAAACGCGCCGACAAAGCCAAACTGGTGCATCAGAGCATGGACACCGTGGCGATGTTTAATCCCGTCACTAAATACGCCGTGGAAATTTCGTCGCCGGATGCCATCTCCGAAGTGGTGTCGAATGCGTTTCGCGCAGCCGAACAGGGAAGGCCAGGCAGTGCATTTATCAGTGTGCCGCAGGATATCGCCGACCAACCGGCAACTGGCGATATTCTTCCCGCCAGCGGTGTTCTGCAACTTGGCGCCGCGCCTGACGCCGCCATTGACGAGGTGGCAAAACGCATCGCCGCCGCGCAAAACCCGGTGTTTTTGCTCGGACTGATGGCCAGCCGGCAGGAGAACATTAGCGCGCTGCACCAGTTGCTGGAAAAGAGCCATATCCCCATTACCAGTACCTACCAGGCCGCCGGGGCCGTCAATCAACAGCACTTTACGCGTTTTGCCGGGCGTGTTGGCCTGTTCAATAACCAGGCGGGAGATCGGTTGCTGCGGCTGGCGGATCTGATTATCTGCATCGGTTACAGCCCGGTGGAATATGAACCGGCGATGTGGAATACCGGTGAGGCAAAACTGGTGCACATCGATGTGCTCCCGGCTTATGAGGAGCGCCACTACGTGCCGGACATTGAACTGGTCGGCGATATTTCCGCCACTCTGAGCAAACTGGCGGCGCGCATCGAAAAACCGCTGGTTCTCTCGCCGCGGGCCTCGGAAATTCTCATTGAACGTCGCAACCAGCGTGAATTGCTAAGCCGCCGGGGGGCGCAGCTGAGTCAGTTTGCGATCCATCCGTTGCGGATTGTGCGGGCTATGCAGGACATCGTGAATAACGACGTTACGCTGACGGTAGATATGGGGAGTTTCCATATCTGGATCGCCCGTTACCTCTACAGTTTCCGCGCCCGTCAGATGATGATTTCCAATGGTCAGCAGACCATGGGCGTCTCGCTGCCATGGGCGATCGGCGCCTGGCTGGTCAACCCCGGCCGGAAAGTGGTCTCCGTCTCCGGCGATGGCGGTTTCCTGCAATCCAGCATGGAGCTGGAAACCGCTGTACGTCTGGGCGCGAATATCCTGCACATCATCTGGGTGGATAACGCCTACAACATGGTGGCTATCCAGGAAGAGAAAAAATACCAACGGCTCTCCGGCGTGAATTTCGGCCCGGTGGATTTTAAAGCCTATGCTCAGGCGTTTGGCGCGGCCGGTTTTGCTGTGGAGAGCACTGCGGAACTGGAACCAACGCTGCGCGCCGCCATGGATATCGATGGCCCGGCAGTGGTCGCCATTCCGGTGGATTATAGCGACAACCCGCTGCTGATGAGCCAGCTCAATCTTAATCAGATTCTGTAAATAACCAGGAAAATGCTATGAAAAAAGTCGCATTTGTAACCGGCGCAGGCCAGGGGATTGGTAAAGCCATTGCCCTGCGTCTGGCCAATGACGGGTTTGCTGTTGCCGTGGCAGATTACAACGCGGAAACCGCCCATGCGGTAGCCGACGAGATCAATCACGCACATGGTAAGGGCAGCGCCATTGCGGTAACGGTGGATGTTGCCGATCGCGAGCGGGTTTTTGCCGCCGTAGAAGAGGCCAGGACAAAACTGCAAGGTTTTGATGTGATCGTCAATAACGCGGGCGTCGCGCCTTCTACTCCGATTGAGTCGATTACTGAAGCGGTGGTGGATAAGGTTTATAACATCAACGTGAAAGGCGTGATTTGGGGGATCCAGGCGGCTGTCAACGCGTTTAAAGCGGAAAAACACGGCGGCAAGATCATCAATGCCTGTTCGCAGGCCGGGCATGTGGGTAACCCGGAACTGGCGGTCTACAGCTCCAGTAAGTTTGCTGTGCGTGGTCTGACGCAAACCGCGGCGCGGGATCTGGCCCCGTTGGGGATTACCGTTAACGGCTATTGCCCGGGAATTGTTAAAACGCCGATGTGGGCGGAAATCGATCGTCAGGTGTCAGAAGCAGCAGGCAAACAACCGGGCTACGGTACGGAACAATTTGCCAAACGCATTACGCTGGGTCGCTTGTCGGAACCGGAAGATGTGGCGGCTTGTGTCTCATACCTTGCCGGGCCGGACTCGGATTATATGACAGGCCAGTCGCTGCTGATTGATGGGGGTATGGTGTTTAACTAACGGTTTTTGGCTCGGACACAGCCTTGCCTCCTGCGTTCGCGCCGGGGGCTTTTTTATTCCACTGTGTTGAAGGAAATCCATATGCGTTTTTCGGAAAACCAGCGCAAAAATTCTCGTTTTGGTTATGGAACGGTTTGCGCTTAACTGACAGGGTCAACGTTAACCGGAGAACGCACTGATGAAGACAATGCTGCAACTATGGCTTAATCGCCTCACGCCTGCGCTGCCTGTGCGGGTGGAAGACGGGGAGTATGATTCAGGTCGCCATGTGGCGTTGCTGATCCCGTTCGGCCTGCTCTATGGCCTTGATTACCATCCGTCGGTATGGATTTACGATGAAAAATGAGCGCTTACATCTGGTCATGCGCTACAGCTACTGGAATGAACTGTGCGCGCTAATATAGAACCCGTCTGAAAACAGGCGGGTTTTTTTATGGACGCTGTCAGCACAGATGGTTCAGGCTTATACTGACCCGGTTTTTATCCCGACAGGAGTGGCAGCGTGTGAAACGGATTTTTCCCGTCATTTTTTTACCCCTTTTTTTAACCGGTTGCCCGATGGGCGATCGCGTGCCCATGGTCTATTCCGCAAAACTGCTCATGGTGGCGAATTCGCTATGCATACAGGTTCAACCCGAGGGCCGCGAGCGGATGAGCAGTCTCTGGATTGAGGAAATTGGCAATCCGGAGCATCAATTGCAGAAATACAATATTGTGGATGTTCCTGTTTCTGTGCAGAAATGCCTTCCGACTTATGGTTATACCTTCCAGCCGGGGCGCGCCTACCATGTCTCCTTTATGCTGGAATCTCTCGATAAAAATAACGGTGGCCTTACGCCAGCCTCACGCTCCTTCTCCAATGGTTTCACAATCTGGACCAATGCTGGTGTATGGCAAGTGGCTGAATTATAAAAAGTAAAAAGAAGATCGGATGAAATAGCCAGGCAAGGTCATCTGGCTGTTCGTTATCCGTGCTCGACAATTATCGCTACGCCACATACAGCGTTGGTGAGGCCACTGCAGACGAGAGAGGCAAACCGTGGCGCGGTGGGGGCGGAGGATCATCCGTGCTTATGCAACGAGTGTGATTACGCGGTCAGCCTGGAGGAGGTAATAACCTCTGATCCGATGTCCGCTCTTTCTCATCGGTGTCAACGATTGCGTCAGTTCGAGGGTGATGCACTGTGTTGCGGGTTCGATGGCGCAAACCCGTGCGGCGTCAAAGCCGAAAAAGCAGCCTACTTCCGGATACAGCGCTTTAAACACGCTCTCTTTGACGGAGAAGGTGATGAGCAACGCGGTTTCGTATGGAATACCGCAGCTGGCAAGCAGACTTTGCTCTTCGGCGTCAGTAAAGATATCTGCGGTTTCCCGCATGGTTTCCGGGGCAAGCATTTCAATATCAATGCCAGGCGTAAGGCCTGTGTTGTCGGGCGTGATGATGGCGATTGCATGACTCGCGGTATGGGAAAGACTGCCGCGCCAACCTGTGGGCCAGACAGGAGCCCGACTGGCGGCAATACCAACATAACCAGCGCAGCCGGCATCTTGCAGCAATTGTCTTGCGGCATAGCGAACGGCAAGGTATTCCGCACGGCGTTTTAGCGCCGTTTTTTCCAGTTCTGCAGGAAAAGGGATTGCGTTTTCGCCAAATAACGCATCCTGATAAAGAGGCTCGTCGAACACCACATGGCAGTAGGCTATGGCAGGAAAGTGCGACACGACTCCCGCGTTGATTTGGCGAAAGAAAGACGGCTGTGAATGGGTAGCTAATAAAGTCAGCATATTTATGGCGACCAATAAAAGTTATTTACTGAGTTTCTCATTTATCTCTGCAAAGAGTAATAGCATTAAATTGACTTGTTGTTATTCATATAATTAATGTCTCTTTAAATATTATAGTTCGTATCTTTGTGAAAAGGGTAAATGCCATTAACAAGTAATGGTTGACGCAAAAGCGTAAAGAGAGGGGGTACAATCTTCTTGCCAAATTTTCCATTTGCCCTGTAAACTTGCCAGACATTGTTAATTTAATTGGTTGCTGTTGATTTTTTATGGTGAGGTTTGTTTTTGAATTTGTTTTTATAAGTTTCAATAAGTGTTGTTTGATATATTTTACATGCTGTGAATGCTAAGGTGATGAGATGTTATTTAACTGCTCGCTTTAAACGCGTCTATATCAGTGTATGAGAATTTTCTTCATTCTCTATTGCACATTTCTTGTTCAGCTAAGAGCGCTTTCTGTAAGCTGTGTTAAAACATGTTTATCGAAAGGCTGTGGGTAATGATTAAACATCAGGAATAAAACATGTATTGATGAAGGATATCATTGGAACGATATCCTGTCTGATTAAAAATGAAATTCATTTAACACAATGATGTGGTTTTTATAAATTAGGGAAGAAAATCATGTGTATATCTCCTACTGATATTGCATCTGCACGTCATCTTTCACCGTTGAACAACAGCCCACTATCGCCAGGAGAGTGCTTCCCCCTCAGTTCTGCACAGCAGGCTATCTGGCTTGATCAATCACTCAATCCTGAGCTCACAAATTACAATATCGGCTGTGTCGTCGCGATAGAAGGGCATATCATTCCTGAGATCATGTCTCAGGCTTTTGAAGCCATCATTAAGCGTCATGATGCATTCCAAATAAATTTGGTTAACAGTGACACTCCAGCCCAATGTTTTGATAGTGCTACGCCTGCATTGTTGGAATATTATGACTTCTCAACGGTGGGTAACATATCCCAAAAAATTGCGCAATGTATAAGTGAAAATTTTCACAACCCCTTTGATTTAGATAAAGCCTTGTGGCGTTCGGCATTAATACGCAGCGGTGAAAATAGTTGGTATTGGCAATTCTGTTGCCATCATATTATTGCCGATGGGATGAGTTTGAGTCTGATTAATGCTGAGTTGGCTTATAATTATAGTCAACTGATACGGAAAGCAATGCCCTTAGATGATGAGGCACCTTCCTATGCTGATTTTATTACGGATGACGCGGCTTATCTTAATTCTAAACAATGTGTAAAAGATCTTGAATTCTGGCTTGAACGCTATGCGGCACATCCCCCTTCGCTATTCCAGCCGCTGATTTCTGCAAAAAAAATGGCGCCTTTGCAATCTGAGCCGGTTAATTGGGTATTGGATGGCGAACTTTTTCAGCGTATTGAGCAGGCTGCTGAGTCTCAAGGGTTATCGGTACTGCATTTTATGTATGCCGTTTTTGCCTGTTATTTCAAGCGAACCCAGGATATTGAAGATATCGTTCTCGGTATCCCATTACATAACCGCAGAAATGCGCGTCAAAAATTAGCCGTCGGTATGTATGCTTCTGTTATTCCCGTGCGCATAAAGTTAACGGCAGAGGATACTTTTGCCGAAATTATGCACAAAGCAGCGACCGAATTGCGTTATTGCTACAAGCATCAGCGCTTACCCATAGCGGAAATTCAGCGCAAAACAAAAATACACCAGAATACAGGCAGGGCGCATTTATTTGATATGACGTTATCGTATGAGCCTTACGTGGTAGATGTGCATATGGAGGGGGCGGTTGTGACATCCATCAAACCGCACCACAGAGCGCAATACCCTCTGGCGGTCACCATTAACCGATATGCATTCACCAGCAATGATAAGCAGAATCAGTCAGTTATCGTTGAATTTAATTACTCTGACGCTTATTTCACGACTGAGGATATTGTTGCGATTCAATCTCGTCTCGCCGTATTGCTGGAAGGGGCTTTGCAAGACCTCAACACACCGGTTTCGTGCTTGCCTGTTTTACCCGACCATGAACGCCAGCAAGTGTTACAGGCTCCCCATCCACTCGCAGGCAGCAGGGTGAATCATCTATTAATCCACGAAATGTTTGAGGCGCAGGTCCGGCAAAAACCATACGCTGTTGCTGCTGTTTTTGACGAAAAATTAATGACCTATGATGAGCTTAATCGCCGGGCGAACAGATTGGCTCATCATTTAATCGCCCTGGGGGTACGCCCGAATGATCGGGTGGCTATCCACCTTGAGCGTGGTCTTGAAATGGTGGTGGGGATCCTTGGTATTCTCAAAGCCGGCGGGGCTTATGTTCCCCTGGATCCGGTTTACCCTGGTGAACGTCTGATGTATATGCTTGAAGACGCCGCACCTGTCGCCTTAGTCACGCAATATTCTTTGGCGAATACGTTGGGCAAACAAATACCAACCGTGATGGTGGATGCTCCCCATTCCTCATCTGAAAATATTGAGGATGAGAACAACCCGGATCCTGCGTTACTCGGCCTCGCTACTCACCATCTGGCGTACGTGATTTATACCTCGGGTTCAACGGGGCGGCCTAAAGGCGTGATGGTTGAACATAGGAATGTTTCGCGTCTTTTAACGACAACACAGGCCCATTTTCATTTCACCCACAATGACAGATGGACGCTGTGCCACTCCTTCTCATTTGATTTTTCGGTATGGGAATTGTTTGGCGCGTTATGTTCCGGCGGTCGGTTAATTGTTGTACCCACCGCATGCGCCAGATCGCCGCATACACTCTACGCGCTGTTATGCCGCGAGCAGGTCACCATCCTCAACCAAACTCCCAGTGCGTTTCGCCAATTGATTGCTGCGCAAGATACGACGCCACATACGCTGCGCTGTATCATTTTCGGCGGTGAAGCGCTTGAAATGCACTCCCTTCTCCCCTGGGTGGCCAGGGAATCCAATCGCAATACGCGTCTTATTAACATGTATGGCATAACCGAAATTACCGTACATGCCACCTATTATGCCATTCCTCTCTCAGACATTACCCCCCAGGGTGCGAGCCTGATTGGCACCCCTCTTGCCGATCTGCGCATCTACATTCTGGACGAACGGGGCCAGCCGGTGCCGGTCGGCGTGACGGGCGAGCTGTATATCGGCGGCGACGGGGTGGCGCGCGGCTACCTGAACCGTCCGGAACTGACGGCGGAGCGTTTCCTGGCAGACCCGTTTGCGGGCGGGGAGGGGCAGCGGATGTACCGGACCGGAGACCTGGGCTGCTGGCGGGCTGACGGCAACATAGAGTATCTGGGGCGCAATGACTTTCAGGTCAAGCTGCGCGGGTTCCGCATTGAGCCGGGGGAGACGGAGGCGGCCCTGGTGGCGTGCGACGGGGTGCGCGACGCGGTGGTGACGGTGCGGGAGGACACGCCGGGTGAGAAGCGGCTGGTTGCCTACCTGGTGGCGGAGCCGGGGCACACGCTGTCGCCGGGAGTGCTGCGGCGGCAGCTGTCACAGACGCTGGCGGAGTACATGCTGCCAGCGGCGTGGGTGACGGTGGCGGCGTTCCCGCTGACGGCGAACGGCAAGCTGGACCGGCGTGCACTGCCGGTGCCGGACAGTGCATCGGTGGTGACACAGGGGTATGAAGCGCCGGAAGGGGAGACCGAGCGGGAACTGGCGGCAGTGTGGTGTGACCTGCTGGGGCTGGAGCGCGTCGGCCGGCATGACAACTTCTTCGAGCTTGGCGGCCACTCGCTGATGATGGTCAGCCTGCTTGAGCGGCTGCGCCGCAGCGGGCGGGTGCTGGATATCCGCCGCGCGTTCGCCGCGCCGGTGCTGGCCGGCATGGCCCGGTGTGTCACCGCGCAGGATGAGACGGACGGTGACGTCCCGCCGTCGCGTATTCCCGCGCACTGCCGGGCCGTCACCCCGGCGATGCTGCCGCTGGTCACCCTGTCGCAGGCCGAAACCGACGCGGTGGTGGCCACGGTCAGCGGCGGGGCGGCCAACGTGCAGGACATTTACCCGCTGTCGCCGTTGCAGGAGGGGATCCTGTTCCACCACCTGCTGGAGGAGGAGGGGGACGCCTACCTGCTTTACAGCCTGCTGGCCTTTGATTCCGCGGCGCGGCGGGGGGCGTTTCTCGGTGCCTTTCAGCAGGTCATTGACCGGCATGACATCCTGCGCACCGCCGTGTGCCGGGAAGGGCTGTCCGCGCCGGTGCAGGTGGTCTGGCGGCACGCGACGCTGCCGGTGACGGAATTTGTCCCGCAGGGGGAGGCGGCGCTTCCCGCACAGCTGCGGGCACACATGGACCCGCGCCGGCGGCGCATCGACTTACGCCGGGCACCGCTGTTCCGGGCAGAGACGGCTTACGATGCGGCGCAGCAGCAGTGGCTGCTGGCGCTCAGCTTCCATCATCTGGTCTGCGACCACGTGACGATGGGGCTTATCTGCACGGAGATTGCTCACATCCTGGCGGGGAACGGTGCGGCGCTGCCCGCCCCGCAGCCGTACCGCAACTTTATTGCCCGGACGCTGCGGGTTCCGGCGGCGGAGCACGAAGCCTGGTTCCGCGCACAGCTGGCGGATGTCGACACCCCGACCGCCCCCTTCGGCATACTGAACACCCGGGAGAGCGGGGCGGAGACGGGGGAGGCGCGGCTGACGACGGATACGGCGCTCACGGCGGCGGTGGTGACGCAGGCGCGGCGTCTGGGGGTCAGTCCCGGCGTGCTGTTCCACACGGCGCTGGCCCGCGTGCTGGCGCAGCTCTGCGGGCGTGACGACGTGGTCTTCGGCACGGTGCTGGCGGGCCGTCTGCATGCCGGAGGCGCGGGCACGCCCGGTATGTTTATCAACACGCTGCCGCTGCGGCTTTCGCTGGCGGGGGAGGGCGTGCGGGATGCGGTGCTGAACACACGCAGTGCGCTGGCCGCACTGCTGGAGCATGAGCAGGCGCCGCTGTCGCTGGCGCTGCGGTGCAGCGGGGTGCCGCACCCGCTGCCGCTGTTCAGCACGCTGCTTAATTACCGCCACAGTCCCGGCGAAGGCGGTCCGGAAGGGCTGGCGGGGATGACCCTGCTGGCGTCGGAAGAGCGGACCAGCTACCCGGTCACCTTTTCGGTGGATGAGACCGGGGCGGGGTTCACCCTGACGGCGCAGACGGCGGCGGGGATAGCGCCGCAGCGGATGGCGGGTTACCTGCTGACGGCGGTATCCGGTCTGGTGTCGGCGCTGGAAAGCGAACCGCAGCGTCCGCTGACGGATATTCCCGTGCTGCCGGCGGACGAGCGGCGGTTGCTGCTGGAGGCGTTCAGTGGCACCCGCCGCGACTACCCGCAGGCGAGCCTTATCCACCGTCTGTTTGAGGCGCAGGTGCGGCGCACACCGGAAGCGGTGGCGGTGGTGTGTGAGGGGGCGTCGCTGAGCTACGACGCGCTGAACCGGCGGGCAAACCGGCTGGCGCACCGTCTGATGGCGCTGGGCGTGCGGCCGGATGCGCGGGTGGCGGTGTGTATGGCACGGAGTACGGAGACGGTGGTGGCGCTGCTGGGGATCCTGAAGGCAGGCGGGGCGTACCTGCCGCTGGATCCGGCCAGTCCGGCGGGACGGCTGGAGAGGATGCTGGCGGATGCGGAGCCGGTGGCGCTGGTGAGCGTGAGCGGGCAGGGAGTACCGCCGGGGTGTGCGGTGCCGCAGGTGTGGCTGGACACACTGGCCGCTGACGGGGAAGCGGAAACGGAGTGCAACCCGTCCCCGGAAGGGCTGACGTCGCGGCATCTGGCGTATGTGATTTACACCTCGGGCTCCACCGGGCAGCCTAAAGGGGTGATGGTGGAGCACCGCTGTGTTATCAACCTGCATTCAGCGCTGAAGAGCAGGCTGGGTTTGCCACAACCGTGCCGCGTGACAATGAATGCCAGCATTGTCTTTGATGCGTCCGTACAGTGCTGGCTGCAACTGCTGTCGGGGCATACTTTAATCATTGTCCCGGAAGCCGTGCGCAAAGATAGCGGGGCATTTTTGCAATTCTTATTGCGCCATGATGTGGATGTTGTTGATTGCACCCCTGTTCAATTACAAGGGCTTCTTGAGGCTGGTTTGGGCGACATGCGTAACCCACAACCACGATGGGTCCTCGTTGGCGGAGACGCGATCTCATCTTCAACATGGACAACATTGCAAACAATAAAGCAGATCCGTTTTTTTAATGTCTATGGCCCCACTGAATGCACCGTCGATGCCACTATCTGCTTGATTGACAACTGCCTTGCCCTCCCTGTTATTGGGCAACCTCTCGCCAATACACGCATCTATATTCTGGACGAACGGGGCCAGCCGGTGCCGGTCGGCGTGACGGGCGAGCTGTATATCGGCGGCGACGGGGTGGCACGCGGCTACCTGAACCGTCCGGAACTGACGGCGGAGCGTTTCCTGGCAGACCCGTTTGCGGGCGGGGAGGGTCAGCGGATGTACCGGACCGGAGACCTGGGCCGCTGGCGGGCGGACGGCAACATAGAGTATCTGGGGCGCAATGACTTTCAGGTCAAGCTGCGCGGGTTCCGCATTGAGCCGGGGGAGACGGAGGCGGCCCTGGTGGCGTGCGACGGGGTGCGCGACGCGGTGGTGACGGTGCGGGAGGACACGCCGGGTGAGAAGCGGCTGGTTGCCTACCTGGTGGCGGAGCCGGGGCACACGCTGTCGCCGGGAGTGCTGCGACAGCAGCTGTCACAGACGCTGGCGGAGTACATGCTGCCTGCGGCGTGGGTGACGGTGGCGGCGTTCCCGCTGACGGCGAACGGCAAGCTGGACCGGCGTGCACTGCCGGTGCCGGACAGTGCATCGGTGGTGACACAGGGGTACGAAGCGCCGGAAGGGGAGACCGAACGGGAACTGGCGGCAGTGTGGTGTGACCTGCTGGGGCTGGAGCGCGTCGG
>NZ_FMAY01000014.1:0-41818 GCF_900094925.1 Kosakonia oryzendophytica | reverse complement strand
TCGGTGGTGACACAGGGGTACGAAGCGCCGGAAGGGGAGACCGAACGGGAACTGGCGGCAGTGTGGTGTGACCTGCTGGGGCTGGAGCGCGTCGGGCGGCATGACAACTTCTTCGAGCTTGGCGGCCACTCGCTGATGGCGGTGCAGTTGCTGAATCGTCTGGCCCGAGCCGGTATGGAAACCTCGCTGGCAATACTCTTTGCTCATCCGATATTGCGTCAGCTTGCCGTAGCCGTTAAACGCCCAGGGAAACTCACAACATTTCCTTTGGACGATAACCCGTTGCTGCTGCGCGCGGAGGGGGCTCAGCCGCCGCTTTTCTTTGTGCATGAGCCTTCAGGCGATCCGCTGGTTTATTCGCCTCTCGCCTCATTACTTCAGGTCGATCGCCCGGTATATGTGCTGCACGCATTGGGCATGTATGCTCTGGAGAATCCGCCTACGTCACTGGAGGCGCTTGCTGCTTACCATGCAGAAGCCATCCGTCGCGTTCAGCCCCATGGGCCTTATTACCTCTGCGGTTGGTCATTAGGGGGGCTGCTAAGTTATGAAATAGCCTGTCAGTTGCATCAGCGCGGGGAGGAGATTGCTTTTATCGGGATGATCGACAGTTATCACCCCGCTTTGCTGCAGAATAGCGCTTTCGACGCGCTTTCCGCAGCGGAACAAAGAGATGCAATGATACTGACGTTTTTATCCAACTATGTGCCGGAGAGCGACCGGGCGGTATTAGCGCAACTTCAACGACCGATTGATGAGAAAAAAGCCGTTGACCTCTGTTCTTTTCACCGCTGGTTACCCGACGATATGACCTGTGAAGCACTGTTGCTGCGGTTAAATACGGCGCTTTATATCAGGCCGCTCGGGCTGAAATACAGGCCGTCGTCCTCAGACTTTACTGTCAATTTGTACACGGCAGAGACGCAGGAAAACGAGGACAGATGGCGTGGTTGGCACGGCATTGTGGGTGAGCGCTCATCACTGCATCCGGTAGGAGGAACCCATCACTCCATCATGCAGCAACCCCGGCTTGCACAATTGGCAGCGTATCTGTCTGCACATCTGTTGCCTCAGACGCCCTATAACCCGGTAGTGATCATGCACGAGGGGGTAAAAACAGAGCCGCCACTTTTTTGCATACCCGGCGCGGGGGCGTCTGCGTTCAGTTTTCTCGATCTTGCGGGGCTTTTGCCTGTCAGCTCACCGGTTTATGTATTGCAGGCCCGGGGATTAACCGAGGTTACCCGCATGCCTCACCTGACGGTTGAAGAGACAGCGCGCGACTATATTTATGCAATGCGGCAAATACAGCCGTGCGGGCCTTACTTCGTTGTCGGCCACTCGTTTGGCGGCTGGATCGCGCTGGAAATTGCACTGCAATTACAGGCGCAGGGTGAAAGCGTTTCCGATCTGATTGTGATTGATAGCAGGGCGCCGGGAAGTAAACAATCGGCCTCTCATCGTGAGGCGATAATGAAGTTGATTGATATTTATAACTTAATGCTGAACCGGACTCTTCCTGTGACGTGGGAAGAGTTATCACCCCTGGCACCGAAAGAGCAACTTGGCTATTTGCATCAGGTTCTGGTGGATGCCGGTTTATATACAAACAAAACGCCGCTTTCCGCACTGGAGGGGGTATTTCAGGTCATAAAAGCGAACTTAAACACGTCGTATTACCCGGCGACTCGCTACCGCGGGGTGATGCATATGATTAATGCCCAGGAGGGGGACTGCGTAGCAAGAGAAAAACATAATGCGGTATGGTCTGCATATGCAGAGCGATTAACTCCTCTGCTCAACCCTGGTAATCATATGACCATGCTGACCATGCCCTTTGTGGCAAAGCTTGCCGATTACATCACAACTGTGATGAGTCAGACCCGCGACTGAGATTCCTCTGTTGTCACCCAAAACCACCTCCGCGGAGGTGGTTTTTTTATCATTGAACGAAATTCGATGGAGAGTCCGGAAGCAGAAAAGCAAAAACCCAGCCATAGGCTGGGTTCTCTGAATAAGTGGTGCCCGGACCCGGACTAACGCCGCAGGCGTTGAACAGCGCGCTTGTCGCGCTGGCCCCGAAGGGGTGAGCCGCTTGCGGCGAATAATCGAACGAAGTTCGATGGAGAGTCCGGAAAACAGAAAGCAAAAACCCAGCCGTAGGCTGGGTTCTCTGAATAAGTGGTGCCCGGACCCGGACTAACGCCGCAGGCGTTGAACAGCGCGCTTGTCGCGCTGGCCCCGAAGGGGTGAGCCGCTTGCGGCGAATAATCGAACGAAGTTCGATGGAGAGTCCGGAAAACAGAAAGCAAAAACCCAGCCGTAGGCTGGGTTCTCTAAATAAGTGGTGCCCGGACTCGGAATCGAACCAAGGACACGGGGATTTTCAATCCCCTGCTCTACCGACTGAGCTATCCGGGCAACGGGGCGCATTAAACCTGATTCACCGCGCTCCGTCAACGAAATTTCTTTAATTCGTTGCAGACTGCACAATCTATCACCACTTTGTTGAAAACGCACGCCGTGTCAGGCAAAAAACGCTGTCCACAGTGTGGAAATCGGCATGGCGATCACCAGTGCAGGCAGCATATTCGCCACGGCAAACATCTTAATCCCGCAAATGCGCAGCCCGGTTGCCAGCAGCAAAATTCCGCCCACAGCAGTGAAATCTCCCATCATGGCGGGCGTGGTCAGCGGCAGGATGAGTGTTGCGCAGGTGGCGAGCGTAAGCTGAATAACCAGCATCGGTACGCAAATGATCGCCACGGCAAACCCGAGCGAGGTGGCAAAGATAACCGCCGTAAAGAAATCCAGAAACGCCTTGGCGATAAGAATGCTTGGATCGCCGGTCATCCCTTCGCGCATCGCGCCAAAAATCCCGGTGCCGCTGGCGCAGAACAGAATAATGATGGCCACCAGACTCTGAATAAACGATTCATGCGCGCTATTGGCTTCGCCGCTTTTGCGCTTTAGCACCAGGTTGCGCAGGGCGTTAACGCCACCGCTGATCCCGCGCTCAACGTAACACAGCTCGCCAATTAATGTGCCGACCAGCGTGGCGAGCACCATCACCGGCAGGTTGACACACTTGATCACCAGCAAAACACCGATCCCCAATGATGCGAGGCCGAATATCGATGGCATAGAAGAGCGTACGCGCTCCGGCAGACGGTGGCTGAGCAGCGCACCGAGGCTACCGCCGATTAAAACGGCAGCAGCATTAATAAAGGGACCCGTTAACACACCCTCTCTCCCTGATGTTCATAAAACTGAATAAGATAACGCACAGAATAGCATTTTTATGCGGTTGAGCCGCCCCGTTGGTTGCACCACCCGGGGAAAGATGCCATGATTGCGCGAATTTTCCTCTACCTTCACGGGGCTGCCTGATGACGTACATTAACACTGTTTGTCACACGCTTTACGCCAGCATGCGAATGGGCGCCCGTATCGTTTTGTCCCCTACGTCTCTCACCATGCGGTGAGGGTATCGTACGCTCACTGTAGGACAACAGTAAGATCAGAAGCTGTCTGCTTTTACTGATGTCTGGCGGTCGGAGCTGGTCCCAGTCAGACACGTTCGTTGGGTGAAGCCACCGCTTTGCCCGGGGTCTTTTACTCCCCTGAAACGGGTATTCGTGCTTATGAAATCAATGAAAATTGCCGTCAGCCGTGAGCTGGTGTCCCAACTTTCCACTCACCGCGAAGCCGTGACGCTGGACAGTACCGATTTTACGGATGTGGCGGCAGTCGTCATGACGGTGGCGGAGAGTCATAGTGGCATTCTGGCGTTGCTGAAACGGACTGGCTTTAATCTGCCGGTGTTCTTGTTTGCTAACGAGCCTGTTGAAATGCCGGACGGTGTAACGGCAGTGATCGGCGGTAAAGCGCAGGACTGGCTGGAGCTGGAAACTGCCGCCTGCGATTATGAAGACCATCTGTTGCCACCCTTTTTCGATACGCTGCGCCAGTACGTTGAGATGGATAACAGCACCTTTGCTTGCCCCGGACATCAGCACGGCGCGTTTTTTAAAAAGCACCCGGCCGGGCGACAGTTCTATGATTTTTTCGGTGAAAACGTCTTTCGCGCCGACATGTGCAACGCGGATGTCAAACTGGGCGACTTGTTGATCCATGAAGGATCCGCCAAGCATGCGCAAAAATTTGCCGCCAAAGTGTTTAACGCTGACAAAACCTATTTTGTGCTTAACGGCACTTCCGCCGCCAACAAAGTGGTAACGAACGCGCTGTTGACGCGTGGCGACCTGGTGTTGTTCGACCGCAATAACCACAAATCCAACCATCATGGCGCGCTGATCCAGGCGGGTGCGACGCCGATCTATCTTGAAGCCGCGCGTAATCCGTTTGGTTTTATCGGTGGTATTGATGAGCATTGCTTTGATGAAAAATATCTGCGCGATGCGATCCGCGAAGTCGCCCCGGAAAAAGCTAACCAGCCGCGCCCGTTCCGCCTGGCGGTGATCCAGCTTGGCACATACGATGGCACCATTTACAACGCCCGCCAGGTGATCGACAAAATCGGCAGCCTGTGTGATTACATTCTGTTTGACTCCGCGTGGGTGGGCTACGAGCAGTTTATTCCGATGATGGCGGATTGCTCGCCGCTGCTGCTGGAGCTCAATGAAAACGATCCGGGGATCTTCGTCACCCAGTCAGTGCACAAACAGCAGGCGGGGTTCTCGCAAACGTCGCAGATCCATAAAAAAGATAACCACCTGCGTGGTCAGGCGCGTTTTTGCCCGCATAAGCGGCTCAACAACGCCTTTATGCTGCATGCGTCCACCAGTCCGTTTTACCCGTTGTTCGCAGCGCTGGACGTTAACGCCAAAATTCACCAGGGCGAGAGCGGTCGCCGCCTGTGGGCGGAGTGCGTGACTCTGGGGATTGAAGCGCGCAAAGCGATCATCGCCAACTGCAAAATGATCAGGCCATTTGTGCCGCCAGAAATCGCCGGTCGACCGTGGCAGGATCATCCTACGGAGAATATTGCCCGCGAACGTCGTTTCTTCAGTTTTGAACCGGGCGATAAATGGCACGGGTTTGAGGGCTATGCGCGGGAACAGTACTTTGTCGATCCCTGCAAGCTGCTACTGACCACGCCAGGTATTGATGCTGAAACCGGCGAGTACACAGAGTTCGGTATTCCGGCGACCATTCTTGCGCACTTCCTGCGCGAAAACGGCATTGTGCCGGAGAAGTGCGATCTCAATTCAATCCTGTTCCTGCTGACACCAGCGGAAAGCGAAGAGAAGATGGCGCAACTGGTGGCGATGCTAGGTCAGTTCGAACAGCATATTGAAGACGATACGCCGCTGGCGGATGTGCTGCCGACCATCTTCAACAAATATCCGGTGCGCTACCGCGATTACACGCTGCGCGAACTGTGCCAGGAGATGCATGATTTATATGTCAGCTTCGGGGTGAAAGATCTGCAAAAAGCGATGTTCCGCAAAGAGAGCCTGCCCCCAGTGGTGATGAATCCGCAGGATGCCAACAGCGAATTTATTCGTGGCAATGTGGAATTGGTGCGCATCAGCGAAGCGGAAGGGCGTATTGCCGCTGAAGGCGCGCTCCCGTACCCGCCGGGGGTGCTGTGTGTGGTGCCGGGGGAAGTATGGGGTGGCGCGGTGCAACGCTATTTCCTGGCACTGGAAGAGGGCGTAAATCTGTTGCCGGGCTTCTCGCCGGAATTGCAGGGCGTCTATTCCGAAACGGATGCGGACGGGATCAAGCGTTTGTACGGGTATGTGTTGAAGTAGTTTTTCCCCTCACCCCAACCCTCTCCCCTGAGGGGAGAGGGAGATGTGTATGGCGCCGTTTTCCATCCTCTCCCCTGGGGAAGAGGGCAATCATCACGCGGCTACGCGCCGGTACATACGGCGTGGATGCCCAATCTTGCCGTATTGCATCTCTACCGCCAGAAAACCCGCCTCCACGCAGTGTTCCAGGTAGCGTCGGGTAGTGGTTTTACTCAGCCCCGTTTCGCTTACCACTTCATCAACGGAAAAACAACGTTCAGCCTCATCAGCAAACAACTTTTGCACCAGCGCCAGCGTATTCTCTTCAATACCTTTACTGCCGTTATCCTGGCGGTAGTTTTTGGCCTGTAGCTGATAGAGCGAGTCGACGTTCTGCTGGTCGACGATTTTCCATACCCGTTGCTGCTCGGCAAATTGCACAAAACGCTCCAGCGACTGGCTTAACCGCTTCCAGGACACCGGTTTGAGGATATAGTCGAAAGCGCCGTTGCGGATAGCCAGGCTACAGGTGTCCATGTCGCTGGCGGCGGTGATAAAAATGACCGAACAGTTGGCGCGGGTAATCAGCGGATCGCTGATAAGCGTAATGCCTTTACCGTCCGGCAGGTAATTGTCGAGTAAAACCAGTTGCGGCTGCGTACTGTTCAGCAACACCTTTGCTTCGGCAAGGGATGAGGCAATGCCCACCAGACGTAAACGCGGATGTTTGCTGATCAGTTCAGCATGAAGCTGCGCAAGCGCGTTTTCATCTTCTACTATCAGCACGTCTATCAGTTCATGTCGCATAATTCTGATCTTCCAGGGTCGGTACGGGACGCTGTACGTTGCCCGCTTCAGGAATAAACAAAGAAAAAATCGCACCGCGGGGATCGTTATCAGAAACGTCGATCGATCCGCCTACCTGTGTCACATAACTGGCGATCAAATAGAGGCCAATACCATGATCGCCACTGTGTTTGGTGGTCATCCCGCGTTCAAAAATGTGCTCGCGAATAGTCGGGTCGATACCGATACCGCGATCCGCTACTTCAATAATCAGCTCCCGTTCATTCAGCAGGATCAATACTTCCACCGGTTCGTGCGGCAGCGCTGCACGCTGCGTTGCCTCAATGGCGTTATCCAGCAGATTGCCGATGATCGAGATCAGTTCCGCTTCCCCCAGCGCGAGACAGGCGCGATCCATCCTGCACAGCGGATCAAACGCCAGTTCGACGCCTTTTTCACGGGCGCGTGCCGCTTTGCCCAACAGCAGCCCGCATAAGGTCGGCGAGCTAAAACGCGACGAGATAAAGTCCAGCAATTCCTGCGCGTGCTCAGACTGCGCCTGAATGTAACGCACCGCCTCGTCGTAACGCTCCATATGCAGCAGACCCGAGAGTGTGGTCATGCGGTTTAATTGCTCGTGGCGCATAATGCGCAGGTTATCAACATAGCGTTTAACCTGACTGAGTTGCGCGCTGAGGCTGTCTATCTCATTGCGGTCGCGGAAGGTGATTACCCAGCCCTGTAATTTATCCTCCAGCATAATGCGCACCCGACTGGCGATCACTGTTAAGGTGTTAAAACAGCAGATCTCATCGTGGGTGTCGTGCTCCAGCATCACCGTGCGGGTGAAAAAGGGCACCGGTGCAATCACGTCGCCAATGGCCAGTCCGCGCAGGGCACGGGTAGGTTGGCTCAGTCCCAACAGTTTGCGCGCGGCCTGGTTTATCACCTCAATGCGCAGTTCGCTGTCGACGGCGATCACCCCTTCATAAATGGACTCCATCATTGCTTTTTGCTGGCGCACTAACAGACCAATTTCCCGCGGTTCCAGCGAGAAGATCTGTTTTTTAATTCCGCGGGTGAAAAACCAGGAAAAGATAAAGAGCGCGACGAGCAGCAACACGGCAGCAATAAAAATATTGATCGCTTTGCCAAGCGTAATAGTATCCAGATAGCTGGTCAGATATCCCACGGAAACAATTCCCACGACCTGCCCGTTATCGTCGAATATCGGCGCTTTACTGCGCAGGGAAATACCTAAGCCTCCTTTGCGGATCGTGGTGGTAGTTAAACCTCGCAGCACTTCTTCGTTATCGCCGCCTATCAGCGTCTTACCCACAACATTGGCATGCACCGAGTGAAATAAATGCAGGCCCTTATTATCACCGATAACAATAAAGCTGGCGTCACTGTGGGATACTACCTGATGCATAAACTGGGTAATTGCCGGAATATCTTTTTCAGCAACGGCCTTGCGTAAATTCGGAATAATCGCTATTTCTTCAGCTTGTATTTTTGCTCTGACGCTCATTTCCTGGTATAGCTGACGACCGACATCCTTGTAATAATAAACCCCCAGCAAGGCAAAAAGGCCGGAGAAGAAAAGCACCAGCGAAATAAAAAGTTTGATTTGAAAGGATACTTTCATGACGGTACGCACAGCAGCTAACAATGCGCCAATGTACCATCTTTTTTTGCTGCCGTACGCAGTTTACTGGAAACTTGTGATCCCTTGCACAGCAAGCGCTGACGCTGAAAAACGGCCTGTTAAATATTCTTTTTGGGAAATGTTATTAAGTTGTATTTCTATATATAAAAACCATAAAAACCACGCGCATTATTAAGGCTTAAATCACACAAAATAAAAGAAACCATAAAAACCATAGGCGCCATTAAAACTCCAATTTTATTATGCAGCTCCTCACATAAAGTGTGTGTTTAGCCCTTTAGTCTGTACGCACAAAATAACCAAGGGGCTTAATTATGAGCACAACTGACGATTCATTTTCTGTTACCTCTGAATCGCTGGCGATTCAAAAAACATCACTTAAAGATAAGTGGTGGCACATTATGGATACCTGGAAGGTAGGGATTATTCCACTGCCGTTATTCCTGCTGGCGGGTGCGTTGATTGCGATTGACTGTCTGGGCGGCAAGCTTCCCAGCGATATCGTGGTGATGGTCGCTACGCTGGCGTTCTTCGGCTTTGCCTGTGGTGAATTCGGTAAGCGTTTGCCGATCATCGGTAAGCTGGGCGCTGCGGCGATTTGCGCAACCTTTATTCCTTCGGCGATGGTCTATTACGGTCTGCTGCCGGACGTGGTCGTGGAATCTACCACCAAGTTCTATAAATCCACCAACATCCTCTATCTCTATATCTGCTGCATCATTGTCGGCAGCATCATGAGCATGAACCGCACCACCCTGATTCAGGGTTTCCTGCGTATCTTCTTCCCGATGCTGTGCGGTGAAATTGTTGGCATGCTGGTAGGCATGGGCGTTGGCCTGATGCTCGGTATGGAACCGTTCCAGATCTTCTTCTTTATTATTCTGCCGATCATGGCCGGTGGTGTGGGTGAAGGGGCGATTCCGCTCTCTATTGGTTACGCCACGCTGCTGCATATGGATCAGGGTGTTGCACTGGGTCGTGTACTGCCAATGGTAATGCTGGGTGGCCTGACTGCCATCATTATCTCTGGTTGTCTGAACCAGCTCGGTAAACGCTTCCCACATTTGACCGGTGAAGGCCAACTGATGCCTAACCGCAGCAACGGTGATGAACAGGCTCCGGCGGCACCGGCATTCTCCGGCAAAACCGATGTGACCACTATTGCAGCTGGCGCACTGTTGGCAGTACTGCTGTACATGATCGGCATGCTTGGCCACAAACTGATTGGCCTGCCTGCACCGGTCGGCATGCTGTTTGTTGCTGTCCTGATCAAGCTGGTACATGGCGTTTCTCCGCGCCTGCTGGAAGGCTCTCAGGTGGTGTACAAATTCTTCCAGACCTCGGTCACCTATCCGATTCTCTTCGCGGTTGGCGTGGCGATCACGCCGTGGGAAGAACTGGTTCACGCTTTCACCATCGACAACTTGCTGGTGATCGTGAGTACCGTTTCCGCACTGGTTACGACTGGCTTCTTCGTGGGTAAAAAGATTGGCATGCATCCTATTGATGTGGCCATCGTTTCCTGCTGCCAGAGCGGTCAGGGCGGGACAGGGGATGTTGCCATCCTGACGGCGGGTAACCGCATGAGCCTGATGCCGTTTGCACAGATTGCGACCCGTATTGGCGGCGCGATCAACGTGTCGGTGTCACTGCTGGTCCTTGGCAATTTCCTCGTTTGATTAAGCATTACAGGAACTGATATGAAACTCGCAAGCTTTGTCCATCAGGGGATCCGTAGCTACGGCATCGTCAAGGCTGATGGCGTCATCAATCTGGGTAAGCGCCTGGGCGATCGTTACGGTGATTTGAAATCACTGCTCGCGGCCAACGCGCTGAACGAGGCACAGCAGTTTGTCGGTGAAGCACCGGAACTCCGCTTCGATGATCTCGATTTTCTGCCCGTGATCGATAACCCCGGCAAAATTCTCTGTGTTGGCATGAACTACGCCGAAAAACGCAAAGAATTTGATCAGCACAACCCGGCACCGACGCTGTTTGTCCGCTTTGCCGACTCGCAGACCGGGCATAACGCACCGGTGCTTAAACCGCGTCACTCCAGCGAATTCGACTACGAAGGCGAACTGGCGGTGATCATGGGTAAAGGTGGTGAAAATATTTCCCGCGAGACGGCGTTAAGTCATGTGGCGGGTTATAGCTGCTATATGGATGGTTCCGCACGTGACTGGCAGCACACCTGGTTTACCGCAGGCAAAAACTGGCGGCAGACAGGCGCGTTTGGCCCGTGGATGACCACCGCGGATGAGATCCCGGATCCGCATGCGCTTGCTATCCGTACCTGGCTGAATGGCCGTATGGTGCAGGACGACAACACCGCCAGCATGATCCATAAGGTGGCCGAGCTTATCGAGTACATCAGTACCTTCACCAGCCTGACGCCAGGCGACGTCATCATCACCGGTTCACCGGGCGGCGTCGGCAAAAAACGTAACCCGCCGCTGTTCATGAAAGCGGGCGATCGCATTGAAGTGGAAATCGAGAATATCGGTCACCTCAGCAATGTGATTATCGATGCGCCAGCGCATGCGCTGACGGCGGCGCACTAAGGACGAAGGCAACACCATGCAAGCACGACCCCCCATCGACTTCCGCGTAGCGGAAGTCAACGGCAATACTCAACGGCTGGCCTCTATCCGCACGTTGCTCGCTGACAGCGGCTTAGGTATGGACCACGATATCACCACTTTCGTTGAAGCCTGGTCGGGAAACCGACTGGTGGGTTGTGCGGGCCTGGCCGACAACGTCATCAAGTGCGTGGCAGTAGATGAAGAGATGCGCGGTGAGAACCTCAGCGCGCAACTCCTGGCAGAAGTTGAACACCTGGCGCTGGCGCGCGGCCACTTTCATCTGTTTCTGTGCACTCGCCCCTGTAACCGGGAGCGCTTTCAGCACAGCGGATTCTGGCCTGTTGCGCAGAGCGGCAATAATGCCATTCTGATGGAAAACACGCCGTCAGGGATTCAGCGCTATTGCCGCACGTTGCAGGCAGATCGCATGCCGGGAAAGCGTATTGGCGCGATTGTGATGAACGCCAATCCTTTTACCCTTGGGCATCGCCATCTGGTCGAGCAGGCTGCGCAGGCGTGCGACTGGCTGCACCTGTTTGTGGTGCGTGAAGACGCTTCGTTCTTTCCCTTTGCCGCACGCTTAAAAATGGTGAAAGCAGGCGTGTCGCATTTGGCGAACGTCACCGTGCATGAAGGCTCTCAGTACATTATTTCCCGCGCCACCTTCCCGGCCTACTTCCTGAAAGAGACCGGCAAAGTGCAGCAGGCGTGGAGCGAAATCGATCTGCTTATCTTCCGCAATTATATCGCCCCGGCGCTGGGGATTACCCACCGCTTTATCGGCAGCGAGCCGTTTTGCGATATCACCCGCCAGTACAACCAAACCATGCATCAGCTGCTGGCAGGCGTCGTGGAGGTGGTGGAAATTCCGCGCATTAAAGCCACCGGCAATGCCATCTCCGCCTCGGAAGTTCGCCGTTTACTCAAAACACACCAGTTTTCCCGCATTCGGGAAATCGTACCGGATACCACTTTCGCGCACCTTGAATCCCATTACAGCGCGGAAGTCGCTTAAAAATCAGGAATGTCATTATGAAAATTGTGAGGGAGGCGCTGGCCGGGACCATGGAGTCCAGCGACCTGATGGTGAAAATAGCCCCGACTGCGGGCGAGCTGGAAGTCGTTGTGCACAGCGAAGTGATTAAGCAGTTTGGCGATCAAATCCGCCAGGTGGTCAATGCCACGTTACGCGCGATGGACGTCCATCAGGGGCTGGTGATTATTGAAGATAAAGGCGCGCTGGATTGCGTTATTCGCGCCCGTCTGCAAAGCGCTATCCTGCGTGCCGCTGAAGGCACTGAAATTGACTGGGGGAAACTGCTGTGAAAAAACTTCGTCGTAGCATGCTGTTTCTGCCAGGCGCTAACGCCGCCATGCTCTCCACCGCGTTTATCTACCGCCCGGATTCGATCATGTTCGATCTGGAAGACGCTGTCGCTCTGCGTGAAAAAGACACGGCGCGTCTGCTGGTATTTCATGCGCTGCAACACCCGATGTACCAGGACATTGAAACCGTGGTGCGCATTAACCCACTGAACACGCCGTTCGGTTTGCCGGATCTGGAAGCCGTCGTTCGCGCCGGGGTGGATGTGGTGCGCTTACCGAAGACCGACACCCCGGAAGATATCTACGAACTGGAACGCCATCTGGAACGCATCGAGCTGGCGTGCGGCCGCGAAGTGGGCTCCACACGTGTGATGGCGGCAATTGAGTCCGCTATCGGCGTTATCAATGCTGTGGCCATTGCCCGTAGTTCTCAACGTTTGATCGGCATTGCGCTGGCGGCGTTTGACTATGTGATGGATATGCAAACCGAACGTGGCGACGGCACTGAGCTGTTCTACGCGCGTTGCGCCGTACTGCATGCTGCCCGCGCCGCCGGTATTGATGCCTTTGACGTGGTGTGGTCAGACGTGAATGACGAAGCCGGTTTCCTGCGTGAAGTCGACCTGATCCGCAAAATGGGCTTTAACGGTAAGTCGTTGATTAACCCGCGTCAGATCGACCTGCTGCACAACGCCTATGCCCCCACCCAGCAGGAAGTTGACCATGCTAAACGGGTTATCGAAGCGGCGGAAGAGGGTGAACGCAACGGCCTTGGTGTTGTATCGCTGAACGGCAAAATGATCGACGCCCCCATTATTAATCACGCGCAGATGGTGCTGGAACGTGCGGCTGCGTCCGGCGTGCGTCATTAAGGACAGAACAATGAATCAAACAGAGCTTCTTCACGTTAATTTCCCCCATCTGCGTGATTTAAAACCCTTTGAGAGCGCCCATGCCGCCACGCCGTGGCTGGCGGACGTTAACAGCAAACATACGCGTAAACTCTGCGCCACGCTGGAAGATGCCATTGCCCGCAGCGGCCTGAAAGACGGTATGACGATCTCTTTCCATCATGCGTTTCGCGAAGGCGACCGCGTGATCAATAACGTGGTGGCGACGTTGGCGCGTCTGGGTTTTAAAAACCTGACGCTGGCCTCCAGTTCACTGATGACCTGTAACGATGCGCTGATCGAGCATATTCAGAATGGCGTGATCACCCGGATTTATACCTCCGGTATGCGCGGCAAGCTGGCAGATGCTATCTCCCACGGGCTGATGGACGAACCGGTACAAATTCACTCCCACGGTGGTCGCGTGAAATTGTTGCAGGACGGTGAGCTGAACATCGATGTCGCTTTCCTTGGCGTACCGTGCAGCGACGAATTTGGTAATGCCAACGGTACGCAGGGCAAATCGTCCTGCGGCTCGTTGGGTTACGCGATGGTGGATGCGCAGTTCGCCAAAAAAGTGGTGTTGCTGACCGAAGAGCTGGTGCCGTTCCCGAATATGCCGGCAAGCCTCAGTCAGAATCAGGTGGATCTGATCGTTCAGGTGGAGAGCGTTGGCGATCCGGCCAAAATCAGCGTGGGTGCAGCCCGTGTGACCAGTAACCCGCGTGAACTGATGATCGCTCGTTATGCCGCCGATGTGATTGAACACTCCGGCTATTTCAAAGACGGCTTCTCCATGCAGACGGGGTCCGGTGCGGCGTCCACCGCAGCGACCCGCTTTATGGAAGAGAAAATGGAGCGCCACGGTGTGAAAGCCCGTTTTGCGCTTGGCGGTATCACCGGTAGCCTGGTGGATCTGCATGAAAAAGGGTTAATCGAAAAACTGCTGGATACCCAGTGCTTTGACAGCGAAGCGGCGGCATCACTGCGTCGTAACCCGAACCATGTGGAAATCTCCACCAACGTCTACGCCAACCCCGGTGGTAAAGCGGCAAGCTGCGATCAACTGGATGTGGTGATTCTCAGCGCGCTAGAAATTGACGTCGATTTTAACGTTAACGTAATTACTGGTTCCGATGGTGTGATGCGTGGCGCGTCCGGTGGTCACTGTGATGTGGCTGCAGCGGCAAACCTGACCATTGTGGTTGCGCCTCTGCTGCGTAGCCGTATCCCGACCGTGGTAAAACGGGTAACCACACTGCTGACACCAGGGGAAAGCATCGATGTGCTGGTGACCGACCACGGAATTGCCGTTAACCCGGCGCGCCCGGAAATTCGCGAACGCCTGCTGGCGGCTGGACTGAAAATCGTGGATATCGACGCGCTTTATCAACGTGCCATCTCCCTGACCGGTGAACCGAAACCGATCGCCTTTACCGACCGTATCGTCGGGGTGATCCGCTACCGCGACGGCAGCGTGATTGACGTTGTCCGTCAGGTTAAAGAGGAAAATCAATGACCACACTGACGCCCGTGAGAGCGGGCGTCAGCCTTGAAGCGCTGCTGGCGGCGAAAGATAGCCGCGCGGCGCGTCAGGCTGACTGGCTCGCTCACTATCAACAACCGGTTATTTCGCTGACGCTGGTGACGCCCGGCGCGGTTAAAGACAGTATCCGCTATCGCAATACCATGGGGGTGGCGTTGCAAGCCTGCGACCAGTTGCTGTGGCAGCATCGCTGGAACGTGCTGGACAGACAGGTGCTGTGGTTGCCAACCGGCGCAGAAGCCTTGTGGTGCGTGGCGCATCCGGCGGTGGAAATCAAAGCTTGCTGCGTGGAGATGGAGCAAACGCATCCGCTGGGTAGATTGTGGGATTTTGATGTTTTTTGCCCGGACAACGGACAAGTTGGCCGACATTCGCTGGATCTGAACACGCGCCGCTGCCTGGTATGCGACGAGCCTGCACACGGCTGCGCACGCTCTCGTCGCCATCCGGTTGAGGATGTGGTCGGGCGTGTAGAGAGATTGATTGATGGCTGGTTTGCTCGCGACTAACCCCCAACAAGACGATGTGCCCACGCTTGCCGCGCGGGCGTTGCGTATTGAACTGGATTTAACCCCGAAACCGGGGCTGGTGGACAGAGCGAATTCCGGCTCGCACCAGGATATGGACCACGCTCTGTTTGTGAAGAGCATTGCGGCTATCACGCCCTGGTTTTCCGCGTTTATGCAGGCTGGGCAAGCACATGCCCATAAACCCGCCAGCGAGCAGTTACGCCTGTTACGACCTCAGGGCATCGCCTGTGAACAGGCCATGCTCAGCGCCACAAACGGGGTGAATACCCATAAAGGCGGCATCTTTTCGCTAGGGTTGTTATGTTTCGCTGCCGGGCGCTTGCAGGGGCAAAACCGAGTGGTTAGCGCTGATGCATTGTGCCGTCAGGTCAGTGAAATTTGTCGTGGCCTGGTGGCGCGTGAGCTGATGGCGCGACCGCAAGCAGCCACCGCTGGCGAGAAGCAATTTCATGCCTATGGCCTGACCGGGGCTCGCGGAGAAGTTGAACAGGGCTTTATCACCGTACGACGCGCGGTATTGCCGTTCTGGCATCAGGAACAAGGGGAGCGCCGCTTGCACAACGCGCTGCTGCGCCTGATGGCCGCCAACGCCGACAGCAATCTGGTATCGCGTGGGGGTATGGCAGGGCTGCGTTATGTACAGGATTATGCGGCCGCATTGCTGGCGACCTCGTGGAATAGCGATTCCCTGCGGGAAATGGATAATGCGTTGATGGCGAGGCGCTTAAGCCCCGGCGGTAGCGCGGACTTACTGGCCGTCGCGTATGTGCTGGCATCGCTCCCTTAAGCTGTTTTTGCCGGAGGAATAGGGCGAGGCCATCATCCGGCAACAGGCCAATAAAAAACCCGGCGCTCAGGCCGGGTTTTTTGTCTTACGCTTTTTGCGCGACGCCTGCCGGTTCGCGCACGTGTTTGTACTTAAACATCGTGATGAACGCGAACGCCAGTACCAGCGAATAACCGGCGAAAATCAACCATACGGTTTTCCAGTCGGTCACGCCTGCAGTGGTGTAAATCTCCACCACTTTACCGCTCACCATACCGCCGAGGATGCAACCGAAACCGTTGGTCATCATCAGCAGCATACCCTGTGCACTGGCGCGGATGGCCGGGCTGACTTCTTTCTCCACAAATACGGAGCCAGAGATGTTGAAGAAGTCGAATGCACAGCCGTACACGATCATCGACAGCACCAGCAGTACGGTACCGAACGGCGTCGGGTCGCCGAAGGCGAACAGGCCAAAACGCAGCACCCAGGCGAAAATACTGATCATCATGACGTTCTTAATGCCGTAGCGGCTCATAAAGAACGGAATAGCCAGGATGAAGGCGGTTTCGGAAATCTGCGAAATCGACATCATGACCGAGGCATGGGTCACGATAAAGCTGTTGGCAAACAGCGGGTTAGCATCGAAACTGTGCAGGAAGGTGTTGCCGAACATGTTGGTGATCTGCAACTCGGCGCCCAGCAGCATCGAGAAGATAAAGAAAATCGCCATGCGCTTGTTTTTAAACAGCGCAAACGCGTTCAGGCCGAGCATTTCCACCCAGGTCTGTTTCTCTTTGCTTTTTGCCACCGGAATGTGCGGTAACGTCAGAGAGATCAGGCTCAGCAGCAGCGACAGCGCAGCGCCGATATAGAGCTGCATATGGCTCAGTTCGAAACCTGAGAAGCTCACCGCCCACATTGCCAGGATAAAGCCAATGGTGCCCCAGATACGAATTGGCGGGAACTCTGTCACGATGTCGTGACCGGCGGATTGCAAACGGAAGTAGGAGATGGTGTTTACCAGGCCCAGCGTTGGCATATAGGCCAGCGAGTTGAGCAGAATAATGGCAAACATAGCCCCCGGCGTCGTCACACCTGCAGCGATAAACAGCGTGATCGCCCCGACCAGGTGGCAAAGGGCGTAAACCCATTTTGCACTCAGCCATTTATCCGCAATGATACCGAGCAGCGTTGGCATCAGCAGAGAGGCAATACCCAGCGAGCTGTAAACGGCGCCGATTTCCGCACCCTCAAATTTCAGGGTGACGAACATATAAGAGCCAAGTGTAGTCAGCCAGCTACCCCACAGGCAGAACTGCAGAAAGATAATGACTTTCAGCTGCAGCTTAAGATTCATGCTAATTTCCTCACAAAGGAGACGGTTAGGTGTTGGAATGGGCACAATTGCTTTTGTTATGTGTCAGGATTCTATCATCGACGGCGTGGTGAATTTGTTACGCCCGACATAAAAATGCAAACTTCCTCTGATTGCAATTCCATATGGTGACGTATGTCACAATTTTACGCAACCGTTTGCATCTCTCAAAGGTAACGCTTATGCCTCTTTCCGCGTGATGCGTGAAAGAGGCATAAGGTGAAGGGAGTTAATTGCGGCGGTATGTCTTCTGCGCCGTATTCACTTTATAGAGGTAACGGCGGGATTCCGCGGACGGATGGCGGCTGGTCAGGGTTTCGTAAACATCCCCCGGCGTCATGCTGTTAATGATATTTGCCGCCTGCACCTTATCACTGGAGAAGACGCGCAACACGCTACCTGCGCCGCCGTTATAGGCGGTGATCACCGCATAACGGCGTGATGTTGGGTTAGTGATGCCGGAAAGATAAATATTGTTCAGCATCGCCAGGTAGGCAGTACCGGTATCAATGTTGCTTTGCGGATCAAACAGATAGTTTCTGTCCGGTGTACCGGATTTCCCCTGCGCACGGAACACATCTTTCCCGGCGCTGTGCTGCACGACCTGCATCAATCCCAGCGCATCGGAACGGCTGACCGCATACGGGTTAAATGAGGATTCGGTCTGCATAATCGCCAGAATCAGTGACTCTTCCACGCCATATTTCCGTGCCGCCTGGCGTACCATACCCACGTATTTGTGCGCACGCTTATCGAGGTGGTTTGGCACCAGATTGATGGTGACGCTGTAGATCACGCGTAAACCGTTGCTGCGGCTTTTCATGCGAGTTTGCAGCAAATAATCGGCAAAGCGCACAGCGCGCCACTGCCAGCGAATGGCTTCGCCGTTGTTATCCAGCACCTGGCCATACAAGAACGGTTCTTTGGAGATGGGGATATCGTCAACGTCGGAGTAGAGGTCGATAGAGCCGGGGTCGTCGCCCATCAGCAGGGTTTTGATGATCGCCTGGCGCAGATGTGCGGCCGGTTCGGTACCGGCAATGGTTTCAACAGTGATTGTCCCGGCGTCGAAGTTAATATGGCTTCGCGTCTGGTACTGGTCGGTGTATTTAACGTAGTCCTTCGGCCCTGCAATAAGGACTTCGTTAAACCCCCATAAATTCTCAATATTATGGGCAAACTGCCCCATCAAAATGTCAAAACCGTTGGTGTCTTTGATCCAGGCTTCGTTATAGTCTTCGCCTGCTTTTTTAGAGCTGGAACACGAAATCAGCAACGGCGCAATCAGGGCGAGCGCTAAAAATTTTTTCATCATTCCGGGATGCAGTTGTGTGGGTTTAACCGCGCCAGTGACGCTCGCTTGCGGGCAATGTCTTCCCATGATTTAGCGACATTGCCAGCCGTGGTGAGCGTGCAGACGCTTATTTTTTTTCTGGCGGCGTATAGCCTTCAATGTGCACATCTTTGCCTTCGAAAAGGAAATTCACCATCTCCTCTTCCAGCAACTTGCGGTGCTCCGCATTCATCATGTTGAGTTTTTTCTCGTTGATCAGCATGGTTTGTTTCTGCTGCCACTGCTTCCAGGCCTCTTTTGAGATCTCGTTATAAATACGTTTACCCAGATCGCCCGGATAGAGCTGGAAGTCTTGTCCTTCTGCTTCGCGTTGCAGGAAGGTACAAAAAATGGTTCTGCTCATAAGTCATCCTCTTTCATGCGCCAGCGCTATAAAGCGCCTGCGCGTAATTGCTGTATCAGGCGTTCCACTGGGGCCGCCAGACCGACCGACGGCGGTTGCGCTAAGTTATACCAAAGACCCGCGCCTTCATCCATGCAAGACGAGAACGAGGACACATCAAGCCACATAGGCACAATATCCAGATGGAAATGGCTAAACGTATGGCGAAATGCTACCCGTTGGCTGAGATTATCCGCAGGAATGCTTCTTTGCGCCAGCCAGTCACGCAGGGCGGCTTCATCACTGAACTGCGGAAAACAGAACAAACCGCCCCACAGACCGCTTGGTGGGCGCTGTTCAAGATAGACCTCACCTTCGTGCTGCATCAACAGGAAGTAACCGGTGCGTTCAGGAAGCGTCTGTTTCGGCTTTTTACCCGGATACTGCGCCCATGAATGGGCGGCATACGCCTCGCAACCGGTTTGCAGCGGGCAGAGCTCGCACTTCGGTTTTGAGCGCGTACAGACGATTGCGCCGAGATCCATCATCGCCTGGTTAAAACGCTCTACGCCATGGGCTGGCGTCACCTGGGCGCTCAAATCCCACAGGCGTTTTTCCACGTCCTTTTTGCCCGGCCAGCCCTCCACGGCATAGCAGCGCGCCAGCACGCGTTTTACGTTACCGTCAAGAATAGGAAAGTGTTTGCCCAGCGACAAAGAGAGAATCGCACCTGCCGTTGAGCGACCAACGCCTGGCAGGGCGGCAACCTCGTCAAACGTTTCAGGAAAATAACCGCCGTGCCGGTTAGCCACCTGCTGCGCGGCTTTGTGCAGATTGCGGGCGCGGGCGTAGTAACCGAGACCGGTCCACAGATGCAGTACTTCATCCAGCGGCGCGTTCGCCAGATCGGTTACCGTGGGGAAGCGCGCCATAAATCGCTGGAAATAGGGAATAACGGTTGCGACCTGTGTTTGTTGCAACATCACTTCCGACAGCCATACTTTGTAAGGCGTTTTTTCAATTTGCCAGGGCAGAGTTTTTCGCCCGTATTTGTCGTACCAGTCCAGAACCTGGGCTGAAAATTGAGACGCTTGCATGGTCACCAGAATCGCGTTATCAGGGGCCAAGATTGCAGCACAGCGGCAGCAGACTGTAAACCGGAACTTTCCGGTGCTTGCATCGTGCGATGAACTTTGGATAATGCCCGTTTCCTGAACACTCTCACAAGCAGAAAACTTTATGAATAACGACGTCATTTCACCGGAATTTGATGAAAACGGTCGCCCGCTGCGCCGAATTCGCAGCTTTGTCCGTCGCCAGGGCCGCCTGACTAAAGGGCAGCAGCACGCGCTGGAAAACTACTGGCCGGTGATGGGCGTTGAGTTCACTGAACAGCCGCTGGATTTTGCCGCGCTGTTTGGCCGCACCGCGCCGGTGACGTTGGAGATCGGTTTCGGCATGGGCGCTTCGCTGGTGGAGATGGCGAAAATCCGCCCGGAGCAGAATTTCCTCGGTATTGAAGTGCATTCGCCGGGCGTTGGCGCGTGCCTCTCTTCCGCTCACGAAGAGGGCGTGGAAAACCTACGGGTGATGTGCCATGACGCGGTCGAAGTGCTGCACAAAATGATCCCTGACAATTCTTTAAATATGGTGCAGCTCTTTTTTCCTGACCCGTGGCATAAAGCGCGTCATAATAAACGCCGCATCGTTCAGGTACCGTTTGCTGAACTGGTGAAAAGTAAGCTGAAACCCGGCGGCGTGTTTCATATGGCGACCGATTGGGAAGCCTATGCGCAACATATGCTCGAGGTCATGTCTTCTATTGATGGGTATAAAAACCTGTCGGCGACGAGTGATTATGTGCCGCGCCCCGAGTCGCGCCCGGTGACGAAATTTGAACAGCGTGGCCATCGTCTTGGTCACGGCGTATGGGACTTAATGTTCGAGAGGGTGAAATAATGGCAACAAACCGCAGCCGTCGCTTGCGTAAAAAAATGCATATCGACGAATTCCAGGAACTGGGTTTCTCCGTCGCGTGGCGTTTCCCGGAAGGCACCAGTGAAGAGCAAATCGATAAAACCGTCGATGATTTTATTCAGGAAGTGATTGAGCCGAACAAACTGGCGTTTGACGGCAGCGGTTACCTGGCCTGGGACGGGCTGATTTGTCTGCAAGAAGTGGGCAAGTGCACCGAAGAGCACCAGGCCATCGTGCGTAAATGGCTTGAGGACCGCAAACTGGATGAGGTGCGCATCAGCGAACTTTTCGACGTTTGGTGGGACTAAGCATGCATAAGGGGCCAGCATTAGCTGGCCCGTTTTGTCTCTACAGGAGTTTTTTTATGATGCGCAAAACGCTGCTAGCGGCAACGCTGGTGTTTACCGCTTTTGCCGCTCAGGCGGATTATCAATGTAGCGTGACCCCACGTGACGATGTGATCCTCAGCCCGCAATCCGTGCAGGTAAAAGGGGAAAACGGCAATCTGGTGATTACGCCGGATGGCAATGTCATGTTCAACGGTAAGCAGCCTTCGCTGAGTGCTGCTCAGCGTGAACAGGCGAAAGATTATCAGGCCGATCTGCGTCATGCGCTGCCGTGGATTGATGAAGGCGCACGCAGCCGTGTGGAGAAAGGCCGTACGGCACTGGATAAAATCATCGTTAAAGAAGTTGGCGAGAGCAGCAGCATGCGCAGTCGTCTGACCAAACTGGACGCGCAACTGAAAGAGCAGATGAATCGCATTATTGAGCACCGTAGTGACGGGCTCACGTTCCACTATAAAGCGATTGATGAGGTGCGTGCCAACGGTCAGCAACTGGTGAATCAGGCGATGGGCGGTATTTTGCAGGACAGTATTAATGAGATGGGTGCCAAAGCGGTGCTAAAAGGCGGCGGTAATCCGTTACAGGGTGTGTTGGGTAGCCTTGGTGGTTTACAGACTGCTATCCAGAATGAGTGGAATAACCAGGAAGCGGATTTCCAGCAATTTGGCAAAGATGTGTGCCAGCGTGTGGTGTCGTTGGAAGAGAGCCGCAAAGCGTTAACAGCGGGTCTGAAGTAATCTTTCCCCTCACCCTAACCCTCTCCCCAAAGGGGAGAGGGGACTATTTGGTGCCGATTTTCTCCCCCGAGGATAGAGGAGACTGTCTGGTGCGGGTTTTTCCCCAAAGGGGAGAGGGGACTGTCTGGTGCAGGTTTTTCTCTCGGGGGGAAGAGGGGACCGTCAGGTGCGGATTTTCTGCCTGGGGACGGGCTGTCAGCGCTGTTTTTCTCCCTCTCCCTTCCAGGGAGAGGGCCGGGGTGAGGGTAAAAGCACCTGCAATACGTCCAGAATTCTCATCATCACCCCTTCCTCATTCCTCGCCAGCTCATTATTCCAGAAACGCAGCACCTTCCAGCCCTCAGCTTCCAGCCAGCGTGTTCTGCGGTTATCGTATCCACGTTGTTCTTCATGTTGCCCACCATCCAGTTCAATAACCAGACGAGCCTCGCAGCACGCGAAATCGACGATCCATGGGCCAATCGGATGCTGGCGACGGAACTTATAACAGGCAAAACGACGGCTACGTAATTGTCGCCACAGTTGGCGCTCCTGTGGCGTTAATGCTTTGCGAAGGGCGCGGGCATGTGTGATCTTTTCCATCCCGCCATTCTGTCAGCGCTCTCCTTGCGCTAACAGAACGTGATGAGCGTTTTGCGAACCGTTTTCCAGAGAGATTACTCAGCAAGGAAAAGCTCAAGTAGCGAGTTTAAAAACAGCTTGCCGTGCTCGGTTATCTGCCAGTAGTCATCACACTCGGTCAGATAATTGAGCGCCAGCGCGCGATCCAACTGGGCACGGATCGTACTTTCGCTTAAGCCGGTATAACGAGAGAACTCAGCGCGCGGTGCGGGCTCAAGCAGGCGGAAACGGTTCATAAAGAACTCGAACGGTTTGTCCGCTGTTTCCACGTCGTGCTGCTTATCCAGATAGTTTCCCTGCATATAACCGCGGGGATGGCGCGTCTTCGCGGTTCGCATAATGCGCCCGTCCGGGAAGGTCACTTTGCCGTGCGCGCCGCAGCCAATGCCCAGATAGTCGCCAAAACGCCAGTAATTGAGATTGTGCTCGCACTGATAACCCGGTTTGGCATAGGCCGAGGTTTCATATTGCTGATACCCGGCAGCAGTGAGGATCTGATGGCCTTGCTCAAAAATATCCCACAGCGCATCGTCATCCGGCAGGACCGGCGGGCGAGAGCCAAATAGCGTATTGGGCTCGATGGTAAGCTGATACCAGGAGAGGTGCGGCGGGTTAAGCGCAATGGCCTGGCGCAGATCGTCCAGCGCCTCTTCCAGCGACTGATCCGGTAAACCGTGCATTAAATCGAGATTAAAGCTGCGCAATCCCAGCCCACAGGCCAGGTGCGCCGCCCGTTTGGCTTCTTCCGGGCCGTGGATACGTCCAAGGCGCTGGAGTTTGGTTTCGCTAAAGCTCTGCACACCAATGGAGATACGGTTGACACCAGCGCGCTGGTAGTCGACGAAGCGATTCGCTTCGACGGTGCCAGGATTGGCCTCCATGGTGATTTCCGCATCGGCAGCCAGCGGAAGCCTGGCACGCACGCCATCCAGCAACGTTTGCATCGCCGGGCCGGACAACAGGCTCGGCGTGCCGCCGCCAATAAAAATGGTCTTTATTTCTCGCCCCTGCGCCAGGGGAACATCGGCATCCAGATCGCACAGCAGATGCTGCACATAGTCATCGTGCGGGACTTCCCCTTTGAGCGCATGGGAATTGAAATCGCAGTACGGGCATTTCTGCACGCACCAGGGAATGTGAATATAAAGGCTCAGAGGTGGCAAATCAGCCATTACGTAACGCTTCCAGTAACAGTTTCAACGCCTGTCCACGGTGGGAAATGGCGCTTTTTTCTTCGCGGGTCAGTTCCGCAGCGGTTTTGCCCTCGGAAGGGACAAAGAACACCGGATCGTAGCCAAAGCCGCAGTTACCCGCAGGCTGGCGGGCAATAACGCCCGGCCAGGTACCGTGGCACACCAGCGGAGTCGGATCCTCTGCATGGCGCATATAGACCAGTACACAGTGAAATTGTGCCTGACGTTGAGCATCCGGGACATCTTTCAGGGCTTCAAGGAGCTTTTCGAGGTTCTGCTGATCGCTGGCGTCAACACCGGAATAGCGTGCGGAATAGATACCCGGCGCGCCGCCAAGTGCGTCAACCGCCAACCCAGAGTCATCGGCAATGGCCGGTAAGCCAGTAAGTTGTGCCGCGTGGCGGGCCTTCAGGATCGCGTTTTCAATAAACGTCAGCCCGGTTTCTTCTGCTGAGTCTACGCCCAGTGTGGTTTGCGCTACCACATCAAGGCCGAAATCATTGAGCAGCGAGGCAAGCTCGCGCACTTTACCGGCATTACCGGTAGCGAGGACAACTTTTTGCATAGCGGATCCTAATTTATCAGCGCCGCGACTTCCGTCGGGATCTGTTGCGGATGAGTGATTTTAATGTGTTTGTGGCGGCCCAGTTCGCCTTTTTCAATCACGACCTGGTTTTTGGCTACGCGGAACTGCTTTGCGAGATACTTAACCAGGTGAGCATTGGCCTGGCCGTCCACTGGCGGGGCGGTGATGGCGACTTTCAGTTCGTCGCCATGCAACCCGATGATACTGTCCCGGCTGGCTTTCGGCTGAATATACAGCCGCAAAATCAGCCCGTCTTCGCAAACGAGCACGGCACTCATAGCGCCATCCACAGCCCCGGCAGCAGGATATTGCCTGTGGATTGCAGCACTTCGGCAACCCCCATATTGATGACATACAGTAGCAGCACCAGCACCATTGGCGAGAAATCGATCCCGCCCATTGCGGGCAGGAGATTACGGATTGGGCGCAGCAACGGTTCGGTCAATTGCATTAATGCGTATTCCACCGGACTGCGTCCCTGGCTGATCCAGCTCATAATCGCCATCACCAGTAATACCCAGAAAACCATCTGGCCGACGGTTTTCAGTAAAATCAGCAGGGCGGAGATCCAGATAATCGGCTGGAAGGTCACCACCATAAACAGCACGATCGCTTTGATAAAACTCAGAACAAAGGCTATCAACAGCGACGCGCTGTCAATCGGCCCAAGCGACGGCAGAATGCGGCGTAGTGGCCCGACAATCGGCTGTGTGGCTTTCACCACGAACTGCGAGAACGGGTTGTAAAAATCGCAGCGTGCCCACTGCATCCAGACGCGCAACAGCAGAACCATCGTATAGAGTTCAATGACCGTCGAGAGCAGGAAAGTCAACGTCTTCATGGCGTTCCTCAGTTTTCCTTAATTTTTTGTGTAATCGCGCGCACCAAAAATGGCCGTTCCGATGCGCACCATGGTACTGCCAGCCGCAATGGCGGCGGCCATATCGTCTGTCATGCCCAACGACAGCGTATCCACCGTTGGATAGCGGGTTTTCAGCGTCTCAAATGCTACCGCCATTTGCTGCGCGACGGCAAACTGTCGCTGATACTCCGTTTCCGGCGCAGGAATTGCCATCAACCCGCGCAGGCGGATGCCCGGTAATTCCACAACCTGCGCCGCCAGCGCATCCAACTCGCTGAGCGCGATGCCGGATTTGCTCTGCTCGTCGCTGATGTTGATTTGAATCAGCACGTTCAGTGGTGCAAGCGTTGCCGGACGCTGCTCGCTTAACCGACTGGCAATACGCAGCCGATCGACGGTATGGCACCAGTCAAAATGCTCGGCAACCAGACGACTTTTATTGGACTGTAATGGACCGATAAAGTGCCATTGCAGACCTTCAACGCCAGCTTCCTGAAAATGGCGGATTTTATCCACCCCTTCCTGAACATAGTTTTCGCCAAAGGCACGTTGCCCGGCGTCAATAGCCTCTGCGATGGCGCTCGCAGGTTTGGTTTTGCTCACGGCAAGTAAAACAACTTCCTCTGGAGCACGGCCGCAGTTCGTCGCCGCAGCGGAGATTTTGTCCCGGACATGTGCCAGGTTATGCGCGATATCGTTCATGATTCCAGGGTGGCTATATGGATATAGAAAAAATAGTGGAGCTTAGTGTAAAGCATAACGTCTCGGATCTACACCTGTGCAGTGGGCGTTCTCCACGCTGGCGGCAACAAGGGCGGCTGGAGCCTGCGCCTTTTCCCTGTCCGGACATCGCTGCACTCATGAACAGGCATCTTAGTGAAATGCTGCAAAACCAGTGGCGAGAGCAAGGGCAGGTGGATTTTGCGCTCACCACTGCCAGCGGTCTGCGTTTGCGCGCCGGGGCGTTTGCCCGTCATGACGGTGTCTCCCTGGCGCTGCGGTTATTACCGCAACGCTGTCCGCAGCTCAACGAACTTGATGCGCCCCAGGCGCTTACCGGGTTGCTCGCGCAGGAGCACGGTTTGATTCTGGTGACCGGTGCTACTGGTAGCGGTAAATCAACAACGCTTGCTGCAATGGTAAATCACCTTAATCAACGCATGGACGGGCATATCGTGACGCTGGAAGATCCGATTGAGTTTGTACATACCAGCGAGCGGTGCTTAATCCAGCAGCGGGAGGTTGGTCTGCACTGCCGGTCATTTGCCAGCGGGCTGCGCGCGGCATTGCGTGAGGATCCGGATGTGATCCTGCTTGGTGAGTTGCGCGACAGTGAGACGATCCGGCTGGCGTTAACGGCGGCGGAGACCGGGCATCTGGTGCTGGCGACGCTGCATACGCGCGGTGCGGCACAGGCCGTGGAGCGGCTGGTGGATGCTTTCCCGGCGCAGGAAAAAGACCCGGTGCGCAGCCAGCTTGCCGGGAGTTTACTGGCAGTGCTGGCGCAAAAACTGGAAGCCGATAAACAGGCGGGGCGGGTCGCGCTGTTTGAACTGTTGGTGAATACCTCTGCATCGGCGAACTTGATCCGTGAAGGCAAGACTCACCAACTGCCCGGCGTAATGCAAACCGGGCAGCAAGCGGGGATGCTGACATTTGCGCAAAGCCGGCAGCAGCGCGAACAGGCGGGGCGGCTTTAGCTTACGTTCAGAGAGTAAACCGCCGGGAGTGCACCTGCTGTGGCGAGGATCTCTAACCGGATGCTTGTCGCCGTGAGCGGTTCGTCCAGACAGTGCTGACACACGGAGTGGTGATTCGCTTTAACCTCAGCCAGCAACCGATCATCGGCCCACAAGCGGTAGTGTGTAATGCAGTGCGGCGTTACAGCATAAGGGTGACCCATTTGTACCGACTCCATGGCGTTGTCGAAGTCGTTGTCCTGCACCAGCGTTAGCTGTTTCAGGGACTGCGGCGTAGGCCAGCGCCAGATGATTTCAGGCGTATTGTCATTTGCAGCCGGGCTCCAGGCATTGATTTGCTGCTCAGGGCGCAGGCGGCCATTCAGAACATTTTGCGCCCCCCAGTATGCCAACGGCTGGCTGACTCGCAGGGCGGGCATGATCTGTTGCGGGTGACGGCGCGGTAACCAGAAGTCGAACTCGTCCACGCCGTAATCACCGTCCGCTACCTGGCGAGTATGCTTCGCCACGCGGGCATTCAGACTATTAAACACCGTCATCATTCCAGGCAGATGCGTGTCGGTCAAGGCGATCTCCACGCTATCCCGGGCGTCAAAAGCGAGGAACAGGTACTGATCACGGGCGCTTTGCCAGTTAAACGTTAGTGCATACTCACCTTCGCCAGGCGAAAGTTGCAGTATGCACTCGTCATACTGCTCGTCCGGTGTGAAATTCCCGGCGCGTTTGCTGCCCAAAAGCGATACCGCCAGTTGCAGCGGGGTAGTGGAGCGCAGGCGCAGCGTAATCTTCGGCAATGATGCGCCTGCCTGCACCGGTAGCAACAGTGCCATCCGTTCCGCCAGCGGCTGCCATTGACCATTCGGTGCAAGCTCCGTGAGTTGGTACTCACTGCTAGCGCTGACCGTCGCACCCTGTGCCGGATCGCTCAGCCAGTGGCGCGGAATGTAGCAGCCATTACGCTGCAACTGCTGCTGTAGCGCGGTGACATGCTCTGGCCTGGCCAGTTCCCTCGGAGTGAGATTATGCGTCTTGCACAGGGCGGCGGCGCGGCCAACCACTTCGCCCAGCAGACCGCAGGTGCACATTACGCGTGCACTGCCAAAGGCCACATGAGAGGCGGAAATCAACCGTCCGGTTAGCAGCAAATTATCCAGCGTGCGGCTGTAAAGGCTACGAAATGGAATAGTGTAAGTACCTTTACTGTGGAACTGACGGCAGCCGTCATGGGTGCTGTAGACGCCATCCGCCGGGTGTAAATCAATAGACCAGCCGCCGTAGGCAACGGCGTCATAGTGATCCCGTTGCTCAATAATGTCCTGCTGGCAGAGCAGGTGGTCGCCCACAAAGCGGCGGCTTTCCCGTTTGCCGGGGATCGCGCCGACCCACTCAATGGTCATATTCTCAGCCTCAGGAAACTGACCCGAATTCTTAATATGATCCCAAACGCCCCAGACGATTTTCCATAGCTCCCATTTGATCTCTTCACTTTCATGCACGGTATCGAGACGTCCGCCCCATTCCAGCCACCAGAGATCGCAGCCGTTAAGGGTTGAGGTGAGGCGTTTGTAACGCGGGATGTCGGTAATGTCTTTCAGCGCAAAAGACGGCGGGATGAAATTGACCGGGCCAGCTGTTTGTTTGGTATAGAAATAAATCGAGTGACCCAGTTTATGACCAAAGTTATCGCCTGGTGCCATCTTTTCATCCAACTCATCCGCATCTTCTGCACCCTCCCGATATTCTGCCCCAGCAAGAAAACCCAGCACGCCATCGCCCGTGGCATCGCAAAACTGTTCTGCGCTGACGATATAAAACGTTTCGTTAATCGGGTTAAAGGCGCTGACCTGCGTGATGCGCTGCTGCTCTTTTTCCACCTCGTAGACGGCTGTATTCAGCAAAAGCGTGAGACCTTGCTGAGTTTTCGCCAGATCCAGCAGCACCAGGTCGAACATTACCGGGTTACCCTCTTTGTTACGCCAGAGATTCTCCTCCATGATTTCGCCCATAATGCCTCCTTCGCGCGCCCAGCGGTTATTATTTCCCATATGCGAAGTCGCACCATTGGCCCACAGGCGAACCTCACTGGAGGCATTGCCGCCCAGCACCGGCCGGTCCTGGATCAGTACAACCTGTAAGCCGTCACGTGCGGCGGCGAGGGCCGCGCATAGCCCTGCCAGTCCGCCGCCTGCGACCAGCAGGTCGGCATGCAGGTATTGTGTCGGAAAACATCTGGCGGCGGATTGGGGAAAGATTTTCATAACCTTGTATCCTTCTTTACTGGCGGTAAAATCGACTCTTTGAGCAACCTGAGAAGCGAACCCTGCTATGTCTTCACAACCGAACCAAAGCCTGATCGACGGTATTCGCTGCCTGCAGTACCTGGTGTCCAGCGGCCGTGCTATTGGCTGTCGCGAGCTGGCGCGCCTGATGGGGATCAACACCACCCGCGTAAACCGGTTATTGATGACCATGGCCTCTATCGGCCTGACCATGCAGGATGCTCAACGACGCTATCTACCAGGCCCTGGTATTCACGCACTGGCCGCCCAGGCTATTCGCGGATCGGCGCTGTTCTCCCATGCACTCCCCTTGTTAGAACGCTACGCCCCGAAAGATATCGTGGTCGCAATGGCCGTGCTGTGGGAGGACCAGGTTATTTACATCTATCACTCCGAACCCGGTAGCCAGGTTAGCCAGGCGCTGGCCGGTTTCCATATGCTCCCTGCCTGGCAATCCGTGATTGGCATGTCACTGCTGGCGGCGGAAAGCGATGACGATTTGCAAAAACGCTTTACCGATGAGCAATGGCGGCAACTTGGCCCACACGTTGCTCAGCAGCGCGAGCAGGGGCATGTTGTCTGGCGCCATGACGATGGTGAAATTTCTATGGCGCAGCCTCTCGGCGCTCACTCTGCCGCACTGGCGTTTGCCGGAATGTGGCAGATAAACGAAGCTGTGGTGGAAACGCGCCTGGAGGAACTTCACTCTCTGGTGAATCGTCTGACGGAAAAGCCCTGATCGCCACTCACACTGTTTGATATGTTTCTTTTATAGAAACACTGATGGAAATGCAAAAAATACGGGCTAAATTTGTGAGCACGATCGGCAGAAAGCCGCGGCTGATGCGCGGCTTGATGAGGGGGAAAACGTTATCGACGGCGGAATCCGCCCCTGAGAGGATCAGAGGTTCTGTTCGAACCAGCTTTCGAGGATGATGACGGCGGAAGCGGAATCCACACTGCCTTTATTGAGGGCGCGAAATCCCCCACGCTCAAACAGCCCTGAACGGGCTTCGACGGTGCTGAGCCGTTCATCATGCAGTTTGATCTGCACGCCGAAACGGCCATGTATCTTATTGGCAAAGTTACGCGCTCTGGCCGTCAGCGGCTGCTCTGTGCCGTCCATATTTAGCGGTAAACCGACGATCACTGCTTCAGGTTGCCACTCTTTTAACAGCTTTTCGATGGCGCTCCAGTTCGGTGTGCCGTCCTGCGCTTTCAGTGCGGTCAGCGCCCTGGCGGTGCCAGTAATGCGCTGCCCAATGGCTACGCCAATGCTTTTAGTACCAAAATCAAAGGCTAACAGCGTTCCACTCATCAGGCGTGCCCCGCAACACCCGGCATGGTGGAGATATCAATGCCGATAAGTTTTGCCGCTTCACGCCAGCGATCGGCAATAGGCGTTTTAAACAAAATATTAAGATCCGCCGGGGCGGTCAGCCACGCATTATCGAGGATCTCCTGCTCCAGTTGCCCTTTTTCCCAGGATGAATAGCCCAACGCGACCAGCACTTCACTTGGCTGCTCTGCTGTGCCCAGTGTTTCAAGGACATCACGCGAGGTGGTCACGACGGTGTTGTCAGAGACACGGATGCTGGAGGCGAAACTGGCGGGTGGCGTGTGCAGTATAAAACCACGATCTTCCGCCAGCGGGCCGCCGAGCAGCACCGGTTTATCCAGACGGATCGACGGATCGCGAGACTCTGGCTGGATTTTGAGTTTTTCCAGCACACCATCTACTTTCAGGTTTTCCAGCGGCTTGTTGATAACAAGCCCCATTGCGCCTTCATCGTTGTACTCGCAAATATAAACCACGGAGCGCCGGAAGAGGGGATCCTGAAGAGCAGGCATGGCAATAAGAAAGTGATGCTGTAAATTCATTGTCAGAGGTTCTGTTTCCTGGTTCAAAAAAGCGACAGTCTAGTATGCGGTGAAAGCAGAATGCTGTCACTAGCCAAACCTGGCAGGATACGGGTTCCTTCCCGTATCCGGAGCATTGAGGCTTATTTTCCCAGACGTTTCTCGATGGCGTCCATCAGCATGCCGGTGATCGAGATCGGGAATTCAGCTTCAATTTCACGTACGCAGGTCGGGCTGGTGACGTTAATTTCAGTCAGACGATCGCCGATAATATCCAGGCCGACAAAAATCAGCCCTTTTGCTTTCAGCGTCGGGGCGACTTTACGGGCAATCGCCCAGTCGCTTTCGCTCAGTGGGCGAGGTTCGCCGCGACCGCCGGCCGCCAGGTTGCCACGGGTTTCACCACCTTGCGGGATGCGCGCCAGGCAGTAAGGTACTGGCTCGCCATCCACAACCAGCACGCGTTTATCGCCATCTTTAATGGCCGGCAGATAGTTCTGCGCCATGCAGTAACGATTGCCCAGTTCGGTCAGGGTTTCGGCAATCACCGACAGGTTTGGATCGCCTTCTTTCACGCGGAAAATCGAGGTGCCGCCCATCCCATCCAGCGGTTTGAGAATAATGTCGCCGTGTTTCTGCCAGAACGCTTTCAACTGCGCTTTGTTGCGGGTAACCAGCGTTTCCGGAGTTAATTCCGCGAACCAGGCGGTGAACAGTTTTTCGTTACAGTCACGCAGACTCTGCGGTTTGTTGACGATCAGCGTGCCTTTCTCTTCAGCACGTTCAAGGATATAGGTCGCGTAAATATATTCGGTATCGAACGGCGGATCCTTGCGCATCAGAATGGTACCCAGATCGGCGAGCGGAATATCCTGCTCGCTGCCAAATTCGTACCATTTGTCGTAGTTTTGCTCGACGGAAAGCTTACGGGTGCGTGCGCGGGCTTCGCCATTGATCAGGTAGAGATCGGCCATTTCCATATAGTGCAGCTCATAGCCGCGGCGCTGTGCTTCCAGCAGCATGGCGAAGCTGGTGTCTTTTTTAATGTTAATGTCTGCGATGGGATCCATCACGATGCCGAGCTTAATCATTTTGCTTCTCCTCTCAACCCAGGTCGCCAAAGCGTACCTGAAGCGCGGTGATGGCGGTAAGCGCCGTGGTCTCTGTGCGTAGTACGCGTGGCCCTAACAAAATATCCGTGAACTGATAGCGCGCGGTCATGGCAATCTCATCGGCGGTTAACCCGCCCTCCGGACCAATCAGCAGCCGCACACGTTCCACTGGCAACGGCAGGGTATTGATACTTTGGCTGGCGCGCGGATGCAGGTTCAGCTTCAGGCCGGTATCCTCTTCGGCGCACCAGGCTTCCAGATCCATTGCCGGGCGGATTTCCGGAACGCGGTTACGTCCGCATTGCTCGCAAGCGGCAATGGCAATCTTCTGCCACTGCTGAAGCTTTTTGCTCAGGCGTTCAGCATCCAGTTTAACGCCGCAGCGTTCAGAAAAAAGTGGCGTAATGAGGCTTACCCCAAGCTCAATGGATTTCTGGATGGTGAATTCCATTTTTTCCCCGCGGGACATCACCTGTCCGAGGTGGATATGCACCGGCGATTCCCGATCGTCCAACTCGCCGCGAAGCACATTCACCCGCACGCTTTTTTTGTCCGCATGGACGATTTCCGCCTCGAAGACCTGGTTCGAACCATCAAATAACTGAAGCGCCTGGCCTGGCCCCATACGCAGCACGCGACCGACATGGTTGGCTGCGTCTTCACTGAGTGCGATTTCGCAGCCAGGCAGGATGCGTTCCGGATGATGAATGCGGGGAATGCGCATAGTATGAAATTCCATGTGTGGGGCGGCGCGGTCTATCCCCTCCGCCATTGAAGGGGAGGGGCGCGCCTGCAAATAAATAATTGCCGCTAGTGTAGGTTAGCTCTTTCGCGCCATGCAAGCGCGCTGCACATACGGATTATGGTTACCCTGTACGTTGGCGATGCGTGCATCGCGTTCGCACTCCCAGTCGGTCACCGGGTACTGTTTATCCCAGGCGGTAAACAACTGCGTTTGCTGGCGTGAAAGCGAAATTTGATACTGATCGCGCATATAGAAATAGGTGCGGGCAATCGCGCCGCGGGCGCGGGCCGGCGGTTCGGCGAGTTTGGCTTTGAAATCGATTTTCATGCTGCACTGGCCGTACTGACCTTCACCACCGTTCCACTGACTGTACATAAAATTGCCGCGATCGCCGTTCACCTCGCCTACGGCGGGTTGCAGGTTATGCATATCGCTTTCGATTTTGCGGTACACCGGATCTTTCGCGCAGTTCTGCCGTCCACCATCCTGCCAGCACTGGCGCTGGTGGCCGAACTGCCAGGCGGGCATGACATGCTCCCACTCGATACGGCTGGCGCGATTTTCGTTCTTCCGCACTTGATAGCCGCAGGAGGCGAGATCAACCACGCCTTTTTTCCCCTGCCAGTTAATTTTACACCCGCAGTAGAAGTCCCCTGGCGCATCGGCGTTCACTTTAACGCCTGCTGCTTTGGCTTGGGCAAAACTGTTGATCCCGTCTGCGGCGAGTGCAGGAACGGCAATAAGAGTCAATAAAAGTGAGAAAAGACGAAACATGGCGAACTCCCTGTCAAAACGAGTCCGCAACGTAACGGAAGGCGTTGCCTGATGCAATCAGTAAGAGCAGAAAACTTCTTAATGGATTCAGTTACTCGCGTCGGCAATCAGCGGCTCGCCGCAGCGAACACAACGGTAAACCGCTTCGCCACGTACCACCCGGTTATGTCTGCGCACGGTTAACTGATGCTGCTGGCATTTGCAGCGGTAGGGAAAAGTATTGCGCCGTACGGATTCCAGCTCGAATTGATGAGTGCGTCTGGCGGGGACGCCCAATACGCTCTCCATCATCCATTTCCACTCTTTGCCATGAGGCGCGACACGGCCAAAGTGTTTCCACACCAGCAGATGCGCCAGTTCGTGAGGAACCACCTCGTCAATAAATGCCTGTTCATTTTCCAGTAATAACACCGGATTAAGCCGGATTTCGTAATCCGCCAGCCAGGCGGTACCGGCGGCCGTGCCGCGCTGTTGATAAATCAGTTTAGGTTCCGGGTAATTGCGCCCCAGTTTTTGGTTTGCCTGGGCGAGTTTTTCTCGCAGGCTGCGCATGACGGCTTGTTGCGTGGCAATGGGAAGGCGGGGTGTTTTCATAGTTGCAGAGCATAGGATGGGCGAAGCGGGAGTGCAAGGGGAAGGGAAGGCTTCCTCCGGGGAGGAAGCCTTCAGGGCTAGTTGTGGGAACCAATTTCGCGCAATGGGCGACCGCGCATCAGGTTGCGCTCGATATGCTCCAGCGAAACATGTTTGGTTTCTGGCACCAGCCACAGCGTCAGGACGATAAACAGCACATTCAGCGCGCTATACACCCAGAAGGTGTTGGCGTTGCCCAGCGAATTGAGCATGGTCAGGAACGTCGCGCCGACGATCATATTGGCAATCCAGTTGGTGGCCGTTGAGCAGGTGATACCAAAATCGCGGCCTTTCAGCGGCTGGATTTCGGAACACAGCACCCAAATCAACGGCCCCGCGCTCATGGCGAAACCAATGATGAACATCAGCAGCATTGCGACCGCGAAGTACTGTGCCGACGGGGAGTGAATGCCCAGATGCAGCATGGTGCCAAGGATGCCCATCCCCGCCGCCATCACCAGGAAGCCCAGCACCAGCGTCGGTTTACGTCCCCAACGATCCACAAGACCGATAGCAATAAACGTCGCCAGTACGTTAGTGAGACCGACAATCACCGTGCCCCACATCTGCTCGGTGGTATTGGTATAGCCCGCCAGTTCGAAAATTTTTGGCGCGTAGTACATGATGACGTTCATCCCGGTGAACTGTTGCATCACCTGCAGCAACACGCCAAGAAACACGGCGCGGCGGAAATTGCTGTTCTCTCTGAACAGCGCCCAGCCGGTCTGTTTCACTTGCAGGCTTTCGCGGATCTCTTCGAGCTCATTTTTCGCTTCAGCGCTGGTGTCGCGCAAGCGCAACAGCACACGTTCTGCATCGTGGAAACGGCGCTTCGCGGCAAACCAGCGTGGGCTGTCTGGTAGGAAAAAGACGCCAATCAACAGCAGGATAGCCGGAATAATGATCACCCCCAGCATCCAGCGCCATTCACCGCTGTAGCTGAACGCCGTATCGGAAAGATAAGCACCGAGAATACCGATGGTGATCATCAACTGATACATGGAGATCATGCTGCCGCGGATTTTTTCCGGGGCAATTTCCGACAGATAGAGCGGTGCAGTGTAGGACGCTACGCCCACGGCAAGGCCCAGCACCACACGAGAAATAATCAGCACGTCAACGTTCGGGGCAGCGGCGGAGCAGAGCGAGCCGATCACAAAAAGTACGGCGCCGATCATCAGGCTTTTTTTACGGCCGAGGCGCCAGGAGAGCCATCCGCTGCCGACAGCGCCTACGGCGGCACCGAACATCATCGAACTCACCACCCATTCCTGGGTGTGTGAGCTAATTTGAAAATCATCTGTGATAAAGGGCAGCGCACCCGCGATCACGCCAATATCCAGGCCAAAAAGCAATCCTGCCAGTGCTGCGAGGAAACAGACAAAGAAGGTCATTGCCTTGTTTGAACGCCCCTGTTTTTTCGTGTCAGGCATTATGCCCTCCATTGATGTCATTGGTTTTATCGGTGTCAAAGGTAGGTCAGGAATACGCAAAAATATGTGACTATCATCACATGAGTGTAATCGGTTACATTACAATCAAGGATGTAATGTAAATAAAAGTCATAAATATTATAGAATTACTGAAGAGAGAATGTGAGGTGGTTGACGTGATTTCAGACTAAACCGAAGCATTATGTAACAGTCATCAGTTTGCTGCTTTTCAAAGAGAGAATTCTGATTTTTTACCGAAGCGGTTTGATGTAATCGCTTTCATGCGAAACTCCCTCACGCTAAGTGGGCACTGGCATTGAGAAAAAATATGTTGGGATGAAGGGCGGAGAATATAAAAAAGGCCAGCACGGGGCTGGCCTTAAAAAGACATTGCCAGAGGATTATTTCAGACCGGCAGCTTCACGCAGCGCATCAGCTTTGTCGGTTTTTTCCCACGGGAAGGTTTCGCGACCAAAGTGACCGTATGCAGCGGTTTGTTTGTAGATCGGGTGCAGCAGATCCAGCATCTGGATCAGACCATACGGACGCAGATCGAAGAATTCGCGCACCAGCAGGGTCAACTGCTCGCTGGCGATTTTCTCGGTACCGAAGGTTTCTACCATGATAGAGGTCGGTTCTGCCACGCCGATAGCATAGGAGACCTGGATCTCACAGCGGTCAGCCAGGCCCGCAGCAACGATGTTTTTCGCGACGTAACGCGCAGCGTAAGCGGCAGAACGGTCAACTTTAGACGGATCCTTACCGGAGAATGCGCCGCCGCCATGACGCGCCATGCCGCCGTAGGTATCAACGATAATTTTACGTCCGGTCAGACCACAGTCGCCCATCGGGCCACCGATAACGAAACGGCCTGTCGGGTTGATAAAGAATTTGGTGGACTCATTTAGCCACTCAGACGGCAGAATCGGCTTGATGATCTCTTCCATCACCGCTTCTTGCAGGGATTTCTGGTCGATATTCTCTGCATGCTGTGTGGACAGCACAACGGCATCGATACCGGCAATTTTACCGTCTTCATATTGGAACGTGACCTGGCTTTTCGCATCCGGGCGCAGCCACGGCAGGGTGCCGTTTTTACGCACTTCAGCCTGACGCTCAACCAAACGGTGTGCATAGGTGATCGGTGCAGGCATCAGTACATCGGTTTCGTTGGTTGCGTAACCAAACATCAGCCCCTGGTCGCCCGCACCTTGTTCCAGCGGATCGGCGCGGTCAACGCCCTGGTTGATATCCGGAGATTGCTTACCAATCGCACTCAGTACGGCGCAAGAATTGGCGTCAAAGCCCATGTCGGAATGCACATAGCCAATTTCACGGACGGTATTACGGGTGATCTCTTCGATATCAACCCATGCGCTGGTGGTAATTTCACCACCCACCAGCACCATGCCGGTTTTGACGTAAGTTTCACACGCAACGCGTGCTTTCGGATCCTGCTCGAGGATCGCATCCAGCACGGCGTCGGAAATTTGGTCAGCGATTTTGTCAGGATGCCCTTCGGAGACGGACTCGGACGTAAAAAGGTGTTTTGCCATATGTTGTTTTCACCCTGGAGTAATACGGTTAGCTCGAATTCTGCGTCCGGATATGCCTTCGCGGTGGCGCCGCGGGGACTGCAGGTTATGACGCAAAAGTCTGAGTGTTAATCAATATAGACGGATTAACATCTGGATGGCTATTCTAAGGTACTTCCTGACTCTATTGCCAGCGCTTTTTGATGTTCACCACTTCTTGTCACAAATAGTGACGGAAAATTTTCCTGGCAATGCGTCAAACACAGCTTTTTTATTTTGCATTTTCACCTCGTTGTCGGTATAAAACGCCGCGCGCGGCTCACTTAAAAAAGCGCACGGCAAAAACGCTGTGTCGCCACTTCCAGCCGGGTTAAGCAGTGAATTTAATGGCTTTGGCTTGTCGCGGGTTGTAAAAGGCTTGCGTGGAGGTGATACGAGATAATGAACCGTTGTTTTCCGCAAAAACTGTTGCGTCGTTCTGACGCATGTTTACTCCCCACTACCTGCATTTCTAATCTGCAAACCAGCCGATGTTATACCCATTTCGGCGCTTCTCAGGACTCCAGAGCCGGTAAGGCGTTGCGATAACTGAACAAGGGCTCTCCTGATAAATCAGGAGTTTTCTCGTGGTTTCGCCGGACTGTCATACTTAAGTTCGGAACGTGTTTTACAATGATATGAACAAGAAACCGGTCGCACAGCCGGCGCTTCAGCATGACATGCTGAGCATTCAGGCTGTTTATGGGTTGTTATCGCTATATGTCACTGCGATAGTAGTCAACTGTTTTGTATCCGTTGTGTTTTACTCTGCGGCCTGCGGGCGCGGTGAAACCAACAGGGTATACACTTTTTTATGTTGAGGTTCGCTATGTCTGACGACATGTCTTCGGTTTCGCCTTCGTCAGCAGGCGAACACGGTGTATTACGTTCCATGCAGGAGGTGGCGATGAGCTCCCAGGAAGCCAGCAAGATGCTACGTACATATAACATTGCGTGGTGGGGTAATAATTACTACGACGTCAATGAACTGGGGCATATCAGTGTTTGCCCGGATCCGGATGTACCGGAAGCCCGCGTTGACCTGGCGCAACTGGTGAAAGCGCGCGAAGCGCAAGGGCAGCGCCTGCCAGCGCTGTTCTGTTTCCCGCAGATCCTGCAACATCGCCTGCGCTCGATTAACGCCGCCTTTAAACGTGCGCGTGAATCCTACGGTTACAATGGCGACTATTTCCTCGTCTATCCGATCAAGGTGAACCAGCACCGGCGTGTGATTGAGTCGCTGATCCATTCCGGCGAACCGCTGGGGCTGGAAGCCGGTTCCAAAGCGGAGCTGATGGCCGTACTGGCGCATGCGGGGATGACCCGCTCGGTGATCGTGTGTAACGGCTATAAAGACCGCGAATACATTCGCCTGGCGCTGATTGGCGAGAAGATGGGCCACAAGGTCTATCTGGTGATTGAGAAAATGACCGAAATCGCCATCGTACTGGAAGAAGCGGAGCGTCTGAACGTGGTGCCGCGTCTTGGTGTGCGTGCGCGTCTGGCGTCGCAAGGCTCCGGTAAATGGCAATCTTCCGGCGGCGAGAAATCTAAATTTGGTCTGGCGGCCACCCAGGTTCTGCAACTGGTGGAAATTCTGCGCGAGCGCGGGCGTCTGGACAGCATTCAACTGCTGCACTTCCACCTCGGTTCGCAGATGGCGAACATCCGCGATATCGCGACTGGCGTGCGTGAATCCGCGCGTTTTTACGTTGAACTGCATAAACTGGGCGTGAATATCCAGTGCTTCGACGTTGGCGGCGGGTTAGGCGTGGACTATGAAGGTACACGTTCGCAGTCAGACTGTTCGGTGAACTATGGCCTGAACGAATATGCCAATAACATCATTTGGGCGATTGGCGATGCGTGTGAAGAGCATGGTTTGCCGCATCCGACGGTGATCACGGAATCTGGTCGCGCCGTGACTGCGCACCATACAGTGCTGGTGTCCAATATTATCGGTGTGGAACGCAACGAATATACGCAGGCGACAGCCCCGGCTGACGATGCGCCGCGTGCGTTACAAAGTATGTGGGAAACCTGGCAGGAGATGCATGAGCCTGGCACACGCCGTTCGCTGCGTGAATGGTTGCATGACAGCCAGATGGATTTGCACGATATCCATGTCGGTTACTCTTCTGGCGCTTACAGCCTGCAAGAGCGCGCCTGGGCTGAGCAGCTCTATCTGAATATGTGTCATGAAGTGCAGAAACAGCTGGATCCGAGCAACCGTGCACATCGTCCGATTATCGATGAATTGCAGGAGCGTATGGCGGACAAAATGTACGTCAACTTCTCGCTGTTCCAGTCGATGCCTGATGCCTGGGGGATCGATCAACTCTTCCCGGTGTTGCCGCTGGAAGGGCTGAATCATGCACCGGAACGCCGTGCGGTACTGCTGGATATTACCTGTGACTCCGACGGTGCTATCGATCACTATGTGGATGGCGACGGGATCGCCACCACGATGCCGATGCCGGAATACGACCCGGAGAACCCGCCGATGCTGGGCTTCTTTATGGTTGGCGCGTACCAGGAGATCCTCGGGAATATGCATAATCTGTTCGGTGATACCGAAGCGGTTGATGTGTTTGTTTTCCCGGATGGCAGCGTGGAAGTGGAGCTTTCTGATGAAGGCGACACCGTCGCGGATATGTTGCAGTATGTGCAGCTCGATCCGAACACTCTGCTGACGCAGTTCCGCGATCAGGTTAAACAGACCGGGCTCGAAGATGCGCTGCAGCAGCAGTTCCTCGAAGAGTTTGAAGCCGGACTGTACGGCTACACCTATCTGGAAGATGAATAAGATTTTCCAGTGACAGGTGATTGTCCACACACTGCGTAAAAACAGGGAGGCCTATTGCCTCCCTGTTGCGTTATTTAATACCGTCTGCTGCCATACGATCACGAATGTGTTGCGCACGCTCGGCAGAGGCCGGGTGATCGTCAAACATTGAACTCTGACGACCCTCTTCCATTTTCGCCAGTTTTTCAAAACTGGTCGCCAGCCCTGACGGATTGATGCCGCGTTTGCGCAACAAATCGTAAGAGTAGTCATCCGCTTCGGATTCCTGGCGCTGGGAGAACTGTGAATTCACCAGTTGTTCGCCCAGTGCGCCAAGCTGCGATTGCGACAAACTGCCGACAATACCGCCCGCGGACGCCGCTGCCGCGCGTAATGCATTGGTCCCGAGCGCAACCTGCATACCTTTTTTCACATGCCCCAGCGCAACGTGACCCATTTCGTGACCAATCACCGCTTCGACTTCGTTGTCGGTCATCATGTCCATCAGTGCGCTGTAGACGCGAATGCAGCCGTTGGCCATCGCAAAGGCGTTCACATCCTTCGCCACGTAAACCTTATAGTTCACCGGTTGGCCGTTGATATTGTCGCCGAGGGCGGCGGCTATTTTGCTCAGACGCTGGCTGTACGGGCTGCTGGCTGGCGCAATGCTGGCCTTACTGTCCATTTGTTTACAGGCATCGTCGCTCAGTGCTTTAACCTGAGCATCACTCAGGGTGTAAGCCTGGAAAGCTTCCGCTCCCGAGCTGAGAAAACCGCCGGAGTCCATATTCTGGCAACCGGCGAGCAGGGTTGTCATTCCCAGAGCAAGTAATGCTGGGCGAATTTTCATGTGTCATCTTCCGCAATGGTGAGTCATTTCTGATTATGCACCGGGGTTATGCGAACCGGTGGCAGCGTAAGTATAAATAAGAGCAGGAAAGGCGAGCGAGGAGATTGCGCAACAAGCAGGCAGCTTCCGGAGATTTCTGAACAGGCAAAAGGATGTTCCATGTACATGACCAGCCGCTTGGGTTACATTGTTGGCACTTTTTTCCGGCGTAGCCCAAAACGCGCTGTCGTCAAGTCGTTACGGGCACAGCCCTTAATCGTCCGATCTGGAGTCAAAATGTCCTCACGTAAAGAGCTTGCCAATGCTATTCGTGCGCTGAGCATGGACGCGGTACAGAAAGCCAAATCCGGTCACCCGGGAGCCCCGATGGGGATGGCTGACATTGCCGAAGTCCTGTGGCGTGATTTTCTGAACCATAACCCGACGAATCCGGCCTGGGCTGACCGCGACCGCTTTGTGCTGTCCAACGGTCACGGCTCGATGCTGATTTACAGCCTGCTGCACCTCACCGGTTACGATCTGCCGATGTCCGAGCTGCAGAACTTCCGCCAGCTACATTCCAAAACGCCGGGTCACCCGGAAGTGGGCTACACCGCTGGCGTAGAAACCACCACCGGTCCGCTGGGGCAGGGCATTGCCAACGCCGTGGGCATGGCGATTGCTGAGAAAACCCTCGCGGCGCAGTTCAACCGCCCGGGTCATGACATCGTTGACCACTTCACTTACGCCTTTATGGGCGACGGCTGCATGATGGAAGGTATCTCCCATGAAGCCTGCTCGCTGGCCGGTACCCTGAAACTGGGCAAACTGGTGGCGTTCTACGATGACAACGGCATCTC
>NZ_FMAY01000019.1 GCF_900094925.1 Kosakonia oryzendophytica | reverse complement strand
ACTATTACGACCAGATGTACATGATCTGGCTGAACATTTAGCTCCAGAACCTCACAATCCTTTATTCCGCAGAGAATGTAGATTGTCCTGTAAAGTTCCTTGCCCAACTTATCTTTCAGGATTCTGAAACGGTACTTAGGCGTCCAGACTATGTGGTATTTACAACGCCAATATACATGTGATGAACTCCTGTAAAGCCCCATGTCGGTTTGTCTCCTTTTACTTGTGGTGAGTAAGCAGAGATATTCCGGCATGGGCATTCTTCAGGCTATAGCCTTACAGGATCAATCACCACCTCCCCAGGAGGTGGTTTAGGGGTGACAATTAAAAAGGGCGCTTTTGCGCCCTTTTTTGTTGCCATTTTTACACCACTCCTCAGGGAAGTGGTGAGGGATCAGAACAGTTCGTGGGTCTCGCCGTTATCGATGATTGTCGTGCCCACTTCATGTACAGCTTGCTGCGTGGGCTGCGTACCTTCAATGAAATATTCCTGACGGCTACTGCCCCCGTTCGACAACTGCCCGGTACTGCGATCAATGTTCACCGTCACAATGCCAGGCGGTGGCGTTAACGGATCTTCCGCAACGCCATCCAGTACCGTTTTCATATAGGCATCCCAGGCTGGCTGGGCGCTTTTCGCACCGCCTTCATAGCCGGAAATTTGATCTTTGATCGCCCCGGAAGCGGTGGTACGCCCCAGATCGCGACGATGATCGTCAAAACCGATCCACACAGAGGTAACCACACCAGGACCGTAACCGGAGAACCAGGCATCTTTTGAGCTGTTGGTGGTGCCGGTCTTTCCGCCGATGTCAGTACGTTTGAGATCGCGACCCGCTCGCCAGCCGGTACCCTGCCAGCCGGGTTCGCCGAAGATGTTGCTGTTCAATGCGCTCTTAATCAAAAACGACAGCGGAGTGCTGATCACATGCGGCGCATACTCTTCGCCGCCGCTTCTCTGCACCAGAGCCTGATTCGCCTGTTCCAATTGCGGCATGGGCACGGAAGTATTCTGCTGCTCCTGCGAGATAGCTACATTTTCCATGTCCTTATTTTCCAGCACGTTTGACTTCGGCGTTTCACCGTAAATCACCGGGATATCGCAATTTGCGCAGGCCACTTTCGGGTGCGCTTCAAACAGCACATTACCCTGATCGTTTTCGATTTTGGCAATGTAATAAGGATCAATCAGGAAGCCGCCGTTGGCCATCACGGAATATCCTCTGGCAACCTGCATCGGCGTGAACGAAGCCGAACCGAGCGCCAGTGATTCTGTATGCACAATATTTTGCGCAGGGAAACCGAATCGCTGCAGGTACTCTGCTGCATAATCGACGCCCATTGCGCGCATGGCACGAACCATCACCACGTTTTTCGATTGCCCCAAACCCTGACGCAAACGGATTGGTCCGGCATATTCGTCAGGTGAGTTTTTGGGACGCCAGTCGGAACCTGCGCCGGCATCCCAACGGGAAATCGGGACGTCATTGAGGATGCTTGCCAGCGTCAGGCCTTTATCCATCGCTGCCGTGTAAAGGAACGGTTTGATGTTCGACCCTACCTGACGCAGTGCCTGGGTCGCACGGTTGAATTTGCTTTGGTTAAAGTCAAATCCCCCCACTAACGCCAGCACTGCGCCGTTATGCGGGTTAAGGGAAACCAGCGCCGAGTTCACATCCGGCACCTGCGCCAGCCACCAGGCGTTATCTACCTGACGCACCCAAATCTGCTGACCGGCCTGTACCGCATCGGTCACTTTACGCGGGGTTGCACCCTGCTGGGTATCTGAACGGTACGGGCGCGCCCAGCGCACACCTTCCATATGCAGCGACACGGAGGTGCCATCTGCCAGCATCGCGGTGGCTTCTTGCGGATTCGCGCTGGTGACAACAGCCGGAAAAAGTGGTCCGTATGTCGGCAGCGTTTTCAGCGAGTCGGTGATTTTTTTGCTGTTCCATGCTGCTTCACCCACTTTCCACAATACATTGGAGGGGCCGCGATAGCCGTGGCGCATATCGTAATCCATCACGTTATTGCGCACTGCATCCTGCGCACCCTGCTGCACTTTACGGGTGATGGTGGTGTAAACGCGATAGCCATCTTCGTAGGCTTTATCGCCGTACTGCGCCACCAGGTCCTGGCGTACCATTTCGGAAAGGTAGGGCGCGGAGAAGGCGATTTCCGGCGCGTGGTAATTGGCATCAATGGCCTCGCCGCGCGCCTGATCGTACTCTTCCTGGGTGATATAGCCTTCGCTCTGCATACGCGCCAGCACCACGTTGCGGCGGGCTGTTGCACGATCAAGCGAATAGAGCGGGTTAAACGTCGACGGTGCTTTAGGCAAACCGGCTATCACCGCCATTTCACTCAACGTCAGCTGATCGACAGATTTACCGAAATAGACCTGTGCCGCTGCGCCCACGCCATAGGCGCGGTAACCGAGGTAGATCTTATTGAGATAGAGCTCAAGGATCTCATCTTTATTCAACAGTTGCTCAATACGGATGGCCAGGAACACTTCTTTAATTTTACGCATCAGCGTGCGTTCCGGGCTCAGGAAGAAGTTACGCGCCAACTGCTGCGTGATGGTACTCGCCCCCTGTGACGCATGGCCGGAAAACAACGCCACGCTGGCGGCGCGGAAAATCCCGACCGGATCGACACCGTGGTGCTCATAAAAACGGCTGTCTTCTGTCGCGATAAATGCCTTCACCAGTTCCGGTGGCATCTGACTGAGGGATAACGGGATACGGCGCTTTTCGCCGTACTGCGCGATCAATTCGCCATCGGCGCTGTACACCTGCATTGGAATCTGTAGCCGCACATCTCTGAGCGTCGCAACGTCAGGTAGCTGTGGCTCAATATATTTGTACAGACCGTAGATCGAGCCTGCTCCCAGCAGAATGCAACATACTGCAAGGATGAATAAATACTTTACGAACTTCACTGGAGATTTCCCATTTAGTGTCATTTGGGCAGTTTATAAACAACCGCGCGGTAGTATAAAGGCAAGCCTGATGCATTGATATAGCGTCATCCAGAGAGACGATAAGGAGATCGTAATTTATGGCATTCAGGCAATGGAAGATTGGTCTGCATATTCAACAAGATGGCATCTTCAGCGTCGCCATCGCCGCTGGCCGGCGCGGGCAGACGCTACGCCGTTGGTGGCATTTACCGCTGCCTCACGGCGTGATTGTGCAAGGGCGCATTAAATCCCCCGAACAGCTTTTGACTGTACTGCGCCCCTGGCGTCACGCGCTTCCGCAGCGGCACTGCGTACGTATGGCATTTCCAGCCGGGCAAACGTTGCAAAGAAAGTTGCCGCGACTGGCTATCTCACTGCGCGAACGGGAATTGTCCGGCTGGGTTTCGCATTCCGTTGCGCGGGAACTGGAAATGGTGGAAAGCGATCTCTGCTTCGACTTCACTGAAGACGAACCCGGAAATGTCTATGGCGTGACCGCCGCGCAAAATAAAGACGTCGCGGCATTACTGAGCCTGGGGCAGTCGCTCTCGTTGAATCTTTCCTTTATTACGCCCGATGCGGCCGCGCTACAACCGCTTTTACCCTGGCTTACTCCTCCCGTTCGCTGCCTCGCCTGGCGTGATGAACGACAATGGCTGTGGGCCACAAAAGAGAGCTGGGGGCGACGGGGTCTGGAAGAGGCTGACAGTGTCGCGCAATTGGCCACGCTGCTTGGGCTGACCACTGGCGAAATCGCGCTTTGCGGCGAGGCGGAAGGCGAATTCGATTGTTGGTCAGTTATTCCGTGGCGCCAGCCTCCGCTGCCCAAAGCCGGGGCCAGCTATGCCGTTGCGCTCGGGCTGGCGCTTGCCGGGAGGTGCTGATGTCGCAATTGGTCAACTTTTTACCCTGGCGACGGCGCAGGCGGCAGCGCATTGCGCGGCTATGGGCGGTAACCTTCACAAGCACGGTATTCCTGTTGGTCGCTGGCAGTATAGTCTGGCGCGTGAGTGTTGCTGCCGATCTTCGACAGGCGTCAATCTGGCGACAATCGGACGAAAACGTCCTGGCGGCGCTGGTCGCCGGAGAGAAGCCGCTGCTGCTCAGGCAACAACGATGGCAGCAGGCGCAAGCACGGGCGCAGCGGAGACAGCAGACCCGGGACTGGCAGCCAATGCTCTCTGCGCTGGCGGAAAATCTGCCGCAGGAAGCCTGGTTGACGCAGCTTCGCTGGCAGCAGGGGCGTTTGGAACTGTCGGGTCTGGCGAGAGTATTTGCCGCATTAAACGACCTTGAAACGATGCTGCGGGCTATCCCGGGGTTCCATCTACAGCCCTCGGGGACAATGGTGCGCGATGCACAAGGGCGATGGCAATTTCATTACCAATTGAGTAAGGAGCCTCTTCGTGCCCCTTAACGCTGATTTTTGGTTTGATTTGACGCCACGCTTGCGCTTTGCTTGCTGGCTTACTGGGGCCTGTTGCGGGCTAATGCTGGCGTGGTGGCTGGCGGTTTCCCCTTTAAAAGACAGGCAAGTGCAACTGCTCATTCAGCAGGAGACGCATGAAAGTGCGCTGCGTGCGCAGTGGCGTAAAGTACGCGATATCACGCCTCCGCAGCAAAGCGCTACCGAGGTCGCATCGTCTCCGTTTACTCCGCTGGATTTTCATACCCACGAACAACAGTTGGTCCGTTGGCAGCCTGCGCAAAATGGTGGGGAAATGGTGCTGCAAACACAGTGGTCGCGGGTTACCGGGACGTTCCTGATGTTGGCGCAGCGCGACATGCGGGTTCCGTCTTTCTCGCTGGTGACTGAGGGAAATGGGCTGCGCTTTACATTGGGGCTGGAGCATGATCATGACCGCTAAACGCCTGCTCTGCGCCGGAGGGCTTTGTTTGCTGCTTAGCGGAATGCGCGATCCCTTTCAGCCTCCTCGGGATACCTGCCTTGCGGGGCAGCTTGCAAGCTGGCGTGTTCATGGGGTGGTAGCGGGGGAGGAAAGCATCGGCATTTTACGTGATGACGGCGGGCGATGGCGCCGGGTCGTCGAGGGAGACAGGCTGCCAACCGGCTGGCGTGTTATTGCTGTCGACGAACATGGCATACGAATAGCCTTGGGAGAACACTGTGTGCCAGCAGAATGGCGCTGGAAACGAGAAGGAGATCAGGATGAAAAAATGGATAGTCAGCGCCGCGTGCTTCAGTTTGCCGATCGTCTGCGCACAAACACCGAATCCGGTGACGCTGACGGTGGATGACGCGCCCGTCGCGCAAGTGCTGCAGGCGCTGGTCGCACTGGAAAATCAAAATTTGGTGATCCCACCGGACGTTAACGGCACGTTGTCATTGCATCTGGTGGATGTTCCCTGGCGGCAGGCGCTGCAAACTGTCGCCGCCAGTGCTGGACTCACGTTGAGCCAACAAGGGAATATTTGGCTGGCGCACACAGCGGCGCGGCAACAGCAACAGCAGGCGGAACGGGAGGCAGCGCAGGCAAAGCGTAAACAGAATGCCCCTGTCCTGAGCCGCAGCGTGGTGTTGCGCTATGCTGATGCCGGAGAGCTGGCAAAGGCCGGGGGAGCGATGCTGAGCCCGCAAGGGACAATCACAGTGGATACGCGCCTTAACCGTTTATTGGTGCGTGATAATAAAGAAGGGGTGGCGGCGCTGGAAAAATGGGTGACGCAAATGGACTTGCCGGTTGAGCAGGTTGAACTGGCGGCGCATATCGTCACCATTAATGAAAAAAGCCTGCGCGAGCTGGGGGTGAAGTGGGGGTTAGCACAGGCGGAATCGACGGCACGTGGGCAGGTTGGCGCGCTGTCTGCCGATTTGTCTGTACCGGCGGCTTCGACCCGGGTGGGATTTAATATTGGCAGTATTAACGCCCGTTTGCTGGAGCTTGAACTGTCCGCGCTTGAACAAAAGCAGCAACTGGAGATCATTGCCAGTCCAAGGCTTCTGGCATCACATCGCCAGCCCGCCAGCATTAAGCAAGGTAGTGAAATCCCTTATCAGGTCTCCAGCGGCGAAAGCGGACGGACGTCAGTGGAATTTAAGGAGGCGGTGCTGGGTATGGACGTCACGCCCACGGTATTGCCTGATAAGCGTGTGCGCTTAAAGCTGCGCATTAGTCAGAATATGCCAGGCCAGATCCTGCAACAGGCCGGTGGTGAAACGATGGCGATTGATAAACAGGAAATTGAAACGCAGGTAGAGGTGAAAAGCGGTGATACGCTGGCGCTGGGCGGCATTTTCTCGCAAAAGCAGACCGCTGGCGAAAGCCGGATTCCCGGAGTCGGCACCATCCCAGGGTTCGGGCGGTTGTTTCGCCACGATGCAAAGGATAATGAACGACGCGAGTTGGTGGTGTTTATTACACCGCGACTGGCATCGGTACATTAATCCCACCGTTACCCCCCTTTTTCTACGGAACTTAGTTCAGGTGTTTGACGTGAGGGATGATTTAGCTTACAAGGAGTACCGATTTGAGCGTCAGTGGTCTCCGTCGCGCCTGAACAGGTATCCGCGCCCGACTGGTAATTTAATGTGTTGCCAAACAAGCCGGAGTACTGAGATAATTTTCGATCTGACTCTCGCACTATCGCATATGAGGTTTCAGTTCATGTCCTGCTACGCCAGGTGTCTGCGCAGCGGGTTTATCATCAACGAATAGTCTTAGTAGTACCAAAAAAATGGCAGAGAAACGCAATATCTTTCTGGTTGGGCCTATGGGTGCCGGCAAAAGCACTATTGGGCGCCAGTTAGCTCAACAACTCAATATGGAATTTTACGATTCTGATCAAGAGATTGAGAAACGCACCGGAGCTGATGTGGGCTGGGTCTTCGACGTTGAAGGTGAAGAAGGTTTCCGCGATCGCGAAGAAAAAATCATCAATGAGCTGACGGAAAAACAGGGCATTGTACTGGCAACCGGCGGCGGTTCTGTGAAATCTCGCGAAACCCGTAATCGTCTCTCCGCCCGTGGCGTAGTGGTCTATCTGGAAACCACTATCGAAAAGCAATTGGCTCGCACGCAACGTGACAAAAAACGCCCACTTCTGCAAGTGGACGCACCGCCGCGCGAAGTGCTGGAAGCGCTGGCCAACGAACGTAATCCGCTGTACGAAGAGATTGCGGACGTGACCATTCGTACCGACGATCAGAGCGCTAAAGTGGTCGCAAACCAGATTATTCATATGCTGGAAGGCAACTAATTCTGGCTTAATACAAGGCCTGCGGGTTTAAGCAACTAAGGTGGATGTCGCGTCATGGAGAGGATTACCGTCACTCTCGGGGAACGTAGTTACCCTATCACCATTGCGGCTGGTTTGTTTAACGATCCAGCTTCCTTCGCGCCGCTGAAGTCTGGTGATCAGGTTATGCTGGTCACCAACGAAACACTGGCTCCGCTCTATCTTGATAACGTTCGCCGTGTGCTTGAGCAGGCTGGGGTGAAGGTCGACAGTGTTATTTTGCCGGACGGCGAGCAATACAAAAGTCTGGCAGTAATGGATACGGTCTTCACCGCACTGTTGCAAAAACCTCATGGGCGCGACACCACGCTGATCGCGCTTGGCGGCGGGGTGATTGGTGATTTAACCGGCTTCGCGGCGGCAAGCTACCAGCGGGGCGTGCGTTTTATTCAGGTTCCGACCACGCTCCTCTCCCAGGTTGACTCCTCCGTTGGCGGTAAAACGGCGGTGAACCATCCCCTCGGTAAAAACATGATCGGTGCGTTCTATCAACCTGCATGTGTGGTGGTGGATCTCGATTGTCTGGATACCCTTCCTGCCCGCGAATTGTCCTCCGGTCTCGCAGAAGTGATCAAATACGGCATTATTCTTGATGGCGCGTTCTTTGAATGGCTTGAAGAGAATATGGACGCGTTATTGCGTCTTGATGGCCAGGCGATGGCGTACTGTATTCGTCGCTGTTGTGAACTGAAAGCAGAAGTCGTGGCTGCCGATGAGCGTGAAACGGGCCTACGTGCTTTGCTAAATCTCGGTCATACCTTCGGTCATGCCATCGAAGCGGAAATGGGCTACGGCAACTGGTTGCATGGCGAAGCCGTTGCGGCTGGCATGGTGATGGCGGCACGTACATCAGAGCGCCTGGGGCAGTTCAGCAAGGCCGATACACAGCGTATTATCGCCCTGCTTGAACGCGCAGGATTGCCGGTGCACGGTCCTCGTGACATGTCTGCACAGGCCTACTTGCCGCATATGATGCGCGATAAAAAAGTGTTGGCGGGGGAGATGCGCCTGGTGCTCCCGTTGGCCATAGGGAAGAGTGAAGTGCGCGGCGGAGTGCCGCACGACGTAGTTCTGGCCGCTATTGCTGATTGCCAGCAAGCGTAACTAATTAGAAAGGTCTGGTCACGGGTAAGCCGTGACGTTTAACTTCGGGCGCTATGCAGGTCGTAGCATGCGCCTTTGAGTGGGGTGTTAAATGGATGAATTCAAACCAGAAGACGAGCTGAAACCCGATCCCAGCGATCGTCGTGCTGGTCGTTCTCGTCAATCTTCCGATCGCGTCGATGAGCCGCAGATTAACTTTGATGATGTTGATCTTGATACCGATGATCGTCGTCCTTCCCGTACCCGCCGGGCACGTGAAGAAGAGGGTTATGACGAGGATGAAGGCGCTCTGGACGAGGAGCGTGAAGAACGTCGTCCACGTAAGCGTAAAACGGCCGCTGCTGCAAGGCCTGCCTCCCGTCAGTACATGATGATGGGTGTGGGTATTCTGGTGCTGTTGCTGCTGATTATCGGCATCGGCTCTGCGCTGAAGTCTCCAGCGCCCTCCACGACCGAACAAGCCCCGACAGAGAAGAATATCGATCTCTCGGCAAATAATGGCAATGCGAGTGCGCCAGGCGCTGCCGAGCAGACTAACGGTGCTCAGCCAGCGCCAGGTGCTGCTTCTGCACCGCAGACTGCGGGTAACCCATCGCAGGATGTCTCTTTGCCGCCAATCTCATCAACCCCGTCGCAAGGCCAGACGTCAACTGCCCCTGAAGGTCAGCAGCGTGTCGAAGTGCAGGGCGATCTGAACAGCGCGCTGTCGCAGCCGCAAAATCTGTCGCAGATTGACAGCGCCGTAAACTCCACGCTGCCAACCGAACCGGCAACGGTTGCGCCGGTGCGTAATGGCAATGCCGCTGCCCGCCAACAGTCAACGGCAGAAAACCATACGGCTGCCTCGCGTCCTGAGCGCAAGCAAATGGTAATTGAGCCGAAACCGCAGGCGAAAGCTCCGGCGGTAACGGCAGAATCAAAACCGGTTGCTCAGCCGCCGAAACGCACTGAAACCGTGACAACTGCGCCGGTGAAAGCGCCGTCAGCAACGCCAGTTCAGCCGAAACCGGCAGCGACGGCTGCTGCGCCGGTTGTTACAGCGCCAGCGGCGAGCGCTGCGCCAGCCGCAAGCGGTGCAGCATCGACCGGTAATGTCGCTGCACTGAAAGCAGCGCCAGGTAGCCACTATACGTTGCAGTTGAGCAGTTCTTCGAACTCCACCAACCTGAATGCGTGGGCGAAGAAAGAAAATCTGAAAAACTTCGTTGTTTATCAGACCACGCGTAATGGTCAGCCGTGGTATGTGCTGGTGAGCGGTGTGTATGCCTCAAAAGATGATGCAAAACGCGCGGTTGCTGCACTGCCAGCAGATGTCCAGGCGAAGAACCCATGGGCGAAACCACTGCATCAGGTTCAGGCCGATCTGAAGTAATGTTTAAAGCGCAGATGCTGTCGGAGCTTTCTCCACAGCCGGAGAGAGTATAAGCAATCAGTCAGCATGAAAAAAAATCGCGCTTTTTTGAAATGGGCGGGGGGGAAGTACCCCCTGCTGGACGATATCGAAAGGCATCTGCCACAAGGCGAATGCCTTATCGAGCCGTTCGTCGGCGCGGGGTCGGTGTTCCTCAACACGTCGTTCTCTCGCTATATCCTCGCTGATATCAACAGCGATTTGATTAGCCTCTACAACATTGTTAAAGACCGTGCTGATGAGTATGTGCATCATGCGCGGGAACTGTTCACGCCAGAAACCAATCAGTCTGTGGTTTACTATCCGCTGCGCGATGAGTTTAATGCCTGCCAGGATGCGTTCCGACGAGCAGTGCTGTTTTTGTATCTCAACCGTCATGGCTACAATGGTCTTTGCCGTTATAACCTGCGTGGCGAATTTAACGTGCCGTTCGGACGTTATAAAAAACCCTATTTCCCGGAAGCAGAGTTGTATCACTTTGCAGAAAAAGCGCAGAATGCCTTCTTTTACTGCGAATCTTACGCCGACAGCATGGCGCGCGCCGACGAGAACTCCGTAGTGTATTGCGATCCTCCCTATGCGCCGCTCTCCGCTACCGCTAATTTTACGGCGTATCACACAAACAGTTTCAATCTGGAGCAGCAGGCGCATCTGGCGGCGATTGCCGAAAGCCTGGTGCAGAACCGGATCCCGGTATTAATTTCCAACCACGATACAGCGCTCACGCGCGAGTGGTACCGTCAGGCAAAATTGCATGTGGTGAAAGTGCGACGCAGTATTAGCAGTAACGGCGGCACGCGTAAAAAGGTGGATGAATTGCTGGCGCTTTACCGACCGGCAACCCGGTAACCTGCTTTCACCGCGCCGCCAGCCTGCCGACTTATCAATTTTCAAGGAGATGCGGATGAAACAGTATTTAATTGCCCCTTCGATTCTGTCGGCTGATTTTGCCCGTCTGGGTGAAGACACCGCCAATGCACTGTCTGCCGGGGCGGATGTCGTTCATTTCGACGTGATGGATAATCACTACGTCCCGAACCTGACGATTGGTCCGATGGTGCTGAAAGCGCTGCGCAACTATGGCATAACCGCGCCAATTGACGTGCATTTGATGGTGAAACCGGTCGATCGTCTGGTTCCTGACTTTGCCGCCGCTGGCGCAAGCATTATTACCTTTCATCCTGAAGCGTCTGAGCACGTTGACCGCACGTTGCAGCTTATTAAAGAACATGGCTGTAAAGCCGGGCTGGTGTTTAACCCGGCCACGCCGCTGAGCTACCTTGATTATGTGATGGATAAGCTGGATGTGATTTTGCTGATGTCCGTTAACCCGGGCTTTGGCGGTCAGTCTTTTATTCCGCACACGCTGGACAAATTGCGTGAAGTCCGCCGTCGCATTGACGCGTCCGGATTTGATATTCGTCTGGAAGTCGACGGCGGTGTGAAGGTGAACAATATTGGCGAAATTGCCGCCGCGGGGGCGGACATGTTCGTCGCGGGGTCGGCGATTTTCGACCAACCGGATTACAAAAAAGTTATTGATGAAATGCGTAGCGAACTGGCAAAGGTAAGTCATGAGTAAAATGCAGTCAATTCGGGGTATTGCTTTTGATTTGGATGGCACGCTGGTAGACAGCGCACCGGGTCTGACCGCCGCCGTAGACAGCGCATTATACGCGCTGGAGTTGCCGCAGGCCGGAGAGGCACGCGTGGTGACCTGGATTGGTAACGGCGCCGATGTACTGATGGAGCGCGCGTTTAACTGGTCACGCCAGGAGCGTGCTATCCAGCGCGCTGCACAAGGTAAACCGGATGTTGATACCGGCGATGTGCCGCAGGAAGAACAGGTTCGTATGCTGCGAAAACTGTTTAACCGTTACTACGAAGAGACGGTGGAAGAGGGCAGTTTTCTGTTCCCGGATGTCGCAGATACGCTGGAGGCGTTACAGGCTAAAGGTTTGCCTCTGGCGCTGGTTACCAACAAGCCGACGCCGTTTGTCGCACCGTTACTGGAAGCACTCGGTATTGCACAGTACTTCACCTTTGTGGTGGGTGGCGACGACGTCGTGAACAAAAAGCCGCATCCGGAACCGTTGCTTCTGGTATGTAAAAAGCTCAATATTCAGACTCATGAGTTGCTTTTCGTCGGCGACTCGCGTAATGACATTCTCGCCGCTCAGGCGGCAGGCAGCACCTCTGTAGGGCTGACTTACGGTTACAACTACGGCGAAGACATCACCTTAAGCAAACCAGACTTCGTGTTTGAAAGCTTAAAAGATTTACTGCCCGCACTCGGGCTCCCGCACAGTGAAAATCAGGAAACGAAAAATGACTAAGCCCATCGTTTTTAGCGGCGCACAGCCCTCCGGTGAATTAACCATTGGCAACTATATGGGTGCGCTGCGTCAGTGGGTGAACATGCAGGATGACTATCACTGTATCTACTGCATCGTTGACCAGCATGCCATCACCGTGCGCCAGGATCCGCAGGCGCTGCGCAAGGCCACGCTGGATACTCTCGCACTCTACCTGGCCTGTGGTATCGATCCGCAGAAGAGCACCATTTTCGTTCAGTCCCACGTTCCTGAGCATGCCCAGTTGGGCTGGGCGCTGAACTGCTACACCTATTTCGGCGAACTGAGCCGTATGACTCAGTTCAAAGATAAATCTGCACGCTATGCAGAAAACATTAACGCCGGTCTGTTTGACTATCCGGTACTGATGGCGGCGGACATTCTGTTGTATCAGACGAACCAGGTGCCAGTGGGTGAAGATCAGAAACAGCATCTGGAACTGAGCCGCGATATTGCACAGCGTTTTAACGCCATTTATGGCGATATCTTTAAGGTACCGGAGCCGTTTATTCCGAAATCTGGCGCGCGTGTGATGTCGCTGCTGGAGCCGACCAAAAAGATGTCCAAGTCGGACGATAACCGCAACAACGTTATTGGCCTGCTGGAAGATCCAAAATCAGTCGTGAAGAAAATCAAACGTGCGGTCACCGACTCCGATGAGCCGCCGGTAGTGCGTTACGACATTGCCAACAAAGCGGGTGTCTCTAACTTGCTGGATATTCTCTCTGCGGTGACGGGCCAGAGTATTCCTGAGCTGGAACAACACTTCGAAGGCAAAATGTACGGTCACCTTAAGGGTGAAGTCGCGGATGCGGTATCCGGCATGCTGACCGAGTTGCAGGAGCGTTACCACCGTTATCGCAATGACGAAGCTTTCTTGCAGCAGGTGATGAAAGACGGAGCGGAGAAAGCCAGTGCCCGTGCATCTGAAACGCTGAAAAAAGTCTACGAAGCGATTGGTTTTGTGGCAAAACCGTAATCGCGGACGAAATAAAAGGGCAGGTTTAACCTGCCCTTTTTTCTGTCTTTAAAACCACTTCAGCTTATCGCGTAGCGCCACCACGCGGCCAACAATGATCAGCGCCGGGCTTTCTACCTGCAGTGCCAGCTCACCGAGTTGCGACAAACGTCCGTTGACCACACGCTGTTGTACCGAGGTGCCGTTTTCCACCACTGCCACCGGCATATCTTCCTGCATGCCATGTGCAATCAGCTGTGCCTGAATAGTGGCAGCCTGATTGAGGCCCATATAGAACACCAGTGTCTGCTTTTCTGCCGCCAGATTGGCCCAGTCCAGCTCTCCCCCGGTTTTCAAATGCCCGGTAACCAGCCTGACGCTTTGCGCATAATCGCGGTGGGTTAACGGAATGCCGGAATAGGCGGAACACCCCGAGGCTGCCGTAATGCCTGGTACAACCGAGAAAGGAATGCCCGCATGGCACAGGGTTTCCAGCTCTTCACCGCCGCGCCCGAAGATAAACGGATCGCCGCCTTTCAGTCGCACGACGCGTTTACCATTTTGCGCCTCGCGCAGCAGGATCTGGTTGATCTCCGCCTGCGGTACGCAGTGGTAACCTGCACGCTTACCGACAAACACACGATCGGCATCGCGGCGCACCAGTTTCATAATGTCGTCGGAGACCAGTCGATCATATACCACCACATCCGCCTGCTGGATTTGCTGCAAACCTTTCAGGGTCAGCAACCCGGCATCACCAGGGCCAGCACCCACCAGTACCACTTCGCCACGGCTATCCAGCGGCTCCGCTAGCAGTTGCTCAGTGATGTTATTGACGGCTGGCATGTCCTGGTTAGCCAGCGATTGCGCGAGTCTGTCGTTAACGAACAATTTTTCCCAGAAACGGCGGCGTTCGCTAACGGTGGCAAAATGTTGCTTCACCCGGCTGCGTAGCTTTCCGGCGAACCGCGCCACCTGCCCGAGATGTTGTGGCAGCAACGACTCCAGTTTCTCACGCAGCAAACGTGCCAGCACCGGCGACGTACCACCGGAGGAAACGGCCACCATCAGCGGCGAGCGGTCGATAATTGACGGCATAATAAAGCTCGCCTGCATGGGGGCATCCACCACGTTACAGAAAATGCGGCGGGCTTCTGCGGCATCGCTGACGCGTTGATTCACCGCCTCATTGTCGGTGGCGGCAATGGCCAACCAGCACGCATCCAGTAGCGTTTCGGTGAATTCTCCTTCCACCAACGTCAGCATGCCTTCCTCTGCCCAGACGGTGAACTGGGGAACAAAAGAGAGAGCATTGACGGTAAGTCGTGCACCCGCGTCCATTAACAGCCGGGCTTTACGTTCGGCAACATCACCGCCGCCGACAAGCAGGCAGTGGCGATCGCGTAGCTGGCAAAAAATTGGTAAGTGATCCACGACATTACCCCGATAAATTAGTTATCTGCTATTGGCTGGCTTTTCACGGTATTGACCGCAGATGGGCGCTCTGATTTTGGCGTAGCATACCAGTAACCCAGCCCCATAAATACGGCGCCGGAGAAAGTATTGCCCAGCGTTACCCACAGCAGGTTATGGCCAATGCCAGAGAGGGTATATGCATCGCTATGATGACCAAACCAGGAGAGCGCAAACAGGGTCATATTGGCAACGGAGTGCTCGTAGCCGGAAGCAATAAATGCCAGCAGACACCACCAGATAGCGATAAATTTTGCCGCCCCTTCGGTGCGGATCGCCATCCAGATCGCCAGGCAGACCAGCCAGTTGCACAGCGCGCCTTTAAAGAACAGCACCGAGGCGGGCGCGTTGGTTTTTGCCAGCGCAACGGTGTGCAAAATAGAGGTATCCACCGGTAGCAGGCCGCCGCCGCCCCAGCTGTACAGCAGTGCAACAAAAACGGAACCCAGCAGGTTACCCAGCCAGGTTTGCGGCAAAATGGTCCACATCTGAGTGTGGCTAATGCTGCCTGCTTTAACGCCCAACGTCAGAAACATGGTGTGGCCGGTAAACAGTTCAGAGCCAGCGATGATCACCAGCGTTAATGCAAGACCAAACGTTGCCCCCATTACCAGCGGGCGGACCGAGGGATCGAGCAGATTGCCGAGTGTGAAAATCAAAATAATGGCAAGCCCAACGTAAGCGCCTGCCATCGCGGAACTCACCCAAAAACCCAGTGGATTTAGTGAAGCGAGGCGTGCAATGCGCGCAGCGTTAGCCGCGCACTTATTAATTGTGTCGGTAAACATCGTGTTGATTATCCAAAGTTAAAAAGAAAAGTTTAAAAATCAAAAAGTAACGGCGGGAGCATTGCACCCCCGCCGGGGTATCACGCTTTAATCTGTACAGCACCGTCTTTAACGCGCGCTTCAAAATGCGCGACAGAGCGGTTTTCATCTTCCATGCACAGCCCGTCACGCAGGCGGAAACGCTGTTTTTTCAACGGGCTGGCAACCCACAGCTCGCCCTGATGCTCCGCAATCAGCCCACGAGACAGCACGCTGGACTGGAAGAACGGATCGATATTGCTGATGGCGTAAATCTGGTCGTCGTGGCGCGGGCGAAAAATCGCCACTTGCTGATCGTTCACCAGGGCGCAAACGCCGGTGGCTGGCAAAATGTCGTCGATTTTGCAGATGGTGTTCCACTGACTCATGCGTTTTCCTCCACTAACGTTACCGGGATGCGTTCATACGGGGTCGCCGGACGATGCTGCTGGCGCTCTGGCACGACCTGCACGTTCGGGTCGCGACGATCGCTGTTAATAAAGTGTTTGAAGCGTGTCTGCGCGGCTGGCGTATTCACGGTTTCGGTCCATTCACAGATCACCGCGTCGCGCAGGCGAGTCATTTCTGCTTCGAGTTGAGCATCAAAGCCGAGCTTGTCATCAATAATCACGCTTTTCAGGTAGTCGATGCCGCCTTCCATGCTCTCCAGCCAGGACGCGGTACGTGTCAGTTTGTCCGCGGTGCGGATGTAGAACATCATAAAGCGGTCGAGATAGTGCAACAGCGTGTCATGGTCGAGGTCCGCCGCCAGCAAATCAGCGTGACGCGGTTTCATGCCGCCGTTACCGCAGACATACAGGTTCCAGCCTTTCTCAGTGGCGATAATCCCCACATCTTTGCCCTGCGCTTCCGCACATTCACGGGTGCAGCCAGAAACGCCGAATTTCATTTTGTGTGGCGTACGAATGCCTTTGTAGCGGTTTTCCAGCTCAACGCCGAGCCCGACGCTATCGCCGACGCCATAGCGACACCAGGTCGAGCCGACGCAGGTTTTCGCCATGCGTAACGCTTTGGCATAGGCGTGACCGGTTTCGAAACCAGCATCGATCAACTGACGCCAGATTTCCGGCAGGTCATCTTTTTGCGCGCCAAACAGACCAATACGCTGTGACCCGGTGATTTTGGTGTAAAGATTAAATTCGCGAGCGATACGACCGACTTCCATCAGACCCTCCGGCGTGATTTCACCACCGGCGGAACGCGGGATCACCGAATAGGTGCCGTCTTTCTGGATGTTGGCAAGAAAGTTATCGTTGGTATCCTGCAACGGCGTATGTTGCGGTTTCAGGATGTACTCATTCCAGCAGGATGCCAGCAGTGAGCCAACGGTCGGTTTACACACTTCGCAACCGTAACCTTTACCGTATTTCGCCAACAGTTCGTCGAAGGATTTGATCCCTTCTACGCGAATCAGGTGATACAGCTCCTGGCGAGAATAGGCGAAGTGTTCGCACAGATTGTTGGTGATTTCGATGCCTTGTTTCGCCAGTTCTGCATTCAGGACCTGCGTCACCAGAGGGATACAACCGCCGCAGCCGGTACCGGCTTTGGTTTCGGCTTTCAGCGCCGCAACCGTATGGCACCCTTTGTTAATGGCGGCAATCAGGTCGCCTTTGGTCACATCGAAGCAGGAGCAAATTTGCGCGCTATCCGGCAGCTTATCGACACCGATAGAGGGTTTGCCGCTGCTGGCATGCGCCGGCAGGATCAGCGCGTCCGGGTTTTCCGGTAGCTCAATGGCGTTCAGCACCAGTTGCAGCAGGTTGCCGAAGTCGCTGGTGTCGCCCACCAATACCGCACCGAGCAGGGTTTTATTATCCGGGCTGACAATCAGGCGTTTGTAGACTTCTTTGCTTTCATCAAGATAAACGTAGCTACGTGCGCCCGGTGTACGGCCATGCGCATCGCCAATGCCGCCAACGTCAACGCCGAGCAGTTTCAGCTTGGCGCTGAGATCCGCGCCTTCAAACGCATTTTGCTTGCCAAGAATATGATCCACGGCGACCTGCGCCATTTTGTAACCCGGCGCGACCAGACCGTAAACGCGATTGCTCCAGCTTGCGCATTCGCCGATGGCGTAGATATCCGGATCGGAGGTTTGGCAGGTGTCGTTAATGACAATACCGCCGCGTTGCGCGATCTCCAGACCGCATTGCGTGGCCAGCTTATCGCGCGGGCGAATACCGGTAGAGAAGACGATAAAGTCAACTTCCAGCGCGCTGCCATCGGCAAAGTGCATCGTTTTACGCGCTTCCGTGCCTTGCTGGACAATCTCTTTGGTGTTTTTGCTGGTGTGCACACGCACGCCCATACTTTCGATTTTGCGTTTAAGCTGCTCGCCGCCCATCTGGTCGAGCTGCTCTGCCATGAGCATGGGTGCAAATTCAATAACGTGCGTTTCGACGCCCAGGTTTTTCAGTGCGCCTGCGGCTTCCAGACCGAGCAGGCCGCCGCCTACCACTGCACCGCGGCGGCTACGACGTGCGCACGACTCAATGGCGTTCAAATCTTCAATAGTACGGTAGACGAAACAGTCCTGCGTTTCGGAACCTTTAATCGGTGGGATCCACGGATACGAACCTGTAGCCATGATCAGTTTGTCGTACCAGACGGTGCGCCCGGCGCTGGAATGAATCACCTTTTCCTGACGGTTAATGGTGATAGCGCGTTCACCGACCAACACTTTAACGCCATGTTTCTCATAAAAACCTTCACGTACCAGTGACAGCTCTTCAGCCGTGTGGTGAGAGAAGTAGGACGAGAGATGGACGCGGTCGTAGGCTTTACGCGGTTCTTCACAGAAAACGGTAATGTCGAATTCGGACGCGTCGGCTTTATCGAGGAGGTCCTCAATGAAGCGGTGGCCGACCATGCCGTTACCGATAATAGCGAGTTTGACTTTGCTCATTTTTGCCTCGATTTCTTTTCTATTACTGCCTACCTTAACGATTCAGCTTCGGGGCTTATTGATGTGCATCAAATACATCTTCGCATACCACTTAATGAGTAGATATTTGATTTTTATTGGTTTTTATAAGTAGTGGATATAACAGGCTTTTCTGGTTTGCAGAAATTGTGTACAAAAAGAGAGGTCTTTTTGCCTGCTCGTCTGATCCGAAATAGCAGACGAAAACAGAGGGAGTAGCGTGATGTCTACAGCACCGCTTTGGTTAGTCCAGAATGTGCATTTACCGGGTCGCGATGGTGTGTGGCAAATTGCGATCGAGAACGGGCGCTTTGGTGATATTACGCCAATGGGGTCGTCGCACAGCGACAGTTATGAGGTGCTGAATGCGCGCGGCGGGTTGGCGTTGCCGCCATTTATTGAGCCGCATATTCATCTCGACACGACACAAACCGCCGGGGAGCCGAACTGGAATCAATCCGGTACGTTGTTTGAAGGCATTGAGCGCTGGGCCGAGCGCAAGGCGCTGCTCAGCCACGACGATGTGAAGCGCCGTGCGTGGCAAACCCTGAAATGGCAAATGGCCAACGGCGTGCAGTATGTCCGCACCCATGTTGATGTTTCCGACCCTTCTTTGACGGCATTAAAAGCGATGCTGGAAGTGAAAGCCGAAGTGGCGCCATGGATAACTTTGCAAATTGTCGCTTTTCCGCAGGAAGGGATTCTCTCCTACCCCAATGGCGCAGCGTTACTGGAAGAGGCGCTTCGGTTAGGCGCGGATGTGGTGGGGGCGATCCCGCATTTTGAATTTACCCGGGAGTATGGCGTCGAATCGCTGCATATTGCCTTTGCGCTGGCGCAGAAGTATGACCGCCCGCTGGATATTCACTGCGATGAAATTGATGATGAGCAGTCGCGCTTTGTGGAAACGGTCGCGGCGCTGGCGTTAAAAATGGGTATTGGCCCGCGAGTGACGGCCAGCCATACCACGGCCATGCACTCTTACAACGGGGCTTATACCTCTCGTTTGTTCCGCTTGTTAAAACTTTCCGGCATTAACTTTGTTGCTAATCCGCTGGTCAATATTCATTTGCAGGGGCGCTTTGATGATTACCCCAAACGCCGGGGCATTACGCGGGTAAAAGAGCTGCTGGCTGCGGGGATTAATGTCTGCTTCGGTCACGATGATGTGTTCGATCCGTGGTATCCGCTGGGCACAGGCAATATGTTACAGGTACTGCATATGGGGCTGCATGTTTGCCAGCTTATGGGCTATCAGCAAATTGATGAGGGGCTGCGCTTAATCACCCATAACAGCGCCCGTACCTTTGGTCTGACAGAGTACGGCATTGTTCCAGGCAATCCGGCAAATATGATTATCTTACCGGTGGAAAGCGGCTTTGACGCGGTGCGTTGCCAGGCGCCGGTACGCTGGTCGATTCGCCAGGGGCGGGTGATTGCCACTACGCAACCGGCGCAAACCTGGGTACAGACGGACTGTGGCGGTGAAGAGGTGGTTTTCAGCCGTCATAACGCACAAAAATAGCGATTCATCAGGCAGTATGCTTTTACAAAGCGCTGCCTGGTGTTACATATGTTTCCAAATACGTAAAATTGAGTAAAAGGCTGGCCTGCTGGCTGACTGCTCTTTAGAATCAAGCCACTCGCTTTCTTTACTGCTCTTCGTTAAGGAAACCTAATGGTTAAATCGACTCTGGCGGCCGTTGCGGCTGTTTTTGCGCTTTCTGGTCTCTCCTCTGCTGCGTTCGCCGCAAAAGGCGACCCTCATGTTCTGCTCACCACTTCTGCAGGTAATATCGAACTGGAGCTGAACAACCAGAAAGCCCCTGTGTCGGTAAAAAATTTCCTTGATTATGTGAACAACGGTTTTTACAACAACACGACGTTTCACCGTGTGATCCCGGGGTTTATGATTCAGGGCGGGGGTTTTAACGAGCAGATGCAGCAAAAGCAGCCTAATCCGCCGATCAAAAACGAAGCTGACAACGGTTTACGCAATACTCGCGGTACCATTGCGATGGCGCGCACAGCAGATAAAGACAGCGCCACCAGCCAGTTCTTTATCAACGTTGCAGATAATGCTTTCCTCGATCATGGCCAGCGCGATTTTGGCTATGCCGTTTTCGGTAAAGTTGTGAAAGGCATGGATGTCGCCGATAAGATTTCTCAGGTACAGACTCATGACTTCGGTCCTTATCAGAATGTCCCGTCAAAACCGATAGTTATCCTCTCCGCTAAAGTACTGCCGTAAGTCTTTTCCGCACGGGTCGGCCGGCCCGTGCTGCTTCGTCTTCTCTGCGTAACGCAAAATTGCTGCTTATACTTGTGGCAACTGTGTGAAACAGGGAGGCGCTATGACCAAAAAACTCACCGACAGGCAAAAATCCCGTCTCTGGGAGCAGCAGCGCAACGCCAATTTCCAGGCCAGCAGGCGTCTGGAGGGGGTCGATACCCCGCTGGTGACGCTCACTACCGCCGAAGCGAACGCGCGTCTTGATGAACTCAGGAGGCACTATGAGCGATAAATTTGGCGACGGGCGCGATCCCTATCTCTACCCCGGTTTGAACGTGATGCGTAATGTGCTGGGCATCCGGCAAGCGCAACGGCTGGAACAGGCTGCGTATGAATTGACGGCCTTACGTGCGGCAACGCTGGAGCTTGGCCCGCTTGCGCGGGGGCTGCCGCATTTGTGCGCTATCCATCATCATCTCTATCAGGACGTCTTTGATTGGGCCGGGCAGTTTCGTGAGGTCGATATCTATCAGGGTGATACACGCTTTTGCCATTTCGGGTACATCGAGAAAGAGGGCAATGCGCTGATGCAGCAACTGGAAAACGAAGAGTGGCTGTGTGGCCTGGAAAAAGCGGAATTTGTCGAGCGTCTGGCCCACTTCTACTGTGAAATCAATATGCTGCATCCATTCCGCCTCGGTAATGGTATTGCGCAGCGTATTTTCTTTGAACAACTGGCGCTGCACGCTGATTTCTCGCTTGACTGGCGGGAAGCCGACCCTGCGCGCTGGGGGGCGGCGAACCAGGCCGGAGCAATGGGGGATTTAGCGCCACTCTGCGCGATCTTCAGCAAAGTAGTAAGCGAAGCCAGCGAAAGCGAGTAAACTAGCGCGGTTTGCTACCACAGAGGCCGCCATGATCCTGCTTATCGACAATTACGACTCTTTTACCTGGAACCTGTATCAATATTTCTGCGAGTTAGGGGCAAGCGTAGAGGTCAGACGTAATGATGAGATAGGGCTGGCGGATATCGCTGCGCTGGCACCGCAAAAAATCGTTATCTCACCTGGCCCTTGTACACCGGATGAGTCCGGTATTTCGTTAGACGTGATCCGCCATTACGCCGGAAAATGTCCCCTTCTTGGTGTCTGCCTTGGCCATCAGGCGATTGCGCAGGCGTTTGGCGCCACGATCGTGCGCGCGGCAAAAGTGATGCACGGTAAAACCTCGCCAATCAGCCATGATGGCACTGGGGTGTTTACCGGCCTTAATAATCCATTAACCGTCACGCGATACCATTCACTGGTTATCGATCCGCGTACGTTATCCGGCGACTTTGTGGTCACGGCGTGGAGTGAAAGCGGTGAAATTATGGGGATCCGTCATCGACAGTGGGATCTGGAAGGAGTGCAGTTTCACCCGGAAAGCATCCTGAGCGAGCAAGGGCATCAGCTACTGAAAAACTTCCTCAGTCGGTGATTTGTGGTTGCCATGCAGTGATTTTTTATGCATATTTCGTGATTATATTTTCATAATCAATGCTGCATATTAATAGGTGGGCATGACATGGCAACTCAGCAAGACGCAATTACGCGCGCAACATTCGATGACGTTATTCTGCCAATTTACGCACCAGCCGAGTTTATCCCGGTGAAGGGAAAAGGCAGCCGTGTGTGGGATCAGCAGGGTAAAGAGTATGTTGATTTTGCAGGTGGTATTGCCGTCACGGCGTTAGGTCATTGCCATCCGGCGCTGGTGGAAACGCTGAAAACGCAGGGGGAAACCCTGTGGCATACCAGCAATGTGTTCACTAACGAACCGGCGCTGCGCCTGGCGCGGAAACTGATTGACGCCACGTTTGCCGAGCGCGTGGTGTTTATGAACTCGGGTACTGAAGCCAACGAAACCGCATTTAAGCTGGCGCGTTTTTATGCATCTACGCGCCATAGCCCATATAAAACCAAAATCATCGCTTTTCATCATGCCTTCCATGGCCGTTCACTGTTCACCGTGAGCGTGGGGGGGCAACCGAAGTACTCCGACGGCTTTGGTCCGAAACCGGCAGACATTATCCATGTACCGTTTAACGATCTGCATGCGGTAAAAGCGGTGATGGACGATCACACCTGTGCGGTGGTGGTTGAGCCGATACAGGGTGAAGGCGGCGTTACGGCGGCGTCACCGGAGTTTCTTAAAGGCTTACGTGAACTGTGCGACCAGCACGATGCGTTGCTGGTGTTTGATGAAGTCCAGTGCGGTATGGGACGTTGTGGTGAGCTGTTTGCTTATATGCACTATGGCGTCACGCCAGACATTCTCACCAGTGCGAAAGCGCTGGGCGGTGGTTTCCCCATCAGCGCCATGCTGACCACGCATGAGATTGCCAGCGTGTTCCATGCTGGTTCACACGGTTCGACGTACGGCGGCAACCCGCTGGCGTGCGCCGTTGCTGGTACGGCGTTTGATATTATCAATACGCCAGACGTGCTGAGCGGAGTGAATGAAAAACGCCAGCTGTTTGTTAAACATTTGCAGCAAATCGGCGAGAAATTCGACCTGTTCAGCGATATTCGCGGTATGGGACTGTTGGTTGGCGCAGAGTTAAAAGCAGCGTACAAAGGCCGCGCTCGCGATTTCCTCTACGCGGCGGCCGATGCGGGCGTAATGGTGCTGAATGCCGGCCCGGATGTGATGCGCTTTGCGCCTTCGCTGGTGATAGACGAGCAGGACATTAACGAAGGGATGAACCGTTTTGCCGCTGCGGTGGCGAAAGTGGTCAACGGCTAACCCCGCAGGCTGCGGGTCAACCAGATGCCATGATGTGGGCGCTGACGCCATGCTACCGACGAAATGGTATGCATGGTGTTCAGATGCCCGAGCACCCGCTGTAGATGTTGCTCCAGGGTGCTCATCGGCCCGTGGGTCAATGTCTCCGGCGCCTCCAGAATATTCACATCCCCCGACTCGCCCGGCCCGTCATACTCCAGTCGCTGCTGGCAGCGTTGCAGGGCAATTTCACAGGATTGCAAATAGCGTTGTGCCAGATCCGGCGTCAGCATGGTGTGTTCGCGTGCGAGGGTCGTCATGGCGTTGATATGCTCAACAATAAACTGGCTGTGTGTCACCCAGAGCTTCATGTCCTCAAGGTAGCGGGTATTGAATCCCGGCTCGAGCATGGCCTGATTCAGTGAGTTGAACAGCGCATTGTGCGCCTGGTTGACGCGCATCCGTTGCCAGGCCAGCGGAGTGGGCTTCGGGTTATCGCTGAGTATCAGGCGAATAGCCTCCTGGTAGGTTTCCAGCGCGTCATGAGCGTTCTGCCGCAACAGACCACTTTGCCATTGCGGCCATAGCCAGACCATGCCGCCGAAGGCAATCAGGCAACCGAGCAGCGTATCGATCAGTCTGGCGACAATAAACTCCTCGCCGTTGAGCGTCAGCAGTTGCAGGGTATACACGGCGGTAATGGTAAAGCCGACCATCGCCCAGCCGTAGTTCTTACGGATGATCAGATAGCTTATCAGGGTGATCAGCAACATGGCCGCCAGCGTGACGCCGAGCGGTACGTGAAAGTGCAGGGCAATCCCGGCAATCATCAGCCCGGCGAGCGTGCCGGCCGCCCGGTGCACAATACGCACCCGTGTTGCACCATAGCCATTTTGCGTCACAAACATGATAGTCATCATGATCCAGTACGGCTTCGGCAAATGCAGTGCGCTCCCCATCAGACTGGCAATGCTGAGCATCACGCTGATACGCGCAGCATTACGCAACGCCGCAGATTTCAATGATAAATAACTTTTGAGCGCCGGAATGAGCGGCAGGCGCCGCTGCTTTTCTGCCATTAAATCGCGCAGATAGAGCGGACGCTGGGTTCGCAGCACACGGGCGATACGGCTAAAGTGCCAGGCGCAAAACTGCCCGACCGGGTTTTCCGGATGCTGGCGGGCGATTTTTTCCAGCGCGCCAACCTGCTTGTCCATGGTGAAGCGTGTCGGATAGCGATGATAGAGAATGTCATCCGCCAGGACGCGCAGGCGGGCGGAGACGGTTTGTGCATTCCAGCGGATCACCTGTTCAGCATGGGTCTGTTCCACCAGTTTTTGCACCTCTTCCGGCTGGTGCAGGCTGACAGAAATATGCTCCTGTAAATCCAACGCCATCTGGAAGACGCGCAGCAGACGTTTGTAATCATTGTGTTGATTGGCCGCCAGCATATGCAGTTGCTGATAGCACGTACTTATCATATCCACCGCTTTTTGTTGGCGTGCGAGTAGCGGCGGCAAGGCTTTTTCCGGATCGGCATGTTGCGTCAACAAGCTGTATTTGGCTTCGCAATAATCAGCCAGTTGCCGGTAGAGCAGGCTGAGTGATTCGCGCAGCGGCTGTTCGCGCCACATCCAGAACCAGAACCAGTTAAACGCGCCGTACCAGAGTGTACCCAGTGCATAAATTAGCAGGGGCTCCCACACGGGCATACTGCCCGCAAGACTCAGCGTGAAGATGGCGGCTATCAGCGACGCAGGCAGCAGCCGCCCGTGCAATGCGCTGATCTCGGCGGTCACACCGAGCAGTAAAGTGAGAACGGTAAAAATCAGCGGCAGAGGCAGGGCTTCGGCCAGCAGAAGCTGTACGGCAAGACTGCATCCGGCAAACAGCGAACCGCCAATAATCAGACGTTTAAAGAAGCGTTTATGCGGGGTATCAAGACCGGCAATATTGCAGCAGGCAGGAACCAGAGAAAACAGCAGGCCCTGTTGGAGATGGCCGACGATTAACCCAATCGCCACGGGCAAACATAACACCAGCGTTTGTCGCAGTGCATAGTTGATTTCGGGGTGATAAATCAGCCTGCGCCACATGAGGAAACAAAAACGGCGCGCCGGATGATCAACGCGCCGTTTTGTGGATTAACGGGTTCCGTAAACCACGATGGTTTTACCGTGGGCGGAGATCAGGTTCTGATCTTCCAGCATTTTCAGAATACGGCCCACCGTTTCACGGGAGCAACCGACGATCTGACCAATTTCCTGACGGGTAATTTTAATTTGCATGCCGTCCGGGTGGGTCATGGCATCCGGCTGTTTCGCCAGGTTCAACAGTGTTTGTGCGATACGACCTGTTACGTCCAGGAAGGCGAGGTTACCCACTTTCTCCGACGTGACCTGCAGGCGGCGCGCCATTTGCGAGGAGAGACGCATCAGAATGTCCGGGTTAACCTGGATCAACTGACGGAATTTTTTGTAGGAGATTTCGGCCACTTCACATGCGGTCTTAGCGCGTACCCATGCACTGCGCTCCTGACCTTCTTCGAACAGTCCCAGTTCACCGATAAAGTCTCCCTGATTCAGGTAGGAGAGAATCATCTCTTTCCCTTCCTCATCCTTGATCAGCACTGCCACTGAGCCTTTGACGATGTAATACAACGTTTCCGCTTTTTCACCCTGGTGAATCAGCGTGCTCTTCGACGGGTACTTATGAATGTGGCAATGAGACAAGAACCATTCGAGAGTCGGGTCTGTTTGCGGTTTGCCAAGCACCATGCGCGATTATCCTCTGTTATAAGCTGTCTCCAGACACAGGATGTGCACCCTGCGTCTGGGGTTGCAATCTAAACACGCTATCATTCGACTTCGTGTCTTCGCTTCCAAAATCCTCGGAAGTGGACCGTCAGCGTTATCTGCGGCCTCTAATCAATGATGTCCTTTGCGTACATGCGTAATGTCAATGTATCTCTGTAGCATCCAGATTGTTTTAGCATAGCTTTTACCGCATGTCTCCTGGTGTCTCGCTTCAGCATGACGCAGGTCGCCTTCCGTTGCGACTTTTGTTATGTGCGCGTAATCTGTAAAGAAAATTGCAACTCCGGAGTAAATCAAAATGCAGGCTCGTGTGAAATGGGTGGAAGGGTTAACGTTCCTCGGTGAGTCCGCATCGGGTCACCAAATCCTGATGGACGGCAACTCAGGTGACAAAGCGCCAAGCCCGATGGAAATGGTGCTGATGGCCGCAGGCGGATGCAGCGCGATCGACGTGGTTTCTATCCTGCAAAAAGGGCGTCATAACGTGACGGACTGCGAAGTGAAACTGACGTCGGAACGTCGCGAAGAAGCGCCGCGTCTGTTTACGCATATCAATCTGCACTTTATTGTCACCGGCCACGATCTGAAAGATGCGGCGGTTTCCCGGGCGGTGGATCTGTCGGCGGAGAAGTATTGCTCTGTGGCGTTGATGCTGGAAAAAGCGGTGAACATCACCCATTCCTACGAAGTCATCGAAGCCTGACGGACGATGCCCGGTAGCGTCAGGCTTACCGGGCATAATTCGACCACTGCTATTTGATCTTTTTCCCTTCCATCAGCCGTTGCACCAGTGGTGTCATAATCAGCTCCATCGCCAGCCCCATCTTGCCGCCCGGCACCACCAGCGTGTCCATATGGGAAATAAACGAACCTTGCAGCATCGCTAATAACCACGGGTAATCTATCCCTTCCAGATTGCGGAAATGGATCACCACAAAACTCTCATCCAGCGAGGGAATGCCTTTTGCCGCAAACGGGTTTGAGGTATCGACGGTCGGGACGCGCTGGAAGTTAATATGGGTGCGGGAAAATTGCGGGGTGATGAAGTTGATATAGTCTTCCATTGAACGCACGACGGAGTCCATCACCGCTTCGCGAGAATGCCCGCGCTCGCTGGTATCGCGCACCAGCTTTTGGATCCACTCCAGGTTAACAATCGGCACCACGCCAACCAACAAGTCCACATAACGCGACACGTCATGCTGCGGCGTCACAACGCCGCCATGCAGCCCTTCGTAAAACAGCACATCTGTGGGTTCCGGCAAGGGTTGCCAGGGGGTAAACGTACCCGGCACCTGATTCCACGGCACGGCTTCATCGTAGGTATGGAGATATTTCCGCGCCTGGCCTTTTCCGGTCTGACCATACTCGCTAAAGGTTTGCTCCAGCAGCCCAAAATCATTTGCTTCCGGGCCAAAGTAGCTGATATGCCGCCCAAGATCGCGGGCTTTGCGGATCGCCATATCCATTTCCGGGCGGGTAAAGCGATGAAAACTGTCGCCTTCCACCTCGGCGGCCTGCATACCAAGCTGGGCGAAGATTTTACGGAAGGCAAGGCTGGTGGTGGTGGTTCCCGCACCGCTGGAACCGGTGACGGCAATAACCGGGTGTTTGGCGGACATAGCAACTCCCTGAATCAACGATTGTTTTCAGTATAGCCAGCCGCCCGGCACCCTGTTAGTCCCGGAACTGCCCGCGCGGCATAATATTTACCGTCTCGTGCAGTTCAGACCACACCAGCACGGCTTCACCGCGTTGCAGTTGCCGTTTAACGTCGGCGACCTTTTGTTCAAGCGAACGTTCATGTTCACCATAATCGGTGCCTTCGCGCAAGACAAAGCTCTCAATAAGATTGTCCAGCGTTTCGGTTGCGATATCTTGCCAGGGAATGATCATTTGGACTCCAGATAAGTGGATAGCCAGTCCGGAATACGCGTTTCGAGCCACATTTCCGGGTGGCGTAATGTTCCGCCGACAAAACCAACATGACCCCCGTGTTCAGTCAATTGGTACTCAATATTCGCCGGCAAATGCCCGATATCCGGGATCACGTTATGATCCATAAATGGATCATCTTTGGCGTGAATGATCAGCGTCGGTTTGCGAATATCCGGCAGTACCGGCATTGCGCTACAGCGGCGATAGTAGTCCAGCGCGTCGGCAAAGCCGTGAATTTTCGCAGTGATCAAATCGTCAAACTCGCGGATGCGCCGCACTTTGCGCAGCGCCGACAGCGTTAACGGCAGTGACCCCGGGTAAGCACGTAACTTTCGCGCCGCATTGGCTTTCAGCAAGTTCAGCAAGTAGCGCTGATAGACGCGGGAGAAACCTTTATCCATGTGGTAGCTGCACGCTTCCAGCACCAGTGGTGCTGACACAATCACCGCCGCATCGACTGGCAGGTTGTCATCTGCTTTCGCCAGCAGACAGCCGAGCATGTTGCCGCCAAGCGAGTAACCGACTGCCGCCGTCGGCGCTGCGCCAAACGTTTCGCGCAGCCAGTGCAAAAACCAGGTGCCATCTTCGGTTTCACCAGAGTGATAGATGCGGTTGAGTCGATTAGGGATGCCGCTACAGCCGCGGAAATGCATCACCACACCCAGCCAGCCGCGCTGTTTGGCCGCATAAACCAGACCGTGGGCATAAGGGCTGTGCAGGCTGCCCTCAAGACCGTGAAAGACCACCAAACGCGGTTTATGCCGCGCCTGATACGGTTCTTCACTCCAGGCGAGATCAACAAAATCGCCATCCGGCAGCTCAAGGCGCTGCCACCACGGCTCAAACTGCAGGCGACGACGTAAAAGACGTGGCAGCATCGTTTGTAGATGCGGATTACGCGCACCCGGCATCGGATGAAAGTTGTGCGCGTCTCCCTGATTTTCAAGGAAATTTGCCGGTGTAATATCTGCCATCTTAATAAGAAATTTAAGTTAATAGACGGTTATTATACTTGCTAACAATTAGGCTGTTTAATACTTTGCTGCTGTTGTAACGTATTAGCCTTTGCAGGCAGCTTCATAAAGACTTCAGAAAAGCAGCGATTACATTACCGCTGTCTGCCATTTACCCATTGAGGACGTATTGGATGACGGAAAATACCTCGCTTGACCTCGCAACGCCGCAGCAAGTAAACCAGTCGATGAATGACCTGCCGGGCAGTGAGCATTTAACCCCGGCGGATCACGCGCAAATCCAGCATATTGTCGAAGCGATCAATATTACCGACCCGGCCTTTTCGTTGGGTTTTGGCGCAAAAACCATGAACAGCATCTCGCAGTTCTCCGACTCCCTGATGCAGGAAGTGCGGGCAAAAGATGCGGGCATTATCGGTACGCAACTGACCGAGTTGCTGCAAAAAATCAAAGGGGTGGACATCAACGCCTTTGAGCAAAAACCGGGCTTTCTCGCCTCACTGCCGCTGCTGGGATCGCTGTTTAATCGCATTGAGCGCACGTTGCTGGAGTACCAGACGCTGTCTCAACAGGTGGAAAGCATCACCGCAAAGCTGAATGACGCGATGGTTGATTTATTACGCAATATTTCCGTGCTCGAGACGCTCTTTGAGCGTAACCGCGAGGTTTTTCAGCAAATTACGCTGCACATTATTGCCGGTAAGCAAAAGCTGGAGCAGATAAAACAGAATGAACTGCCCGCTTTGCAGGCACAGGCAGCATCGGACCCGATGAACGCGCAGCGCGTGCGCGATCTGCTGGAAGGTATTCAGCGCTTTGAGCGTCGCCTGAATGATTTGATGGTATCGCGCACGATTGCGATGCAGTCCGCCCCGCAAATTCGCCTGATGCAGAGCAACAGCCAGTCACTGGCAGAAAAGATCCAAAGCAGCATTCTTTCCACCATTCCGGTATGGAAAAGCCAGATAGCGCTGGCCATGTCACTGCAAACCCAGCGTCAGGCGGCGAAACTGCAAAAAGAGGTGGCGGATACCACCAATGATTTACTGCGCCGCAATGCGGAAATGCTGCAAACCGGCACGCTGGAAACGGCGCGTGAGGTGGAGCGGTCAGTGGTGGATATCGACACCCTGCGCGATGTGCAGTCGCGGTTGCTGAGTACCATTGAAGAGTCGGTGAAAATTGCTACTGACGCACGTCAACGCCGGTCTGAAGTAGAAAAAGAGCTACTCACAATGGAAAACGATCTGCGCGATCGCCTGGCAAGCATAAGCCGCGACCCGGCCCGCCAGCCTTAAGTCAGGGAAGATAGCATGATTGAAAAGTTAGCCGCCGCACTCAATAAGATGCGCTCTACGCGCCTGCGGCGCTTCTCGCTGCAGGTTTTTGTGTTTTATCTCGCCGGTATCTACGCCGCTATTTTTGTCCGTTGGGCGAAGGAGAGCCAGTTAGCTTACGCGCCGGATAACACGCTGGGCGCCACCATGTCTATCCTCTGCTGGGTAGGGTTTGTCATTCTTTACCGTACGCTGGTTTATGACCGTATCGCGTTCTATGCGGGCCTGATTGCCGGTTTTACATGGCTCTTATTCGGCGATGCTGTGGTGATGCCATTTTGGGCCGGAAGTATGGCGCTGCTGGTCCATCTTTACCGCAGCCGACGGGATTTCTCACCCCTTCTTATCTGGTACCTGTTTATCGCCACTGTCCCGACAATCGCGGCGTATACCGATCAATACTCCCTGATGGCGCATCCTTTCTATCTGGTGCTTTTTGTCGTTTTGCTGCTCGCTTACTTCGTATATGAATACGCACAAAAGGTTAACGCCCGCAGAAAGGCGGCAATAGAGGCGATGCGCGAAGAGGCTGAACTGGCGAAAGAGGAGGTCGCTTTCACCGAGCAAACGCTGGATCAGCAGATTGCACGGCTGGAAAAAATGGCGAAACTGCCTGAGCTGGTACAACAAGAGCTGACGGATATCACCGCCGCCGCGCGGCTGATTCGTCACTGTATGGAAACCGATAAAAGGGATAGCGAGCCAGGGCGGCAGTTTTTACAACGCTATCTGCCTATCGTGGAGAACATCGTTACTAAAGGACAAACCCTTGCCAGACAACTGGAAGATCCTGAAAAGCGCCAGCAGTCGATAACGGAACAGCTTGATGCGCTGGCATCCCTTAGACAGGCGTTTCGTCAGCATCACCAGAAGCTGCTGGAAAATGACTCGGACGATCTCAGCATCGAGATCAAAGTGCTGGAAAAAATCCTCAAAACTGACGGTTATAACACCTGACCGAACGCCCGCCGCCGTGCGGGCGTTTTACTTCCCGGCCATCAATCTTTTTCCCTTCGCAATAATGGCTTAAGACACGTTATGCGCAGCGGTTGGTTTAATCGGTTAATAAATTGCGCGAAAACAGGTGGATATCAACATCCGGTTTACGCCGCCACAGCCGCGCTTTTCGTGCCCCGGTCGCCACGCTTTCCCCGGTTTCTTCAAACATGCCGGACGCTTCAAAACGGCGGATCAGACTTTTACGCTGAATAGGCTGGCCAAGAATAATCTCGGTCGCTTCCTGGAGTTGCGTCTGTGTGAACGTTTCCGGCAGACAGTAAACCGGCAGGAGCGAGTACATGGTTTTCTGTCGTAACCGGTGCTGCGCCGCCTGAATAATATCACGATGATCGAAGGCCAGCTCATACTGATCCAGTTCACTGACCGGCACCCATTTGGCATTGCTGACGCTGGCAATGTGCGGTGCGCAAGAAACCCACGAGATCAGGGCGAACCAGGCAACGGTCAGGCTCCAGCCGCGCGGGTCGCGCTGTGGACCGGAAAAGGTATCCAGTTGTTCAAGCCAGGAGGGAGATACGCCGGTTTTCTCGATCAGCTTACGCAGCGCCGTGGCGCGGGTGGAATCGTCCTTCGCCATATCAATAAAACCACCGGGTAACCCCCAACGCCCTTGTTGCGGCTGGCTGGCACGCTCAACCAACAATACGCAAAGTACCTGCTGATGCAGGGTAAACAACACACTGTCGACCGTCACCAAAGGTGAAGGAAAACGGCTGGCATCATAAGAGTCAAGATACTCTGCTTCGCTGATCATCGCTTACTCGCTTAATTTCACACGTCCCAAGTTTATCAGCCTGCCAAAGTGCGGCAAGCTAACTTTTAATCCATTATTTTTCAGCTTGTTAGCTTCTTTCTGTGTGGTACATACAAAAAACGCTTGCATTAATAGTGTCTCATGGACAATATTAAAAGTGTCCAAGAGACATAATTAAGTAAATGTGAGGTGAATGATGGCGAGCAGAATTGAGTTGTTTATGGATAATCAGCAGGTTGATGTGACGCACGGCGTTTTTCCGGATGGTGCCGTATGGCTGAAAGTCACGGGTACGCTGCCATCCTTCGCCCGCGTTATGCGTATCCGTGTGGCCGCCATGCGTGATATGAACGATTTTATGCTGCTGGCGCAACTGGTCGAGGCGGTACGCCACGTTACAGATATCAACATCAGCCATCTGGAGCTGGCCTGGCTGCCATGGGCGCGTCAGGATCGGCATATGGTGACAGGCGACAGCTTTGCGCTGAAAGTGTTCGCTAACCAACTGAACACCCTGAATTTCGATAAAGTGTTTATCCTCGATCCGCACAGCGATGCCGCCGCCGCAGCCATTCATCACTGTGTCGCCATTGCGCAGGAAACCTGCCTGTTACAGAGCGAAACGCTGCGCCGCGCCATTCGTCAGGGCGAACTGATGCTGGTGGCACCGGATGCGGGCGCACTGAAGAAAATCCACAACGTGGCGAAAGCCAGCGGTGCGCAGACCTACGCCATTCTGACGAAGGCGCGCGATGTGGCGACTGGTAATCTGACAGGGTTTGCGCTGGTCTCAGGCGATGTGGCAGGAAAAGATCTGCTAATTGTTGATGACCTCTGCGATGCAGGCGGCACGTTTATTGGCTCAGCTCAGGTACTGCGCGATGCAGGCGCTCGCAGCGTCAGCCTGTATGTTACGCACGGCGTCTTCTCTAAAGGCGTGGAGAACCTGCTCAACAACGGTATCGACGCCATTTACACCACCACGTCCTACGCTTCCCCGGAGCTTGATGAGCCGCGGGTTGAACTGATCGACATTGATACCATTTTTCGCGCTTAAGGGAGATAACACCATGAATATCAATCCAATCCTGGCTATCGACGGTTATAAAGTGTCGCACCGCGTTCAGTATCCGCAGGGGACAACGCAGGTTTATTCCAACTTCACTCCGCGCAGCGATCGTTTTTTCCAGTCGCCGGTAGCAGACGGCAAACTGGTGTTCTTTGGCCTGCAGGGTTTCCTGCAATGGTTTATGGTCGATCTGTTTAACGATGGTTTTTTTGCCCGCCCGGAAGATGACGTGGTGAACGAATACAAACAGGTGATGGACAGCTATCTCGGCAGGGATGCCGTGGCGGTGGATCACATTCGTGCGCTGCACCGTTTGGGTTACCTGCCATTGCACATCAAGTCGCTGGATGAAGGCAGTAAAGTCCCGATGAAAGTGCCGGTTCTCACCATCACTAATACCCGCGATGAGTTTTTCTGGCTGGTGAACTACCTGGAAACGGTGCTCTCCGCTGAATTGTGGAAAGCCTCCACCAATGCCACCATTGCGCACCACTACCGTAAGATCTGTGAACAGTGGGCAGAAAAAACCTGTACGGATTTATCACACCTGGATTTCCAGTGTCATGACTTCTCATTCCGTGGTATGGCGGGCCTGCACGACACCGCGCAAGCCGGAGCAGGGCATCTGCTGAGTTTTAAAGGGACAGACAGCATCCCGTCGCTGCTGTATGCCCGCGATCACTACACCGGCGGCGAAGAGTACTTCATCGGAGCCAGCATTCCGGCCACTGAACACAGCGTGATGTGTATGGGTGAACACGACCATGAAATCGAAACGTTCCGTCGCCTGATTGCCGATATATATCCGCAGGGATTTGTGTCGATTGTCTCTGATACCTGGGACTACTGGCGCGTTCTGACGGAATATACCCGCGAGCTGAAACAGATCATTCTTGGTCGCGAAGGTCGCGTAGTGTTCCGTCCGGACAGCGGCGACCCGGTGGAAATCCTCTGCGGTACCGGCGCGGATGACGATACGCGTCCAGAACGCAGCCCGGAAGAGAAAGGCTCGGTAGAAGTGCTGTGGGAAATTTTTGGCGGCACGATCAACGACAAAGGCTACAAAGTATTGGATCCGCACGTTGGCCTGATTTACGGCGACTCCATTACACTGGCACGCGCCAATGAGATCCTGCGCCGTCTGGAGGCTAAAGGGTTTGCCAGTTCGAATGTGGTGTTCGGCGTAGGCTCGTTTACTTATCAGTACAACACCCGCGATACCTTCGGTTTTGCCATGAAAGCCACCTGGGGGGCGGTAAACGGCGAAGGGCGGATGATTTTTAAAGAGCCGAAAACCGATAACGGCCTGAAACGTTCCGCACGAGGGTTATTGCGGGTAGAGCGTGACGCGCAGGGCGAATTGCAACTGCATGACGAACAGAGTTGGGAGCAGGAGCAAGGCGGTGAACTGAAAACCCGCTTCCTTGATGGCAAGCTCTACCAGACTGAACACTTCGAGCACATTCGTCAGCGTCTGGCCAGCCAGCGCTAATCTCTATAGCGGCACATTCTGTGCCGCTATAGTTCTTTTTCCCGCCGCTGAAACTGATCCACATCACAGATTGTTTCTTTGATTATTACTCTCAGGCTAATGATTTAACGACCTCCTTAATTGATGCCTTTCTCACCAGGGCGCACACTGAGTTCAGTGTTAAGCAAATCAAAATGATGAGCTGAATCAGGAGGTTAATAATGTTATCTGGGCAAACGCCAGCACAGGTATGGAACACGCGGCGCAGCGAGAAACAGCGCCGCCTGGCGTCCATCCCCGTGCAGGGGAAGGTACTGCCGACTGGCGATCTTGTCGCCATGCTGGAAAAACTGATCGCACCGGGCGACCGTGTCGTGCTGGAAGGGAACAACCAGAAGCAGGCGGATTTCCTCTCCCGCTCTCTGGCGGAAGTGAACCCGCAGAAAGTGCACGACCTGCATATGATTATGCCCAGCGTCGGCCGTAGCGAACATCTTGATATCTTCGAGAAAGGCATCGCACGCAAACTCGATTTTTCCTTCTCAGGCACCCAAAGCTTGCGCATTTCGCAATTGCTGGAAGACGGTTTGCTCGAAATCGGCGCGATCCACACTTACATCGAACTTTATTCCCGTCTGTATGTTGACCTGTGCCCAAACGTGGCGCTGATTGCCGGTTACAAAGCGGACCGCAAAGGTAATCTCTACACCGGTCCAAGTACGGAAGATACCCCGGCGCTGGTGGAAGCAGCGGCCTTTCGTGACGGTATTGTCATCGCACAAGTGAACGAACTGGTGGACGACGAATGCGATCTGCCGCGCGTGGATATTCCTGGCTCGTGGATTGACTACGTGGTTGTCGCCGATAAACCGTTCTTTATCGAACCGCTGTTCACCCGCGACCCGCGTCTGATCAAACAAGAACACATTCTGATGGCGATGATGGCCATTAAAGGCATCTATGCAGAGCATCAGGTGCAGTCGCTGAACCACGGTATCGGCTTTAACACCGCCGCCATCGAACTGCTGCTGCCGACTTACGGCGAACAGCTCGGTCTGAAAGGCAAAATCTGTAAACACTGGACGCTGAACCCGCATCCCACGCTGATCCCGGCGATTGAAAGCGGTTGGGTCGAAAGCGTGCACTGCTTCGGCGGTGAACTCGGCATGGAAGAGTACATCCGTGGGCGTCCGGACGTGTTCTTCACCGGTGCTGACGGCTCCATGCGTTCTAACCGCGCGTTCTGCCAGTTAGCAGGCCAGTATGCGGTGGACATGTTTATCGGCTCCACCTTGCAGGTCGACGGGCTGGCGAACTCCTCCACCGTTACCCGTGGTCGTCTCTCCGGTTTTGGCGGTGCGCCGAACATGGGGCATGACCCGCACGGTCGCCGTCACGCCACACCAGCATGGCTGAACATGATCACCGAAGCGGACCCGATGCAGCGCGGTAAAAAACTGGTGGTGCAGATGGTGGAAACCTTCCAGGCCGGCGCGAAACCGACCTTCGTTGAAAAACTCGACGCGGTGGACGTGGCGAAAGCCTCCGGTATGCCGCTGGCACCCGTGATGATTTACGGCGATGACGTTACCCACGTGCTGACCGAAGAGGGGATTGCTTACCTCTACCGTGCGGAAAGTATTGAAGAGCGTCGTGCGATGGTCGCCGCCGTTGCCGGTATTACTGACATCGGTCTGGGTGTGGACGCAAAACGCGTCGCGGCATTGCGCCAAAGCGGCAAGGTGGTTTACCCGGAAGATATGGGTATTCGCCGCACTGATGCGACCCGCTCGTTGCTGGCTGCCAGCAGCGTGGCTGACCTGGTGGAATGGTCTGGCGGTCTTTACAACCCACCTGCGAAATTCCGGAGCTGGTGATGAAACTTCTGCCACAGATTGCGGCTGAGGGCGGTGCCTTTCGTCTGGCGCACACCGCCACAGAATGCCTGATTGACGAAGCACGTTTAAGCCCGAAACCCGGTCTGGTGGACAGTCGGGGGAATGGCGCGCACCACGATTTAACGCTCGAACTGATGGAGCGTTCCGCGCACAGCCTGACCCCTACGTTTCAGGCGCTGGCGCAACAGAGCTGGTTGCAACCAGCAAACGTTGCGCTCAGACAAACCATAGGGCGACTCGGTCGGGAAGGTGAACAGCAGATGATGGCCGCCACCGACGGCGTGAATACCCATCGCGGTGCGATTTGGGCACTGGGCTTGTTGGTCAGCGCGGTGGCGATGTGCGGCGGCGAAGGGTCGGCGCAGGCGATTGCCAACATTGCTGCCCAACTGGCGACACTGCCGGATGATGCTGCGCCGAAGGTCTTTAGTAAAGGGCTTCGCGCCACGCACCGCTACCGGGTTCCCGGCGCGCGTGAAGAAGCACAGCAGGCGTTTCCGCACATCATGAGGTTGGCGCTGCCGCAGCTCCACCTCAGCCGCCAGCGCGGCAGCAGCGAAACCCACGCAAGGCTCGATGCACTGATGGCCATCATGACCTCGCTCAGTGACACCTGTGTGTTATCGCGCGCGGGTCTCGAAGGGCTGGAGACGATGCGCCACGGTGCGCGTGCGGTACTGCGTGCGGGTGGAGTTGCGCATCCTGACGGGCAGCAGCGGCTGGCCGAACTGGACAGGCAAATGCTGGCGCTAAACGCGTCACCGGGCGGTGCGGCAGATTTACTCGCCGCCACGCTGTTTCTCGATCGCATTACCACGCCTTATTTAGCGAATTAAGAGGAAGTTATGGAACACATTACGATAACCGTGCCTGCGGGCCGCGCCTTACGCGGTAAAGCGCTGGCAGGCGTTGTGGGCTCCGGGGATATGGAGGTGTTATTCACCGCCGGCCAGGGGCAAACACTGACAATTGATATCACCACCTCGGTGGATAACAGCCGTGGACGCTGGGAAGCCCTGTTCAACCGCCTCGGTCTGGTCAGCACCCTGCCTGCCGGCACATTGGTGATTCACGATTTCGGCGCGACGCCCGGTGTGGCGCGTATCCGCATCGAACAGGTATTCGAAGAGGTGAGCTATGCGTGACGATCGCAGTTTTATCGAACTCAAAGCGCGTCAGCGTGCCCATGCGCTGCTGGATGAAGGCAGCTACCGCGAATTACTCGATCCGTTCGAAGGCATTATCTCCCCGTGGTTAGGGCCGCAGGGCATCGTGCCGCAGGCGGATGATGGCATGGTCGTCGCTAAAGGTACCATCAATGGTCAGCCTGCGGTGGTGGTGGCCATCGAAGGCGCTTTCCAGGGCGGCAGTATGGGGGAAGTCTCCGGCGCAAAAATGGCGGCGGCGCTGGAGCTGGCAGCGGAAGATAACCGCAACGGCATCCCGACACAGGCGGTGTTGTGCCTGGAAACCGGCGGCGTGCGTTTGCAGGAAGCCAACCTCGGTCTGGCGGCGATTGCCGATATCCATGCCGCGATTGTCGATCTGCGCCGGTACACCCCGGTGGTCGGCATTATTGCCGGGACGGTTGGCTGTTTTGGTGGGATGTCCATCGCGGCGGCGTTGTGCAGCTATCTCATTGTTACCCGTGAAGCCCGCCTTGGTCTGAACGGCCCGCAGGTTATCGAGCAGGAAGCCGGGATCGAAGAGTATGACTCCCGCGACCGTCCGTTTATCTGGAGCATGACCGGTGGCGAAGTGCGTTATCGCAGCGGGCTGGTGGATGCGCTGGTCGGCGATGGTGTTAATGCGGTGAAAGCGGCAATGAAGGCGGCGATCGCCAAAGGCGTGCCTGCGCAACATCGCACCGATAAATACGATGACTATTTGCAACGTCTGAGCCAGTTCGACACCCGTAAACAAGCGGATGCAGAACAGATCAGCGCGTTGTTTGCCGGGGAGGGTAAAGCATGAGTACGACAATGAGCCGCGGCGCATTATGGCTGGAAAAACTGGCGCCCAATGCCCAACGCCTGAGCGGGCTGTGCCCGTCGGTACGAGCGGTTGACGGTGACGTTAACGGCGAAGCGGTGCGTTTTATCGCCGTGGTGCCGGATGCCAACAACCATTATCCGCGTGCGGCAAAAGGGGAAGTCGGTCTGCTGGAAGGCTGGACGCTGGCAAAAGTTGTCAGCGAAACCGTCGCCGCTGATGCCAACAGCCGCGTGAAGCGCCCGATCATCGCGGTGATTGATGTACCGAGCCAGGCTTATGGTCGTCGCGAAGAAGCGTTTGGCATTCACCAGGCGTTGGCCGGTGCGGCCGCAGCTTACGCCAATGCACGTCTGGCGGGTCACCCGGTTATCGGTTTGATCGTCGGTAAAGCGATGTCCGGTGCCTTTCTGGCGCACGGTTACCAGGCTAACCGCCTGATTGCATTCAACGACGCTGGCGTGCTGATTCACGCCATGGGCAAAGCGTCAGCGGCACGCATAACGCTGCGTACCGTCGAGGCGCTGGAAAAACTGGCCGCCACCATTCCGCCGATGGCGTATGACATCAGCAACTACGCAACACTGGGGCTGCTGGCGGATCTGCTGAATATCAGCAATCCGGATGCCCCTTCAGCAAGCGATCTGGTGCAGGTGACCGCCACGCTGCAACAGGCCATTAAAGACGCTCGTCAGGACACCTCGCTGAAAAACCGTCTGGGTGCTGACAACCGCCGTAGCTCCGCTCTTGTGCGCGAACGCATGAAAGCGAGCTGGTAAGTAAAAAGAAACCTGCCAGAGAGCAAAACCATGGGCGTGCTTGCCGCGCCCATACAGAATTTTGCTGCTGAAAATAATAACCATCGCGCTATTTCTTTTTTCTCTTCAAGGCTTACAGGTGATTTTTTATGACTTATGTGATTGTTCATGCCCTCGCACCGATCTTTGTCATCATGCTGCTGGGTTTCTGGGCGGGAAAGGCCAAAATGGTCGATAACAAAAACGTTTCCCTGCTCAATATCTTTGTAATGGACTTCGCCCTGCCGGCAGCGCTGTTTAGCGCCACCGCACAGACACCGTGGACCGGGATTATCGCCCAGTCACCCCTGATTGTGGTGCTGGTGCTCTCCATGTGGATTACCTACGCGGCCATCTATTTCCTGGCGACGTCTGTTTTCAAAAAATCACCGCAGGATGCTGCCGTGCTGACGTTGACCGTCGCACTGCCGAACTATGCGGCGCTCGGCTTGCCGATCCTTGGTAGTGTGTTAGGTGAAGGCCCGTCCACCTCGCTTTCTGTTGCCGTTTCCATTGCCTGTGGTTCGGTACTGATGACCCCGTTCTGCCTGCTCATTCTCGAACGTGAAAAGGCGCGCGCAGCGGGCGGTAATAGCGGTTCCACGCTGGCGATGTTGCCGGTGCTGATGTGGCGCTCGGTGAAAAAACCGATTGTCTGGGGGCCGTTGTTGGGTGTGGTGCTTTCCGCTATTGGTATCAAAATGCCGGAGCTGGTGCTGGCTTCCATTAAACCGCTGGGCCTGTCCGCGACGGCTGCGGCGCTGTTCCTGACCGGGGTTATCCTGTCTGCGCGCAAACTGGCAATTAACACCATGGTTATCTCTGCAACCCTCACAAAACTGTTGATCCAACCCGCCATTGCCTGGGGGATTGTGCTGGTGCTCGGTCTGCATGGCTCGGTGGCGATCACCGCTATCCTGATGATTGCCCTGGCGGCTGGTTTCTTCGGCGTGGTATTCGGTAACCGCTTTGGCGTGCAGTCGCCGGATGCCGAAGCCGTACTGCTGCTGAGCTCCGTTCTGTGTATCCTGTCGCTGCCGCTGTTTATTTCTCTGACGTCAGGAATGTAATCATGACCACCTCATTACGCCCACACGACCTGCTTTGGCTTTCTGCGCGTGACGCGCTGGAAGAGGTAAGCGAACCTTGGGTCGCTGAGATCTGGCACATCGGGTTACCGGTTGTTGTGCGGCGTGATGTTGATGTGAGTGGACGAATTCCCGTAGGTGTGCGCGGTCTGCGCCGCGATCAGCGCGCGGCGGGATGGGTGAGGCCGGAACAGGTTAACCGTGTGGTCTCACCCGAACAGCTTATCGCGCCGCAGGCACTGCTGCGTTCGCCGTTTATCTCTCAGCCGCCAGTACAGCTGGCACTGCAACTGGCGCAGCAAAACTGGCCCTGGCCATGGGGTGTTACTGGCAGTACCGCCTATGCGCTGGCGACCGGGATTCCGGTGATTCACGCGACCAGCGATCTCGACCTGTTGATCCGCGCGCCGCAGCCGCTTGCTCAGGCTGATCTGCAACGCTGGCAGCAGCAAATCAGCGGTGGGCTGTGTCGGGCAGATACGCAAGTGGAGACACCCTATGGCGGTTTTGCGCTGGCGGAGTGGCTGCGCGATGGTCGGGTGATGCTGAAAACGAACCACGGGCCGTGTCTGATGAGCGACCCCTGGCGCAGGGAGGAGTAATGAAAATTCTGTTCACGTTCCCGGGGCAGGGGACACAGCGTCCCGGTATGTTACAGGCGCTTCCGGGAAACGAAATCAACGAAGCGCGCGCGGTGCTCGGGGCAGAAGTTGATACCCTGGATACGCCGGAAGCATTAAAACATACGCGTGCAGTACAACTGGCGCTGCTGATTGCCGGAGTCGCCTGGGCGCGGGAGTTACAGCGTCGCGGCGTGCAGGCGGATATCACCAGCGGGTTGTCGATTGGTGCTTACCCGGCGGCGGTGATTGCTGGCGCACTCGATTTTCGCGATGCGTTGCAACTGGTGGCGCTGCGCGGTGATTTGATGGAGCAGGCCTATCCGCATGGATACGGGTTGACGGCCATTATGGGACTGACGCTTCCTCAGGTGGAAACACTGGTGGAAGGCAGCGGGGCGTATATCGCGAATCTCAATGCCGAAAAACAAATTGTCATTGCCGGGAGCGATGAGGCGATGGCGCAGGTGGCACAGCGTGCGCTGGCTAAAGGGGCCAGCAAAGCGCAACGGCTGGCGGTTAGCGTACCCTCTCATTGTGCATTGCTGGATGCGCCAGCAAAAAAACTGGCGCAGGCTTTTGCTGACGTCACGTTGTCCCGGCCACAATGCGCCTATTTAAGCGGCAGTACCGGGCGCGTGCTATGGCAGCCGGAGAAGATTGCCGACGATCTGGCGTGGAATATGGCGCGCACCGTGCGCTGGCAGGAAGCGGTGATCGCCGCGAACGAACGGGACGCCAGACTGGCTATCGAAATGCCGCCGGGCGGTATTTTGACCTGTCTGACCCGACAGGCGGCGTGGAATGGCGAAAGCCTTTCGCTGGAGCGAAGCGGTGTGGATGTGGTGTTGCATCTGGCGAAGCGACTCAGAGAGTAAAGGGTTTTGCCTTCTGTTGAATGGTGACGCGAGGCGTCTTTGTGGGCAAAAAATCAGGCGTTATCCTGTAAACTGCGGGCGTACATCCGGCCTTCGGCGGCGAGCGCCAGCAGGTTGGGATCGTGCTCGCGGTTGCGAGCGAAGACAATGGCGATTAACTGCTGCATTTGATAGGGCTCCGCCAGACGCAGTAGCTGTACCGAACTTTCATAAACCTTTTTCATTCTTCCCGGCATCAGCGAAAAGCCCACGCCCGCCTGCACCAGGCTGAGCATCGAGAAAATGTCATTAACGCGAGTAACAATTTCCGGTTCAAACCCGGCAATATGAAACGCTTCCTGAAATCCGGCATAGGTGGCGAAACCTTCTGCCAGCGAGACAAATTTCTGTGTCCGGTAATCCCGCAGATCAGCGAGGGTATCGGTTTTCAGCGTGGCGCTGGCCGGAGCGGCAAGGAAGATATCGTCATGAAACAGCGGGAGCACTTCAAGCGTGCTGCGGTCGATCTCGCTTTCGGAAATGGAGATCAGAATCGCATCCAGCGTCCCCTCTGCGAGCATGTGCAGAAGGGTGTCGTTCGAGCCCATGGTTAAATCCATTTCCAGCTCGGGGCGGCGCAACTTCATGCCCATAATCAGTCGCGGTACGGTTTCCAGCGTCAGCGAGTAGAGAGTGCCAACGCGTAATCTGCCCTGGCCGACGCCGGCGGTTTTGCGCGCTTCGTCCAGACCGCGCTCCATCAGTTGCGTCACTTCCTGGCAATACTCCAGCAGGGTCCAGGCGGCAGGCAGGGGGATCAGGTTACGCCCTTTATGGACAAACAGCGGGCAGCGGACACTCTCTTCCAGCGTATGCAGCGCACGGTGCACGCTGACACCACTAAGATTCAGGGCTTCGGCGGCGCGGGCGATATTTCCTTTGTCCATAAAGGCCATGAAAATACCCAGCTTGCGAAACGTAATATCGTTGGTGATGTCCAGATTCATAAACCCTCTTGCAGCCTGACGGGCGCGTTAGTCCCCTTGCAGCATCGCTTCCAGCTGCTCGTGTGCGTCCAGCCATGCCATTTCACACTCTTCCAGTCCGGATTTCGCTGCGGCCTGCTGTTGCAGGCAGTCGGTCAGCTCCGCTTTGCGGCTCTGATCGTACAACCCGCTGTCACCCAGCTTCTCCTCTGCCTGCGCCAGTTGTGCGTTCAGCTTTTCCATCTCTTTTTCCAGACGGGCGATCTCTTTACGTAGCGGCTGCGTTTGCGTGCGCAGCTCTGCTTCACGGCGTTTTTGATCTTTACGCGCCTGCGCGCTGTTGCCACTCTCTTTAGCCACGGCATCCACAGGCTGACTCTCCTGCTTTTGGACGTCACTCAGCCACTGCTGATAATCTTCCAGATCCCCTTCGAATGGCTCGACTTTGCCGTCGTGCACCAGATAGAGATCATCCGTGGTGGAACGGATAAGGTGGCGATCGTGCGACACGACAACCAGCGCGCCTTCAAATTCAATCAGCGCTTCGGTCAGCGCCTGGCGCATGTCCAGGTCAAGGTGGTTAGTCGGTTCGTCGAGCAACAACAGGTTCGGACGCTGCCAGACGATCAGCGCTAGCACCAGACGCGCTTTTTCGCCGCCGGAGAAACGTTCAGTTATTTCCGTGACTTTGTCGCCCTGGAAACCGAAACCGCCAAGATAATCGCGCAGTTTTTGCTCCAGCTCCTGTGGGGCGAGGCGGGCAAGATGCTGTAAGGGGGATTCGTCGGCGCGTAAGAATTCCAGTTGGTGCTGAGCGAAATAACCCAGCTTAATGCCCTTCGCGAGGCCGATTTCACCACTCTGCGCCGCCAGTTCCCCGGCCAGCAGTTTAATGAAAGTGGATTTACCGGCACCGTTACGCCCCAGCAGACCAATACGGGAGCCCGGCACCAGGTTGATTTTGATGGCATTAAGGATGGTGCGATCGCCATACCCTGCGCTGACTTTTTCCATCTTCAGTAAGGGATTGGGCAGGCTTTCCGGCGCGCGGAAGCTGAAATGGAACGGATTGTCCACGTGCGCCGGTGCAATCAATTCCATGCGTTCTAGCATTTTGATGCGACTTTGCGCCTGTTTCGCTTTGCTGGCTTTGGCTTTAAAACGGTCAATAAAGCTTTGCAGATGGGCAACACGTTGCTGCTGGCTCTCGTAAGTGGCCTGCTGCTGAGCCAGACGCGTAGCGCGCTGGCGTTCGAATGAGCTGTAGTTGCCGGTATATTCGAACAGGCTTTGCTGCTCGATATGCAGAATCTTGTCCACGACCGGGTCGAGGAAGTCACGGTCGTGGGAAATCAGGATCAGCGTTCCCTGGTAGCTTTTCAGCCACTTTTCCAGCCAGATCACCGCGTCGAGATCCAGGTGGTTGGTCGGTTCGTCGAGTAGCAAAAGATCGGAACGGCAAATCAGCGCCTGTGCGAGGTTCAAGCGCATGCGCCAGCCACCAGAGAAGTCGCTGACCGGGCGTTCAAGCTGTTCGTTGGAGAAACCCAGACCATGTAACAGACTGGAGGCGCGGGCACGGATGGTCCATGCATCAATCGCATCCAGTTTGCCGTGCACAAGGGCGATGGCATGACCGTCGTTGCGCTCATTGGCGGCGTTGAGCTGCGCTTCAAGCTGGCGGTATTCCCGATCGCCGTCTATCACATAATCGATAGCCGCTTCGTTGAGTGCGGGTGTTTCCTGGTTTACCCACGCCAGTTGCCAGTTTCCCGGAAAGGTCACGTTGCCGCCGTCGGCACCAATCTCGTTTTTCAACAGCGACAGCAGCGTGGATTTACCGCAGCCATTTTTACCCACCAGACCGACTTTCTGGCCTGGATTGATGGTGGCCGTGGCGTTGTCCAGCAGGACGCGCACACCGCGACGAATTTGTAACGAGGAGAAAACAATCATAAGGCGCCGTATGTTCAGACTATGTTAATTTGTCATTATGATAATGTAAGGTTACGGCCAAATGCCGTACCGGGGCCGCAATGTTAGCCCAAAATGAAGATGATAGACAAAATCATTCTGGCAGCGCCCGCGGGCAGCCAGCCGGAAGCGTAACAGGTACGACACCCGGGAGGGGAATAGATGTCACAGACAGCGAAAGTGTTGCTGCTGTATGCCCATCCGGAATCTCAGGACTCGGTGGCGAACCGGGTTTTGCTTAAACCGGCAATGCAGATGCAAAACGTGACGGTGCATGATTTGTATGCCCGTTATCCCGACTTTTTTATTGATATCCCTTATGAACAGGCGTTACTGCGTGAGCATGACGTTATCGTATTCCAACATCCGCTTTATACCTACAGTTGCCCGGCGCTGCTCAAAGAGTGGCTGGACCGCGTTTTGAGCCGTGGGTTTGCCAGCGGTACCGGCGGGAATCAACTGGCGGGAAAGTACTGGCGTAGCGTAATCACCACCGGTGAACCGGAGACGGCCTATCGTCACGATGGTCTTAACCGTTATCCGATGAGCGATATTTTGCGCCCCTTCGAACTCACCGCCGCCATGTGTCGCATGCACTGGCTTAGCCCGATCATTATCTACTGGGCGCGCAGGCAGGCCCCGCAGGAACTGGCGAATCACGCTAAAGCTTACGCTGAATGGCTGGCTTCGCCCTTGCCGGATGGAGGCCGTTAATGGAAGGCTCCGATCTGTTACTGGCAGGGGTGTTGTTTCTGTTTGCGGCAGTGGTCGCCGTACCGTTAGCCTCCCGTCTGGGTATTGGGGCGGTGCTTGGGTATTTGCTGGCGGGAATCGCTATTGGCCCATGGGGATTGGGGTTCATCAGCGATGTGGATGAAATCCTGCATTTTTCCGAGCTGGGCGTGGTGTTCCTGATGTTCATTATTGGGCTGGAGCTGAACCCGGCAAAGCTGTGGGAACTGCGGCGGTCAATCTTTGGCGTGGGGGCGGCGCAGGTAATGCTTAGCGCCGCGCTGCTTGCTGGTCTGCTCATGTTGACGCACTTTTCCTGGCAGGCCGCGGTAATTGGCGGTATTGGGCTGGCAATGTCATCTACCGCGATGGCGCTGCAACTGATGCGCGATAAGGGGATGAACCGCAGCGAGTCCGGGCAACTGGGTTTTTCGGTGCTGCTGTTTCAGGATCTGGCCGTGATCCCCGCGTTGGCTCTGGTGCCACTGCTGGCGGGGAATGGGGATGAGCATCTCGACTGGATGAAGGTTGGCCTGAAGGTGCTGGCTTTCGCGGGCATGTTGATTGGCGGCCGTTATCTGTTGCGACCAGTGTTCCGTTTTATTGCCGGTTCTGGCGTACGGGAAGTTTTTACCGCTGCGACACTGCTGCTGGTGCTTGGCTCAGCGCTGTTTATGGATGCGCTGGGGTTGTCGATGGCGCTCGGTACGTTTATCGCCGGGGTTTTACTGGCTGAAAGTGAATACCGGCACGAGCTGGAAATTGCCATTGAGCCGTTTAAAGGTCTGTTGCTGGGGCTGTTCTTTATTTCTGTTGGCATGGCGCTGAATCTGGGCGTGCTCTATACCCACCTGTTGTGGGTTGTGTTGAGCGTGGCGGTGCTGGTGGCGGTGAAAACACTGGTGTTGTACGGGCTGGCGCGCCTGTATGGCCTGCGTAGCTCAGAGCGGATGCAGTTTGCGGGTGTGCTCAGCCAGGGGGGAGAATTTGCGTTTGTGCTTTTCTCGTCCGCTTCTTCCCAGCATCTGTTTCAGCATGACCAGATGGCGCTATTGCTGGTGACCGTCACCCTGTCGATGATGACCACACCCTTATTGATGCGCGGCATTGATAACGTCCTCTCCCGGCGTTTTAACACCTCGGAAGATGAAGACGAAGCACCGTGGGTGGAAGACGATAAACCGCAGGTCATCGTGGTGGGCTTCGGGCGTTTTGGTCAGGTGATTGGTCGCCTGTTAATGGCCAATAAAATGCGTATTACCGTGCTGGAGCGGGATATCAGTGCCGTTAACCTGATGCGAAAATACGGTTATAAGGTCTATTACGGCGATGCGACGCAAGTGGAATTGTTGCGCTCAGCGGGGGCGGAGGCGGCGAAATCCATCGTGATTACCTGTAACGACCCGTTGGATACCATGAAGCTGGTGGAAATATGCCAGCAGCATTTCCCGCACCTGACCATTCTGGCGCGAGCGAGAGGGCGTGTGGAAGCCCATGAGTTGTTACAGGCCGGGGTGACGCAGTTTTCCCGCGAGACCTTTTCCAGTGCGCTGGAGTTGGGGCGTAAGTCGCTTATCTCGCTGGGGATGCATCCGCATCAGGCCCAACGCGCACAGCTCCATTTTAAGCGGCTGGATATGCGCATGCTGCGTGAATTGATGCCGGTACATACCGATACGGTACAGATTTCCCGCGTACGCGAAGCGCGGCGCGAGCTGGAAGAGATTTTTCAGCGTGAAATGCAGCAAGAGCGTCGCCAGTTGGATGGCTGGGACGAGTTTGAATAAGGGGAATTCGAATGGCTGTTCGTAAACGTTTTATTGCCGGCGCTGTCTGCCCGGCGTGCCAGGCGAAGGATTCGATGGCGATGTGGCGTGAAAATAATGTCGATATTGTTGAATGCGTTAAGTGCGGGCATCAGATGCGTGAAGCCGACAAGGACGTTAAGGAGCATGTACGCAAAGATGAGCAAGTGATCGGGATTTTTCATCCGGACTAGCGATATCAGGCAGGTTTTTTTAAGCTAAAGGGTACACGGGTGCAGAATTCCGCTACAATCTGCGCCAGTAATTTTCCAACGCTCAGGAGATATCATGAAAGTAGCAAAAGACCTGGTGGTCAGCCTGGCCTATCAGGTACGTACAGAAGACGGTGTATTGGTTGATGAGTCTCCGGTGAGTGCGCCGCTGGACTACCTGCACGGTCACGGTTCCCTGATCTCTGGTCTGGAAAACGCGCTGGACGGTCACGCAGTCGGCGACAAATTCGATGTGGCTGTTGGCGCGAACGACGCTTACGGTCAGTACGACGAAAACCTGGTGCAGCGTGTGCCGAAAGACGTCTTTATGGGCGTTGACGAGCTGCAGGTAGGTATGCGTTTCCTGGCTGAAACCGACCAGGGCCCGGTGCCGGTAGAAATTACCGAAGTGGAAGACGACCACGTTGTGGTTGACGGCAACCACATGCTGGCGGGCCAGAACCTGAAGTTCAATGTGGAAGTTGTTGCTATCCGCGAAGCCACTGAAGAAGAACTGGCTCATGGCCACGTTCACGGTGCGCACGGTCACGATCATGACCACGACCACGATGGTTGCTGCGGTGGTCATGGCCACGATCACGATCATGACCACGGTAAAGGTGGTTGCGGCGGTCACGGCGGTTGCGGTTGCCACTAATACGCGCCGTCGTTCGCACTGTCGGTGCGTTGATTGCGTAATAAAAAAGCGGGGGAAACCCGCTTTTTTTACGCCTCAGTAATGGGGCGGTGGCGTCTCTTCTGACGGTGAGGCCATATGGGAAGGCTGGCTGGCTTTGAGCTTTTCAGCCATCAAACGGAGGTGCTCGCGCAGCTTCGCCATTTCCAGTTCATGCGCGATGACCGTCTGGTTCAGCTCTTCAATGGTCATCTCCTGAAAGGCCAACCGGCTTTCCAGTTCCGCCAGCCGGGCTTCTATCGTTAACTCTTGCATTCTTCACCTCTGGGTTGCGTCTGACCTGGTTTTCATTAAACGGGCGGATTTTACTTAACTTTGCCGTGCGATACAGCATCAGCGCAGAAAAGCAGAAACTTATTTAAACAAAAATAGTCAGAAAACAGGTGAATTCGGTGGGTGTCCTTATGTTGATTTCCCGCGCAACGCTTTATAGTACGTTCCTTACTTTCTTATGTTTAACCCTGGGGCGAGATGCCCCGGCCCCTGGAGAAATGGATGAAATCACTGTTTAAAGTCACGCTGCTGGCGACCACCATGGCCGTAGCCCTTCATGCACCGATTTCTTTCGCTGCGGATGCCGCAAAGAAAGAGACTGCAGCAGCAGCTGACAGCAAAGCGGCATTTAAAAATGACGACCAGAAATCCGCCTATGCGCTCGGCGCGTCACTGGGCCGCTACATGGAAAACTCCCTGAAAGAGCAGGAAAAACTCGGTATCAAACTGGATAAAGCTCAGCTGATCGCGGGTGTTCAGGATGCGTTTGCCGACAAGAGCAAACTGAGCGACCAGGAAATCGAACAGACTCTGCAAGCGTTTGAAACTCGCGTGAAGAGCGCCGCTCAGGAACGCATGGAAAAAGACGCGGCTGATAACGAGGCCAAAGGCAAAGCCTTCCGTGACACTTTTGCGAAAGAGAAAGGTGTGAAAACGTCTGACACCGGTCTGCTGTACAAAGTGGAGAAAGACGGGACTGGCGATGCGCCTAAAGACAGCGATACCGTGGTGGTGAACTACAAAGGGACGCTGATCGACGGTAAAGAGTTCGATAACTCCTACACCCGTGGTGAGCCGCTCTCCTTCCGTCTGGATGGCGTTATCCCGGGCTGGACCGAAGGCCTGAAAAACATCAAGAAAGGCGGCAAGATCAAACTGGTTATCCCGCCGGCTCTGGCCTATGGCAAAACTGGCGTTCCGGGGATCCCGGCTAACTCTACGCTGGTCTTTGATGTAGAACTGCTGGACATTAAAGCGGCACCGAAAGCTGATGCCGCAGCACCACAAGCAGCACCGGCCGCAGGCGATAAAGCCGCTGACCCGAAAGCTGCAGACGCAAGTAAGAAGTAACACCGCGAACAAAGCGCCGCCTTCGGGCGGCGTTTTTTTTGACCCCCATTCAGGATGCAGCCAACAAACAGGTAGCTTGACGGATAAAGTGTATATAATTCTGGAAAGCTTAACCTACGATGTATTAATTTAGATCCCCATATAAATACTGAGCCTGCCCTGAAAACATAACGACAGGCTCCTGAAAAGGAGTGTTTTTTTTCATGTCCAGGTCGCTATTAACCAACGAAACCAGTGAGCTTGATTTACTGGATCAACGTCCTTTCGATCAAACCGACTTCGATATCCTCAAATCTTATGAAGCGGTGGTGGACGGGTTAGCGATGCTCATTGGTTCCCATTGCGAAATTGTTTTGCACTCCCTGCAGGATCTGAAATGTTCCGCTATTCGCATTGCCAACGGCGAACACACCGGGCGTAAAATCGGCTCACCCATTACCGATCTTGCATTGCGTATGCTGCATGATATGACGGGCGCGGACAGCAGCGTGTCCAAGTGCTACTTCACACGGGCGAAAAGTGGTGTACTGATGAAGTCGGAAACCATCGCCATCCGTAACCGCGAGCAGAGGGTGATTGGTCTGCTGTGTATTAACATGAACCTTGATGTGCCGTTCTCGCAAATAATGAGCACCTTTATTCCGCCAGAAACTCCGGATGCGGGATCGTCGGTCAACTTTGCCTCTTCGGTGGAAGACCTCGTCACACAAACGCTGGAGTTCACAATCGAAGAGGTGAATGCCGATCGTAACGTTTCCAACAACGCCAAGAACCGGCAGATCGTCCTGAATCTTTATGAGAAAGGCATCTTTGATATTAAAGACGCCATTAACCAGGTGGCTGACCGCCTGAACATCTCCAAGCACACCGTGTATCTGTACATTCGCCAGTTCAAAAGCGGCGACTTTTCCGGGCAGGAACGGTAATGCGTTTTGCCCTGATGGTGACCGGCCCGGCGTACGGCACACAACAGGCCAGCAGTGCCTATCAGTTTGCCGTTGCGCTGTTGGCGGCAGGGCATACGCTTGGCAGCGTTTTTTTTTACAAGGAAGGGGTGAGCAACGCGAACGCGTTGACTGCGCCCGCCAGCGATGAGTTTGACCTGGTGCGTGCATGGCAAAAATTGCACGATGAACAGCAGGTCGAATTGCACATTTGTGTCGCTGCGGCGCTACGTCGCGGTGTGGTTGATTCTGCGGAAGCGCAGCGGTTGGGGCTTCCTGCTGCCAACCTGCAGGCCGGTTTTTCGCTGACCGGGCTGGGTGCGCTGGCGGAAGCCGCGCTCTCTTGCGATCGGGTGGTGCAGTTCTGATGACGCGTATTGCCTTTGTATTTACCTCGGCACCGCACGGCTCCGCTTCCGGGCGTGAAGGTCTGGATGCGTTGCTGGCGACCTCCGCGTTTACCGATGACATTGGCGTGTTTTTCGTGGGAGACGGCGTTTTTCAACTACTGGCGAATCAGCGACCTGATGCCATCCTGGCGCGGGATTACATCGCCACATTTAAAGTCCTTCCTCTCTACGATATCGATCAGTGCTGGCTATGTGCTGCCTCACTGCGTGAGCGTGGTTTACGCGAGGATGCAGAGTTTGTCTTGCCTGCCCGGTGTCTGGAACCTGATGCGCTGCGTGAGCGGCTTGATGAATACTCCGTTGTTATGACTTTTTGAGGCGCCTATGCTGCATACTTTGTCTCAATCCCCATGGCAGTGCGATATGGCGGCTATGCTGCGGTTAGTGCGCCCGGGCGATGATTTACTGCTGTTGTCTGACGGCGTAACGGCAGCGCTGGAAGGCGGACGTTTCATTGACATATTGCTCGATGCCCCCATATCGCTACACGTGCTGAGTGAAGACGTTGATGCGCGTGGTCTTTCTGGTCAAATTTCGAGCAGTGTCGTCAGGGTTGGCTATACTGATTTCGTGAGTCTGGCGGTGAAACACGATACTCAGATGCGTTGGTAATGTGTGATCGCTGTATATTTCTTGACACCTTTTCAGCACAGCCATAAAATTCTGCGTCCTCATATTATATGAGGTCGTTTTATTACGTGTTTACGAAGCAAAAGCTAAAACCAGGAGCTATTTAATGGCAACAGTTAACCAGCTGGTACGCAAACCACGCGCACGTAAAGTTGCAAAAAGCAACGTTCCGGCGCTGGAAGCATGCCCGCAAAAACGTGGCGTATGTACTCGCGTATATACTACCACCCCGAAAAAACCGAACTCCGCGCTGCGTAAAGTATGCCGTGTTCGTCTGACTAACGGTTTCGAAGTGACTTCCTACATCGGTGGTGAAGGTCACAACCTGCAGGAGCACTCCGTGATCCTGATCCGTGGCGGTCGTGTAAAAGACCTCCCGGGTGTTCGTTACCACACTGTACGTGGCGCGCTCGACTGCTCCGGTGTTAAAGACCGTAAGCAATCTCGCTCCAAATACGGCGTGAAACGTCCTAAGGCTTAATGGTTCTCCGTTAAGTAAGGCCAAACTGTTTTAACTTAATGTCAAACTAAACTCTTAGAGTTTTGGACAATCCTGAATTAACAACGGAGTATTTCCATGCCACGTCGTCGTGTTATTGGTCAGCGTAAAATTCTGCCGGATCCGAAGTTCGGATCAGAACTGCTGGCTAAATTTGTCAATATCCTGATGGTAGACGGTAAAAAATCTACTGCAGAATCAATCGTATACAGCGCGCTGGAGACCCTGGCTCAGCGTTCTGGTAAAAACGAACTGGAAGCTTTCGAAGTAGCTCTCGAAAACGTGCGCCCGACTGTCGAAGTTAAGTCTCGCCGCGTTGGTGGTTCTACTTATCAGGTTCCGGTTGAAGTACGTCCGGTTCGCCGCAATGCTCTGGCAATGCGTTGGATCGTTGAAGCTGCTCGTAAACGCGGTGATAAATCCATGGCTCTGCGCCTGGCGAACGAACTTTCTGATGCTGCAGACAACAAAGGTACTGCAGTTAAGAAACGTGAAGACGTTCACCGTATGGCCGAAGCCAACAAGGCGTTCGCACACTACCGTTGGTAATCCCTTCGGAGTTTTAGTCACCAGGCGGGCGCTTCCAGTAAGTCGCCCGCCGTTTGGCAACTTAAATCTGAGCGCCTAAAGAGACAAACGAGGAATCAAATGGCTCGTACAACACCCATCGCACGCTACCGTAACATTGGTATCAGTGCGCACATCGACGCCGGTAAAACCACGACTACCGAACGTATTCTGTTCTACACCGGTGTAAACCACAAAATCGGTGAAGTTCATGACGGCGCCGCAACCATGGACTGGATGGAGCAGGAGCAGGAGCGTGGTATTACCATTACCTCCGCAGCAACTACTGCATTCTGGTCTGGTATGGCGAAGCAGTATGAACCGCATCGCGTAAACATCATCGACACCCCGGGGCACGTTGACTTCACCATCGAAGTAGAACGTTCCATGCGTGTTCTTGACGGTGCGGTAATGGTTTACTGCGCAGTTGGTGGTGTTCAGCCGCAGTCTGAAACCGTATGGCGTCAGGCTAACAAATATAAAGTTCCGCGCATCGCGTTCGTTAACAAAATGGACCGTATGGGCGCTAACTTCCTGAAAGTTGTTGGTCAGATCAAAACCCGTCTGGGCGCGAACCCGGTTCCGCTGCAGTTGGCTATTGGTGCTGAAGAAGGTTTCACCGGTGTTGTTGACCTGGTGAAAATGAAAGCCATCAACTGGAACGAAGCAGACCAGGGCGTAACCTTCGAATACGAAGATATCCCGGCTGAGATGCAGGATCTGGCTAACGAATGGCACCAGAACCTGATCGAATCCGCTGCGGAAGCTTCCGAAGAGCTGATGGAAAAATACCTGGGTGGTGAAGAACTGACTGAAGCAGAGATCAAATCTGCCCTGCGTCAGCGCGTTCTGAACAACGAAATCATCCTGGTGACCTGTGGTTCTGCGTTCAAAAACAAAGGTGTTCAGGCGATGCTGGATGCGGTAATTGATTACCTGCCATCCCCGACTGACGTACCTGCGATCAACGGCGTTCTGGACGACGGTAAAGATACCCCGGCTGAGCGTCACGCTAGCGATGAAGAGCCGTTCTCTGCTCTGGCATTCAAAATCGCTACCGACCCGTTCGTTGGTAACCTGACGTTCTTCCGCGTGTATTCCGGCGTAGTTAACTCCGGTGATACCGTACTGAACTCTGTGAAAGCTGCACGTGAGCGTTTTGGTCGTATCGTACAGATGCACGCCAACAAACGTGAAGAGATCAAAGAAGTTCGCGCGGGCGACATCGCTGCTGCGATCGGTCTGAAAGACGTTATTACTGGTGATACCCTGTGTGATCCGGATCATCCGATCATTCTGGAACGTATGGAATTCCCGGAACCGGTAATCTCCATCGCGGTAGAACCGAAAACCAAAGCTGACCAGGAAAAAATGGGTCTGGCTCTGGGCCGTCTGGCGAAAGAAGACCCGTCATTCCGTGTATGGACTGACGAAGAATCTAACCAGACCATTATCGCCGGTATGGGTGAGCTGCACCTCGACATCATCGTTGACCGTATGAAACGTGAATTCAACGTTGAAGCGAACGTCGGTAAACCTCAGGTTGCTTACCGTGAAGCGATTCGCGCTAAAGTTACCGATATCGAAGGTAAACACGCCAAACAGTCTGGTGGTCGCGGTCAGTATGGTCATGTTGTTATCGACATGTACCCGCTGGAGCCGGGCTCTAACCCGAAAGGTTACGAGTTCATCAACGACATTAAAGGTGGTGTAATTCCTGGTGAATACATCCCGGCTGTTGATAAAGGCATCCAGGAACAGCTGAAAGCTGGCCCGCTGGCGGGTTACCCGGTTGTTGACCTCGGTGTGCGTCTGCACTTCGGTTCTTACCACGACGTTGACTCCTCTGAACTGGCGTTTAAACTGGCTGCGTCTATTGCCTTTAAAGATGGCTTTAAGAAAGCGAAACCAGTTCTGCTTGAGCCGATCATGAAGGTTGAAGTAGAGACTCCGGAAGAGAACACCGGTGATGTTATCGGTGACCTTAGCCGTCGTCGCGGTATGCTGCGCGGTCAGGAATCTGAAGTCACTGGCGTTAAGATTCACGCTGAAGTGCCGCTGTCTGAAATGTTCGGATACGCAACTCAACTGCGTTCTCTGACCAAAGGTCGTGCATCGTACACTATGGAATTCCTGAAGTATGATGATGCACCGAACAACGTTGCTCAGGCCGTAATCGAAGCCCGTGGTAAATAAGCCTCAGGGTTAAAACCAAAGTCCCGTGCTCTCTCCAGAAGGGGAGAGCACTATAGTAAGGAATAAAGCCGTGTCTAAAGAAAAATTTGAACGTACAAAACCGCACGTCAACGTCGGCACTATCGGCCACGTTGACCATGGTAAAACTACCCTGACTGCTGCCATCACTACCGTTCTGGCAAAAACCTACGGTGGTAACGCTCGCGCATTCGATCAGATCGATAACGCGCCGGAAGAAAAAGCTCGTGGTATCACCATCAACACCTCTCACGTTGAATATGACACCCCGACTCGCCACTACGCGCACGTAGACTGCCCGGGCCACGCCGACTATGTTAAAAACATGATCACCGGTGCTGCTCAGATGGACGGCGCGATCCTGGTAGTAGCTGCGACTGACGGCCCGATGCCGCAGACTCGTGAGCACATCCTGCTGGGTCGTCAGGTAGGCGTTCCGTACATCATCGTGTTCCTGAATAAATGTGACATGGTTGATGACGAAGAGCTGCTGGAACTGGTTGAGATGGAAGTTCGTGAACTGCTGTCTCAGTACGATTTCCCGGGCGACGACACTCCGATCGTTCGTGGTTCTGCACTGAAAGCGCTGGAAGGCGAAGCAGAGTGGGAAGCGAAAATCATCGAACTGGCTGG
>NZ_FMAY01000025.1 GCF_900094925.1 Kosakonia oryzendophytica | reverse complement strand
CGCCGCCGCTGAGCCAGATATCCCCCTCTTCCCGCATGCCTTCAGGCGAGATACCCGCCATGCTCCAGCGCTCCGGCAGCCGCCGTGAGGTGAGCAGCCTTCTCCTGGCGTCGCCGGTCATTCCCTGCAGCAGGGTATCGCTTATCCATGCCTCAATGTTCTGCTCCAGTTGCCGGCGTACCTGCTGCAGCGCCGGGTGCTCGCTGGCAGCAAGGATATCGGCAACCGCGGCGCTCCATTCCAGCCACGAGTTCCCCGTGGGCAGGGTCCGTTCACCCAGCTCTTCGCGGATCGCCGGCAGCAGTGGCAGTAACGGCAGCAAAGCGGAAAGCTGCGCCACGCCAGGCCAGAGCCGCCATTCCGGCTCCGATAACCGCGCCTGCAGATGCGCTACTTCCTGCTGCTGCGTTTTCATATCCGGCGTATCAAGGATCTTTTTCACCGACCAGACAAGCATCAGGTTAAGGTAGTTCTGGTACCAGGGTTGCAGTTCGGGGTAGTGCTGCATACCAGACACGACCCAGTGCAACGTCTCATCCGGCGTGGTGAGATCGCGTTGTAGCTGGAACGCGTGAATGGTCTGCAATGTGCGCATGGCCTCCGCCGCCGACGGCGGCATGACGCCGGTCAGACGGGCGACCAGGTCCATCACCAGCACATTGCCCGACAAATCATCCTGCACGACCTGCAAAAAGTTATGCAGCGTTTCCGCCCATGTTGGCGCAAGCATGGTGCGTTGATACCAGTTAACACCCAGTCGCCACAGCGGTTCCAGCATCTGACCGCCAGGCAACCAGCGCAATCCTGCGCCTACAGCCTGGCTAACCGCTGTCGACAGCGCACTGCGGTGAAATATCCCGCCCACCAAATTACCCAGTCGCTGAGTCAGGGACTGGCCAGGTTTGATAATTTGCAGGAACAGCGCGAACAGGTCGGCGGAGATCTCACCGCTAAGTTGCGATGTCAGTGATGTGAGATACGGATCCAGTCCTGCTTGCGCCATCAGTTGTCGCAAATCCGGATTATGGATCTGCATAAGCAGCCACTGTAATTGCTCGCTCGTCGCGCCCTGTACGGGGAAAGTCCCGGCCTGTTGGCTCAGGCGCAGTGCGCGGGTCAGTGCCTGCTGGTATCCCCCATACAGGCGGGGTAACACCACGTGATGAAACAGCGGGTGCATCAACATCTGCTGCAACCAGCTCAGCACTGCAGCCGGTGTGGCGGGTTCCGGCCATGCAGGAAACGGACTGTCCTGTAATGGAGCAACACTCTCCCGTATGTGTGTTGCCAGCGCACGCAGAGGTGCCAGCAGTTCCGGGGCGATGGCATCGCTAATGACCAGAATTTGAGCCAGATACTCCTCAAACCGACGCGTGCGCTCTCCGGCGAGCAGCCCGTTTAACGCCCCAACGATCATGCGTCCCTGATTCAGCAAACTGTCCAGCTTCCCGCGTATATCCTCTGGCAATAGCACAAGTACCACAGGTGTGTTTACCAGTTCGTTTAATGCCTGCATGACCTGTTGCGCACGCATTAACATGGAGGCATCGCTGTCTTCAGGTTGCGCCAGCAAGGCGGCCACACGGATCTGCACCTGGCTGATAACGTCAACGGCGGCCTGCCACTCCGGCGATAATAACGACCGTTGGTCCTGCAGCAATGTGGCAATCTGCGTGAATTTCCCGGAAATTGGCGCGTTGCTGGCGTTAATCTGTTGTGTGGCTTCCCAGATAGTTTCCGCCATTTGCCAATAGCCGGATGCCGTTATCATTGCCGCAACATACTCACGAAGCTGCGTCACCAGCGGCAGCGACTGCAACAGTTCCGCGTCGAGAATCTCATTTAGCCTGCGTAACCGCTGCGGTAAGGTCCCCTGGCGCAACAGGTCCGCGTGATGCAAAACAAACAGCAGATCTTGTGCGGCTTTCACTCCCGCGTCGGGAAGAATATCCGCATAACGCGCCATCACCACCGCCAGTTCATGGCTATCGGAGAGATCGACAGCATTCTGATAAAAATCGGCAAAACGCAGCGTAAACTGGGCGCTCGCACGCGCTGGCTCACGAATACCCGCAGGCAATAACGTATCGTGACGCAGCACCCCTTCCGCCGTCAGCCGTAGTAATGCCTCCCAGGAGAGCGCATGAGCATCGGTGCGAATCAGCTGCTGCCAGACTTCGGCAGCATCCGCATAACCGTCCAGCAGATCGCTGAACGTATGACTGGCAATGTTTGCCGTCATCCGCCACAACATTCCCCGAAATGCGCCGCCCGTTTCCGGCTTCACATAATCAACATCATCTTCATCCAGCCTCCATGGGGATACCGTCGTATCACGAATGTTTTCAGGCGCATATTCAGCGGGAATGGGTGTAGCGGCATGCGCATAGTCGGGCACAATATCCCCCTTGTGATTGGCATCACCACAGTCAGATTTTTTATTTAAGCATGAGCGACGTTGTCGCAATCGAGGTCGTCGTCGAGAGGGAAATCGGATTTTTCACACAGTAAACGCGGTAACAACCCACACAAATCGGACAGTGCGCGCTGTTCATCGGTGGATGTCTTATCTGATGATTTTTTTGGAGTAAAATCGCCTCGCTAAAACAGGATTACGCGAACAATGAACATCCGCCTAAAGCATAAGGAAATCATTTTTCACGCTTTCCGGTTAGAAAGAGGGGGATTGATATACGGCAGGATGCCAAGCACCTCTGACGTCATTTTTTTATCCGGCATGGTGATGGTCAGTTTTTCGAATACCAGAATACCGTCAAAGTCGATGAACTCGCTCTCATCACTGTCTGCTTCGTACTCATCTGTCGTTGTTGTTTCTGGCATTAACGTGGTTGGCTCTGTCGGTCCTGAGTGCGGAATGCTTCTTCTCACCCGAGGGAGCGGCTCCCCAACAAGAGCCTTCGCGTTGCCAGGGGCAAATGGCTTCGCCGCACCCGCATTGCTACCCGCCCCGGCAACGGAGGTCTCATCCAACGACAGTGCCGCCAGGTCCGATTTTGTCTCTTTAAACTGAATCTGATACGAGTCTCCCAGAGCGGCACTGATTGCCCCCCGTCGTTTATCTTCCCGGCAAGCAACGAAGATTAATTTCTTGTAGTTGTACTTCCCGTAAATACCTGTTTTATCTATCGCATTCAGCACATCACTCAGTTTTTTGTCTCTTCCGGCTGCTGGTGTTACGGATAAAATGTCAATATTTTCACGCAACGCATTTTGCCTGTTAAGCAGCACCGCCAGTGTCAGCTCTTCCTGCGGTGTTTTCTCATAGTGCATTAATGAATAATCCATCACCCGACCTTTACTCGTAGTGCCCGCTGTTAACTCAGTAAATTCGGAAGCCACTTTTTTCTGAACATTTCTGATCAGGCTGGCATAAAATATCGGCTCGGCATCACCGGCAAGCAACGTTACCGTCGGAAGATTGCCCGGCGGTTCGGCCAGCGTTTTTCCGTGCGGTCCCAAAAAAATCAGCTCCTTATTTTCCGGCAGTCGGTATTTACCACTGACACCGGTAAACCAGCCATGTGAGTTCAGGGCTAATGTTTCTGCCGGCTTGTCAGGAATGGTGGTCAGAGTGAAACTGTCATTCGCTTCGCCAATGACTTTGACTGACTTAACTTCCTCCTCACTGAGAAGCTTAAGCTGCACCTCAGCCGCTTTTCTGCGGCGCCCCACATCATCCAGGTCCTTGGTATTTGCCAGTCTCCTTCTGGCTTCTCCGTAGCGTGCCTCGTTATAAGCCTCCTCATCAAATTTGCCATCCACCATAAAATCTTCACGGTTGGGCCTGCCTTTTCGTTTAGGGTTGGCTCCCTTAATATCTTCTGCCGGCGGGGATTTCACTCTTCCCGCTGCCGCAGCATCTGCCACAGCATTTGCGGCGGCATCTGCCGGGTAATACCAGCGTGGCCGCCGTAGGACAAACGCATTGGGGATAAAGGAATTCGGGCCATAGTAAAAATAGTTACTGCGTCCGTCAAAATCAGTCATGGCAGTGGAAAGTGAGCGGTAGTCACCGTATTTAATCAGACTCCGGCTGGTGAGATTGGCATATTTCTGCGCCCATAATGACTCTGGCAAAATAATTGGTGCATTAAGCTCATAATAAATGTTACTAAACTGCCTTGCAGTCACATCAAAGACATAATCGCCGCCCCCTTTGGTACCCAGCACCACATAGTGATTCTTCGGCACCCTGTCCATACCGTTTGCGAAAAACGCGATGCCGCGATAGCGGATTTTTTCAAAGCCTTCCTTCCGGAGAAACGAAGCAACATAAGGCGCAACAGAATTGGCTTTCCCCAGAGGAGACTGGATGGCATCCTCTATTTCCCTTACCTTCCGGAGCCTTGTCAGGGTTTCACGGGCATCAAAAACCGATGCTCCGTCCAGGTTTGCCAGCACTTTTTCCTGCGGTAAACCTTCCCGCATCGGCTGTGCTGCCATCGTCACATCATCATCCGCATGTGCTGCAAGACGTGACGCACCTTTACCGCCGCCACGCAGCCCACCGTAGTTTTTATTGATTTTCCATTGTCCATTCTCAAAGATGACAGGTTCGCCATACGCAAAACGCCCCGGATTTTTCGGATCGACTGTACGCCATGTATCGGACGCATTATCCCAGCGTATTTGATAGGTGTTGTCGTCAACGCTGATGTAATACTCTTTTTTACTGTTCTGGGAAACAGAAGGTACATAAACATCAGTATCATTTATTTTCTGTTTAGACATTTTCATTATATCTATATCTGTACGTGCGTATTTTTTATTAATCCCGCGTGCTTGTGAAATCTGCTGAGCATCAGGAATAAGCGAACGAAGACTTTTGGATTTATTAAAGTGCTGAACGGTAAATTTTGCGATATCTTTGATCGCCAGCGGGTCAATAAGATCTATCAGCGCTATCACGCTAATTTTTAAAACTTTCAGCGCACTGAACGCGACATCTTTAGCCAATTCCCTGATCACATAGGACAGTAGCGCCTTACCGACTAACCCGTGTTTCACTCCCTGACTTAATAGTTCCGCTATCACTCTTATTTTATTCAGCACCGCGGCGATCTTAATGCCCGCGCCCACTACCACACAAACAATACCAATGACATCAAGCAGAACTGAGTCGACGTCAATTTTATATTCCGGGTCGTTATCGTGATAGTAAATCTCGCGATAAAAAGGAACCATTGCAAATGCAATCTGTTGTAGTACCGACGGGGTATAAAGTGACTTCTTACGGGCATCCGCCGTATTTTTAAACATAGACACCAGGCTGGTATTTAACGTTTTCACCAGATTTTCATGCGGTTGACTTGCATTCTCTTTTAAATCAAGAATCAATCCATAATATTTATCATCTGTGAAAGGCGTTGGGAACTTCAGTTCGCCTTCATCATTATAAACAGTGCTCAACAACGCTGTTCTAACATGCCGCCATTTAAAGTCAAAACTCCATAAAGAACCCGACTCTTTTTTGCCAAACCGTTCACGGAAAAAATCTTCTGAATAGACAGGGCCATAAGTCACGCCTTTCAGCGCAACAGGTGCCAGAGTAGTAATTTTGGACAAATAAGCATTTGCAGACATTTCCGCAGACGTATAAACCTTACTAAACAACGCGTCAGGAAAGAGTGAAAAGAAAATCCACCGATCATCATGTAATTGAACGAAAAGCATTTCCCCTGGTAGGATATCCTCATCATGTTCGGACATTTTTACATTGATGCGAAACCTTTTCTTTGTTTTCGCGAGAATATCAGCCAGTGTTAATCCGGAGATTAATAACAGATTTTTTGTCATCTCGCTGGCATCATAGGCACTGTATTTTTCTTTATAGACACTAAACTGATTGACATACTCTTTCTGCTCAGAAAAATATTCACTGTCCAGTAAACCAGAAAGTGGAGTGTATCCTTCTGGAATTTTAGTAATCTGGGTTAGGGGATTAAGGTGATAAATATCTGAATAGTAACCATCAACTATTTTGTTAAAATCCTGTCCTTGCAGATCCTTAGGTGTTTTTTTATTTTTCAAAATCCAGTAGAGTGTAGGTGCAAGGAAAGATAAAACTTCTGAGTTTTCATCAAAATGCAAATTGTTTTTATTTATTTTCTCTGCCTGATCATTTGCCCAAATAATATCGTTATAGTCATTTGACAGCGTATGTTTTTCAATATTAATAGACATTAACCGGTTCACCAGGTAGTTAAAAGCACTTTGTTGCTCGGACATTCGTATAACCAAATCTCTGGCAATCCTTATTGTATTTAATTCCTCAAGGTCTTTCTCACTATACGCATCCCTCTCTTTTATTACCATTTCGACTTCCTGAAGCGCGAGAGCAATGATTGCTTCTTCAACAATCTTTGAGGTTGTATCTTGATCTGTGGAGAGCGCCAGTTTGGGACCCAGTGTTTTTTTTGCCAGCGCTTCCCCTTGATCATAGCTTTTGTATTTATCGCTATGCTGTTTAATCAGCTTCTTATATTCTGAAATTTTATTCACGATGTTATTCGAGATCTTCTGCAGTTGTTCTCCTTTGGGTATCAATTTTTTAATTTTTTCGTATTCTTTCGCCGCAAGTATCGCTTGGGGATTGTCATGCGGGGATTGAAAACCAGTATGCATAGTACGCAGAAGCTCATTTCTCTTTGCATTAGCTTCAAGTAATTCCTTGTGTACCTCATCAACCTTAAGATGAATATTAAAACTCTCCAACACTTTTTTCTTTTTGCTAATATCCTGAACAACAATACGAGAATGCCAGGCAGCATAAATTTCCGTTGCATCAACAAACCCGGTCGAAAATGCCCTATAATAAATATCCAGCAATGCATCGTTCCACTCATTTTTTAGGCCCGGTAGCAATTGTTCTGTATGGTGCATCTGTTGCTGTAGGCGTATTACTTTCTTCTTGAGAAAGAGGATATTTTTTATTTTTTCATGATCGGGCTGTGTATAAATCCGATAAAACTCCTGCTCGATAATCTGAACCATCAGTTGTAACAATGCACTCCAACTAACAAAATCATGACCAGATAGCACCTTAAACAAAGCATGACGCGTTTCTTTGTCAATGAGGGTATTAAGCATCAAGCTATCAATAAACTCGCGGATAGCGCCTGGGGTTTCGGGGGCAGTTTCTCCGGCATAATCCCAAATGCCGTTATAATTATGTACGACGACATTCGTGGCATTGCCGCTAATCTTAACCGGTATGATCCCCGTATTGCCGCCGAGGAAGATAAACGGCCAGTATTTCTGGTTGAGATAAATATAGAGATCGCCGTTCGGCTGCCTGTACACACCTCCGTTGCCTTCCCGTGTCGGATGAAAACCGGCGCTACTGGCGGCATTAGCATCCCAGAGCTCGGCCTCTTCTGTTAACCAGACTGATGCGCTGGTATTGCGGGGGCGCTCAAAGTGACGGGTGGAGGGTAACTTATCCCGATCTTCCCACTGCATACTTTGCCTATTTTTGATGATCCTGATGGTTTTCGCGCTGTAATCCAGTTTCTTCTCAAAAATGGTGCCAATGTTGTTATACCCCAGTGCGGTATCCGATTTATTGATATTGACAGGCCAGAAGTTGGTCGCCACATAAATATAGGTATCCACCTTGGATGCCGTCCGGTAAATTCCGTTCTCTATCGATGACTTAAAATCTCCGGGGCGCGGCTGGTAGGCTTTACGTGGGTCAAACTCCTGTTCAACCCATTTTTCAACCTGCTCAGATACCACCCTCCGGCCAGGCATCACCATTGGCCGGAGGGTGGTGGCAATATCCCATTCGTTTTGCTTGCGGTTGACCCAGGTGGTTCCCGAACCGTTGCTGATGGCGCCCAAATCGTCGTTGATGAAGAGAAACGGCCAGTATCTGCCATGTAGAAAGATGTATAGTCGGTCATCCTGATAAATAGCACCATCACGACCGGGGTCTTCCTCATCGTAGGTAAATGCGTGTTCCGCTGACCATGTGCCCGCTTCCCGGTTAAGGGCAGCAGAGGCAGACGTCATCTTGTTGCTCTCCTGTGGCGACGCACTGGCAGGGATCTCAGATATGCCGGATGCGTCCAGACACCATTTCATGGCGACAGGATCGAAATTAACTTTCACCGACATACTGTTACTGGCGGGCCACTCCTGGTTGGAATAAAGCACGCCTGCCGTCGGAACCACCCGGTCAGCACGCATGGTAAAATGGAGAGTAATACAGCGATAGTTACCATCAACGTAGAGGTAATCGTATCCATTGCGCTGATAGACTTTTTCTTCCGGATAAATTAACGAGTATTCTGCGGCAGTTGCACTGGCAACAGCTTGTGGGAACGTTGTGTGGACATAATCGCCCAGACGACTGTCAATCGCGGTCTTGCGCGGTAACGCAGGCCAGTATTCAGGTGATACTTCCGGCGCGGGTGTCGTACTCTCTTCCGCCAACAGTCTTCGCCCCACGGCCCGGCGGACCCGGTCATGTCTTTCCGGCTGCGGAAGGTCAATGACTATCTGGTAATCCCTCTGCGCCAGCACGGCCTGCAACGCTGTCAAATCCTCTTCGCTCAGAACGTCCTGC
>NZ_FMAY01000011.1 GCF_900094925.1 Kosakonia oryzendophytica | reverse complement strand
ATCAGGGCCCGGAATTTACCTGCCGCGCGCTCGATCAATGGGCCTTTGAGCATAGTGTGGAACTACGGCTTATCCAGCCAGGTAAGCCAACGCAGAACGGATTTATTGAGAGTTTTAACGGACGCTTTCGCGATGAGTGTCTGAATGAACACTGGTTCAGCGATATTCTTCATGCCCGGAAAACGATTAATGACTGGCGGCAGGATTATAACGAGTGCCGTCCCCATTCATCGCTGGATTACCAGACACCAGCTGAATTCGCAACGGACTGGCGAAACAGGAAATATGAAGAAAAACCAACCGACATTACTAACTGAAGGTTGTATCTAATCCCGGGGGCAGATCAATGCAGTTGTTCACAGCTTCCTGGATAGGTTTAATCATCACATACAGCATTTTACGTTAACTGCTCCAGTATGTTTTTCGATATCAACAACGCACGGATTGTGAATGATGGGTAAATCGTTGAGAACTTCGTGGTTTTTGCTGTTTCTGTCATTTTGTGCAGTTGCTGGCTCTGTAGGATCTTCTCCAGCTTTGATACATGGGCACAGTAGTTACGTCCGGCATTCGCCAGGTGAGGGAGATATTGCCGAAAATCCTGATGAGCACGTCCGGGAATCAACTGAGCAATTCTTTCGCAGGATCCAAAGTTGAAATTTTAAATTTCATTAATGCTCGCTATTAACAACCTGCCCACGGGCAGGTTTTATTTTAGGTTCCGGAAAGGGATCAAGGCTGTTGAGTGATGAGAGGGCGTCATTAAGACTGAGAAAGGTGAGGGTGAGTTAGCGCAGCAAATCAATCTGCTTTGAATGGTATAAAGAGCTCTATGCAAGTGACGAATAACGGTTAAGATGCTGTCTTCCTGCGATAAAAAAGGAATAAAAACATGTTTAAGAAGGAAGGGATGGCTTTGCTGGTGTTTATGATTACAGGTTGCACGACTACACATAAGATATCTGTACCAAAAGGAATCGATGAGTATGCCGCCAGCGCAAAGTCCGCGGTTGAAAGCGCCTTTTCAGAGCCAGACAAATTTAAAGGCAAGACCTGTTCCCTCTATGTCCATCAGCCCTCAGGAGGAAAGGTAACAGGGGTAGAAGTCGAGAAAGGGGATGTTGCTTTGTGTAAAGCATCACTGGTTGCGATCAATACCGCCGTGAAATCCGGTCACTTCCCGGATAAACCTGAAAGCCTCCCGGAAAGGATTGTCTTCGATTTCAAACCATGACCATCGAAACAACGACTATGTTTTTGAGTAACTCTTGATCTGTCGCGCGTCTTTTACTGTCATACGAGCTTCTGGCGGCTGTAGTTGAATGCCTGAGACTTCAGGAATACGATCGACAATCGTCTGTTCTGAAGGATGTCGATCTCTGTGTCGGGCCTCCGTAACAGAGTGCTGATCTGTTCCTGATACAGACGATGCCATTGTATGGGGCCTCGCCAATATCAAGACAAAGCCTTAATGTTTAATACACCTTTATTCCGGGTATGTAGCGAAAAAAACACAACAAGAGAAATGTTTATCAGTCACTTCCTGACAATGAACACAGGTAATTACGCTTTATGAAAAAAGTGATTTTCGTACTTTTTTGCGGGATATTTACTGCCTTCTCCACATGGGCGAAGACTTGTACCCCGGCTGATGCTAAAGCCGCGGATATGGCCGTTGATTCGCTGGACACCTGGATGGCGGTCAACCAGAACCGTATAAATTATGGTCACTGTGACCAGGGAGATATCGCGGAGGGAAATTCGGAAGCCATCGTGCACTTACTGGTTGACCATTGGGATTCTTTGGCTGATTTAAAGGCGCTTTTACCTAAAAATCCTGCCCTTAAAGCCTACGTTTTCCGTCACATTGACTCAACACTCGATACAAAAGACCTCGATACCATTCAGTCTCAGGCAACACATTCTTGCCCCTCCGCATTGTCAACATTGTGTGATGAGATAAGGCGTGTCGCTCTCCGTGCGGCGAATGAATAGTAATGCCGGGCTTTATAAGACAGCAGCTGTTACAGAACAGTCAGAGCCCGTTCGGCCGCGGAACTTCAAAATAGTTGCCATCAATATCGCGCGCATAATAATGACCGTCACGCACGTAATAGCGTTTACCGTTAAAGTCCAGCACCTGTGCACTTGATGGGGAGGGCGCTGATGAGGGTTTTTCAACCACCACATACTGCGCACCCTGTCTTTGGTAGTAAATACCGTTCACCAGATAATAGGTTAATCCACCCAGCAAAACTGTAGTGGCAATGTCCGGAAGAAGGCGGAACCTGTCGCCTGGACGGGGGATATCATCTCGCCGTCCTCCATCAGGAAAACCATGCCCGCCATGCGGCTGAAAACCTGGCTCGGCAAGGGCTGTGGCTGAGCCGGCAGCAAACAATGTGATAGCCATCGCCAGTCTTTTCATCAGTCTCATCTTATATTCCTGCCCTCCAAAAGAGGCAAATTCCTTATCGGGTCTCTTATAGTGGTGTATAAATGTGCAGGAATTTTGAAAATAGCCTGAACGATTGTATGACAATCTGTTTCCGGGGGCAGGCGGATAAGACCAGTATCGGACAATAAGGCCACCACCGCGGCTTTATTCGTTAGTACGGGGACGCGTTCAACCAGTCCGGGATCATTGTCGGGTGAAGTGGCCTGGAAAAAAAGTACCCTTGTGCTTCATCGCAGCCAAAATCCTTTAATATTTCTGCGGTTTCTGCATCCTCTACGCCTTCGGCAAGCACGATATAATCCAGTTCTTTCAACATGCTGATAATATTTTTAGCGATGATCTGACTGCCTTTGTCATTGGCCACCCTGCTAATTAATGAGCGGTCAATTTTGATAATATCGATAGGGATTTTTCGCAAGTAGCTAATATTGCTATAACCCGCGCCGAAATCATCCAGCAGGATTTTAAACCCGCGGACTTTGAGCATGTCCAGCTCATCAAGAGCGATCGGGCTTTCCAGCACTCTTTCGGTTTCCAGACATTCAACACGCAGGTCGTCAGCCTGGCCCTGATTATTTTCTCTTCCAGTGCATCCGCAAAGCCGGGTTTTGACAAATCACTGACGGAAACATTGATCGAGATGGGAATCCCGATGTTGTTTCGGCACCATTCGACCACCTGCTTAATGGCTCTGTCTGCCACCCACTGCGTCAGCCCTGCCATCAGGCTGGTGCGTTCGGCCAGGGCAATAAGCGTTGCGGGAGGAGTATTCCCGAACACCGGATGCTCCCAGCGTAAAAGGGCTTCTGCGCCTACGGTGGTTCCGGTATGCAAACGTATGTCCATCGCGGGTTTTTATTGGCGCGACGGCATAAAAAATGACCGCGCCATTTTGTACAATGGGATGTTCTGAAAAACGCGCATCCTGACGGGCATCCGGGCAAATAACCGGCTCATCCAGAGGCAGAGAATGGCGGCACATGGTTTCTTCAAGCGGCACACACCCGGCAAACAAGGGGACATTATTCACGTATTTGATGTATTGAAATGCGTCATCAATAATCGTGACAAAACAACCGGAAACCCCCATTAAACGGCGGGCGAATTCAGCAAGCTCGCCCAGCACGCTGTCGCGCTCTTTATCTTCGCGTTTGAGCAATTCCAGTGCGGCAAGCCGTTGAGCTTCGTTAGCGCTGAGTCCGCTGAACATGGCCTTCTCCCATCACGTGATGTTGGTGTTGCTGATTCTCTGCGTGCCGTTACCGCTTGAAACGCCACTCGTCTGCAATTTATATAATCTTCATGATAGTGTTAAAACCTGCGCCTGTTGTGCCTGCCGAAGAGTGCTACTCCTGTACAAGCCACATGTCCGACTCGTCGAACATCTCTTCAAGCATCCGGTTCAGCTTTTCGCGATCGTTTTTACTGGCATCGCTGTTCAGGCCATTTGCCTGCATTGGCTTAACGCGCACTTCAGCATCGGGAAAGAGGCGCTGCACACGTTTAGTCAATTCGGCAAGGATAATGTCTTTTGCCCCTGGTAATCCTTCAACATTACGCTTGTCATAGATTAGCTCAACAAACATCGATGGTTCCTTTTCACTGGTTAATTAACCGCATATTTATACTGTATATATAATCAGTATTCAAGTGATGTGGTAACCGGACAGACATTAACCCGCTCATCCCCTGGCTTTGCACCGTGCTTTATGTTCACTGCCATATGGCGTATGTTAGCGCCGGTTATGCTGTTGTGTTTTTTCAGGAGGATGTGTGTTTGCCGAGTATGGAGTTATCAGTTACTGGTCCTATTTTATTGGCGCTATTTTTATCATCCTGGTGCCGGGGCCAAATACCTTCTTTGTATTGAAGAGCAGTATTGCAGGTGGGTTGAAAAACGGTTATGTCGCAGCGAGCGGCGTCTTTATTGGTGATGCGGTCTTGATGTTCCTCGCGTATGCGGGTGTCGCCACGCTTATCAAAACCACACCCGTACTGTTCAATATCATCCGTTATCTGGGGGCGTTTTATCTCCTCTATCTCGGTATCAAAATGCTGTACAGCACCTTTGTGCGCAAGGCGCGGGAAGAGGGGCAACACGACGTGCATAAAGGTGATATTTTCAGACGCGCGCTGGTGCTCAGTCTGACGAACCCGAAAGCCATTCTGTTTTACGTGTCGTTTTTTGTGCAATTTATCGACATTACTTATACCCGCCCCGGAACGGCTTTCTTCATTCTTGCCACTACGCTGGAAATCATCAGCGTCTGCTATTTCAGTTTCCTGATTATTTCCGGTTCCTATGTCACGCAATGGGTGAAGACACGACAAAAACTAACCCGCCTGGGTAATTCCCTGATCGGCCTGATTTTTGTGGGCTTCGCAGCGCGTCTGGCCACACTGCAATCCTGATTGCTGTGCATAAGAGGTTTCCGGCGTGGGTGGAAACCTCTTATGCTTTTATTTTGCCTTCAGGCTGCCGTGCTGTTGCAACACGCCTTTTTCATCAAACAAAAACCACGTCCGCAGACGTGGTTTTAGGGTTCTCTTATGCCGTCATCGTCGGCATTCGCGCCATGACAAACTCCAGCACTTTCTCGCCATCCATCGAGGCGAAAGGATAACTTTCGATCACAGCAATCGGTGCGGAATCATCAATCGCGTCTTTCAGCTCATCCAGCTTATATTGGATATGCGGCGCGACTAAATAGCAGTCAAACGCCGGTGCAACACTGGCAAAATTACTCACGCCAATGGCGCTTATCAACATCTGATGCCCCTGCGCATCGGCGGCCTTTTGCATCTTTCTGGCCAACGCATTGGCGGTATTGCCGAACAGACAACAGATCAGTAACTTTTTCATAGGAATATCCTCACGAGTACTGTGCCTATATTCTCCCCGCAAATGGCGGGAAAATGTGTGCTGTGTGCAGGTTTACATCGCTTTGGCTTCACTTAAATACGGAAATGGCTTCGGCCAGGCGAATGGCCTGCTGGTTAAGGCGACCGGATGCTTCCGCACTTTCCAGCACATGCTCTGCATTCTGATGCGTGATTTTATCGAGGTCTTCCACCGCCAGGCTCACTTCACTCAGCGCAGTGGCTTGTTCCGCTGTCGCGGCACTGATATGTGCAATCAGGGTCGTGACATTCTGTACCTGCTCCACGATCGCCTTCATGGTGTTTCCGGCATCATCCGCCAGCCCACTGCCTGAGCTAACATGGGTTACGCTATTTTCAATCAGCTCTTTGATTTCGCTGGCGGCGCGGGCGCTACGCTGCGCGAGGCTACGCACTTCACCTGCCACAACGGCAAACCCTTTACCTTGCTCACCGGCACGAGCGGCCTCCACGGCAGCGTTTAATGCCAGGATATTCGTCTGGAAGGCGATGCTGTCAATAATGCTGGTGATGCTGGCAATCTGGCTGGAGCTGTCTGCAATAGCAGCCATCATCTCAATCATATGGTTCATCACCTGCCCCCCCTGGCAGGCGGCATCGCGGGTGCTTTCTGACAGACGGGTGACTTCGGCGGCGGTTTCCCGGTTACTGCGCACCGTGGCGGTCATTTCATTCATGGTGGCTGCAGTTTGCTGTACGTTTGACGCGGCTTGTTCTGTCTGGCGGCTCAGGTCATCATTGCCTGCCCGCAGGGAATCAGAGGATTTGAGTACGTTTTGCGCCTGACCGCTGACGTCGTTAACCAGCCAGCGGAACATCAGCCCAAGCTGATTGATCGCACGGAGCGTGACGCCCACTTCATCCACACGGTTGAGCTGTTCAACCTGATGTGTTGCGCCGCTTGCCACTTGCAACGCCTGCTGGCAAAGACGCTCGACCGGGCGGACAATTTGATACTCCAGCCAGAGATCGATCAACAGCAGCAGGGCAGTCATAAAACCGGTGAATATTCCCTGGTGACCCGCAGTTAATGCACTGCTCCACACCGCAAGCAGGCTGAGCAAAAGCGTGACGATTAATGCCGAACGTAACCGCCAGCGCAGGGGCATGGTAACGAACAGGGAGCGCCAGCCCATCAGCCCTGTGTGGATAATCAACCCTTTGTGAAAACGCTTGCCTTTTGCCCGTCCCTCCCGGAATTGACGATACACCTCCTCGGTCGCCGCCACTTCTTCCGGGGCTGGCCTGGTGCGAACAGACATATATCCCTTCACATTGCCAGCGCGTATCACCGGGATTGCATTTGCGCGAACCCAGTAGTGGTCGCCATTTTTACGGCGGTTTTTCACCAGCGCGGTCCACGGCTCGCCCTGCTTGAGCGTTGCCCACATATCGGCAAATGCCTCTTTGGGCATATCCGGGTGACGCACCAGGTTATGCGGTTCTCCTTTGACCTCCTCCATAGAAAAACCGCTGACTTTTATAAACGCGTCATTGGCATAAGTGATATAGCTGGCGGGGTCGGTAGTAGACATCAGCGTTGCATTATTATCGAAAACGTACTCTTTTTGTGTGATGGGCTCATTGTTGCGCATAGTGAGTATTCTCGAGAGAGGTCCGGGGCTGCTGATATAGTGTAATTACCCTATTGGGTTACGATGCTATTTATTCAGTGCTTTATTTTTTTTGGGGATATATCCTTTTCCAATACAGACATAAAATAGAAAATCGCGTTTGCATAAAATTTAGCTTTAGTTTCGGGATTATTTCTTGACATGGAAGAAATAAGTACCGGGGGTAACAAAAGTGTAAATGCAATTGCTCACTTTAACCCTATAAAATGTAGATGCTTTTATTATAGTATGCCCCTGAAAGATAATTTTTATTATGGAAGATTTTTGTCATTTGCCAGCCCAAAGCGCCCCTGCATGGCTTCCCCAGACCGATATTTGTGCTCCGGATCAAAAAGCTGTTGCATCAGCGCGTACAGCCTCACTAAAAAGGGCGGTGATCATTCCCAAAACGACGATATTCAGCTAATCTGAGATCCCTACCAGCGAAAGGATTTTTCTTATGAAAGGTACTGTCGTTCATCACGAACACCGCATTGGCTTCATTGTTATTCGCGACGAAAAGGGTGAGTTTACTATCGCTGAGCTGCTCGGAAAATACGATGTCGAAATGGGAGACGTCGTGTCCGGTAATCTGCATGCCAGCGGTGACGAGGCATTATTTAATCAAACGCAAGATGAAGCGATGGAAGTTTCCATTAAGGGGCACGGATTGTCTGAGCAAGATGCAATCAGCATGCTCTTGCGCACCCACTAACCCTCTGCCAATAAAGCGCTTCATCCAGGCGCTTTACCTCTTTTCTCGCTCGTCACGGGCGTGGCGTTTTTTTTGCAATCGCGATCGGATGGTAACATGCTGGCTGCCGTACTGCGTCAATCAGTACGCTGATCTTTCCGCTCATTATCCAGACAGGATCTATTTCTCTGTTGACGGTGCCTGAGTTATTTCCGTTAATAAATTCACAGGCTCGCTTTTTCTTTAAAAAAACGTTAGCGGGATCAAATACAGGTAAAATAGAAGTTACTACGCGGAAGAAAGTGAGCCGAAAAGGAAATAAAGGATGGCAGTTTCGACATCAAAACTGCCAGCGAAGAATGTTGAGGCTTGTTAAATCGTATATCCATCACATGCGTACTTTATAACCCGTGAGCAAAACGTAATCAAACGCAAATTTTTCTGCGGATAGATTGAGAAAATTGATGATCAGCGTATTAATTCATCGGGTCGCGATATTACCCCCGCTCCGGTAAAATACCCGAAGCGAGGATTAGTGCGCATTACAGCGGGTTATGCTGTGCTCGCAGTTTGAAGATTTGTACCATCTCAAGCAAATTCTCTGCTTGTTGTTGCATGGCGTGCGCAGCCGCGGATGATTGCTGCGATAGCGTGGCGTTTTGTTGGGTGGCGGCGTCCATATGGGTAATGGCGACATGCACCTGGTCGATACCGACGCTCTGCTCTTTGCTGGCCAGTGAAATGGTTTCCACTAACTGGCTGACGCGCTCAACGCTTTGCACGATTTCCCCCATCGCGTTACCGGCATTTTTTACCAGAGCATGACCTTCATCAATACGGTGCACCGAACGCTGGATCAATGCGCCAATCTCTTTTGCGGCAGTGGCAGAGCGCTGCGCAAGTGCACGAACCTCTGAGGCGACAACGGCGAAACCGCGTCCTTCCGTACCGGCCCGAGCCGCTTCCACTGCAGCATTCAGCGCCAGAATGTTCGTTTGAAAAGCGATGCTGTCGATCACACCGATAATGCTGCTGATCTCAGTGGAGAGTTGGTTAATTTCGCCCATGGTGTTTACCACTTGCTCGACCACTTCTCCACCCTGATTAGCAACACGGAAGGCCTCGCGGGTGATATCGCTGGCGACACGCGAGTTTTCAGCATTGTTTTTCACAACCGACGTCAGCTCTTCCATCGATGCGGCTGTTTGTTCCAGTGCGCTGGCTTGCGCTTCATTACGAGAAGAGAGCTCACGGCTGCCAGTGGCGATTTCCTGGGAGGCGCCGGCAATGGTCTCTGTTCCGGAACGCACCCCGGCGACAATCCGCGTCAGGTTGCCGTTCATCTCTTGCAGAGCACGCATCAGCTCCGCAGTTTCATCCCGTCCACTGATGGTGAAAGTGGATTGCAGGTCGCCGGAAGCTACATTACGGGCGACCGAAACAGCCTGTGCGAGCGGTTGGGTAATGCTGCGCACCAGCCACCAGGTAATTAACAAACCGACCAGCAGTGTCAGCGCCATCACGATGATCAACATCAGCCGCGTTTGCTGGTAGTGATCAAGGTTACGTTCATCAGTTTGCTGGCGGATAACAGCTGCCTGTTTGAGCGTAGTGGCGACCATCTCATCGATCATCCGCGTCGGTTCACGATCGATACCGGTGACCAGGTGATCAACGCGCTGAGCGCTGGTGGCATCACCAATCGTGTACTGTTGCAATGCGGCGAGATAGTGCTGCTCCAGGCTGGCATGGAGCGTGATGGTTTTCAGTGCTTCGGTGTTGGCAAGGCCTATTTCCGGCAGCAGTTCACTCAGGGTTTTGAGTAATGCCTGCGTTTTTTGGCTCTGCTCGACAAAGGCATTTTTGTATTTATCAAACACTTCCTGACTTTGTGCACCGCGAAGCAAGGTATTTTTCCATTCTTGTACCTGAATTTTGAACTGGACCTGCGCGTTGCGGGCGGTATCAATGCTGTCCGCAACCACCTTCTCCGTGGCCATAATGTGCTGGTTTTGCACTAATCCGCTGGCATTGATGGACAAGCCACGTATGCCAATAAACAGCGTCGCCAGCAAAAGCAGAGTTGCCAGAAATCCGAGCCGTTGCCCGATAGTAAGGTGGTTGAGTTTCATAACGCATTACTTCCCATTGTCTGGTGAGGCGCAAAAACAGAGCGCACACCTGAACTATCGACAGGTTTTCAGTTTGGCTTTAATCCTGTTACACGGGGTAAAAAACGACGGCAGGGGTAACGCATTGAGATGAAATAGAATAAGGTCTTTATGACATTTTTGTGACACAGCCCGACTGTTGAGAAGGAGAACAGTCAGGCAACGTCAGCGCTCAGGAACCATATTGATGCTGTTCAGTGGCCATCTTTGCCAGCAGGCGAAACGGTTTACTGTCTTCCAGCCAGTCCGGGATTTCTTCCGGTGAGAGTGGGCGCGAGAAAAAGTAGCCCTGAGCCTCATCACAACCGTACTCACCCAGCATGCGTGCGGTTTCCAGATCTTCGATCCCTTCCGCCAGCACCACATATTGCAACTCTTTCAGCATCATAATGACGTTGCGGGCGATGATTCGGCTGCCGGGGTCGGTGGTGACCTGGCTGACCAGCGAACGGTCAAGTTTGATCACATCAATGGGGATCCGGCGCAGATAGCTGATGTTGCTGTACCCGGCGCCAAAGTCATCCAGCAGGATGGTAAAGCCCAGCAACTTGAGTCTGTCCAGCTCTTCCAGCGCCGGGTCGCTCTCCAGCACTTTCTCTGTTTCCAGACACTCAATGCGTACGTCCGAGGAATAGAGCCCTGCGGAAACAACGTTGCGATGAAGTTCATCGGCAAAACCGGGGCGCGAAAAGTCACTGACCGTCACATTAATCGAGACCGGCAACAGGATACCCTGTTGTCTCCAGACCTTAAGCTGAGCAATGACCCTTGTAATGACCCACTGGGTGAGATCCCTCATCAGCGTGGTCTTTTCCGCCAGCGCCACGATCACCGCCGGAGAGATATTCCCCAGTTGCGGATGCTTCCAGCGCAGCAACGCTTCCACACCTTCCGTTTTCCCGGTTTGTAACGAAATTTTGGGCTGATAAACGAGATAAAGCTGGTTCGGGGATTTAATGGCCTCGCTGAGATCATACAGAAGCTTGAAATCTTTATTACGCTTGTGATCGAGGATGGGGTTGAACTGCAACACCGGGATATCCTGGCGGATCGATTCATGCAGTGCGCTAATGCCCTGGCGCACAATTTCCTGCGCGTTATCTTCCTGCGGGGAAAACTTAACGTAACCGGCATGGATCTTCAGATTAATATCAATATCACCAGCAACTTTGGCCTGAATGCAAGGCAAACGCTTGGTCCGTTTCACCAGCTTCAGCGCGTGGTCAATATCCACCAGCACGGCGTAGCGCGCCGTCGTAAAGGCGTACAGCATAACGGGCTCTTCCAGCTTCAGCCGTGAACGTAGCGAGGGGCCAAAGCTCTGTAGCAATTTTTCCAGCGCATCAAGCCCCAGATAGCGGGACAGCTCATAAGCACGCGCCATGTCAATGCAGTCAAAGATCACCAACCCATAGCTGCCGCTCACTTTCTCGTGTGTCAGCCGTTCCATCTCTTTCATCAAAAACTGCCGATTCGGCAGGCCGGTCACTGCATCTACCAGACCGGCAGCGTAACAGGATTCCAGAAAGACGGCGGCGAGAGAAGCAACGCGATGAAAGTTTGTTACCTGCCTGGAAGAGGGAACATAGGTCTCCGGGTGACTGACACACAATGTTCCGAGGACCACGCCGTCTTTATTGATCATTGGCGCGGAGGCGTAAAAAATAATATCGCCGCTTTTTACCAGCGGCTGGTAATTAAATCGATCATCAACCCGCGTATCGGAGCAAATAACCGTCTGGCACGCCCGCAGGGAATATTGGCACATCGTCTGTTCGATGCAAATTTGGACATGATCGATGGGAATGTTTTTAACATATTTAATATATTGGTAATCGTCGTCGAATGTGCTAATAAAGCATCCATCGACCCCCATGACTTCACATGCCAGATTTGCAAACTCAGCAAGAGCAGCATCGCGGGGTTTATCTTGTTTACTCAATAGTTCCAGCGCTGCATGCCGTTTGCTTTCGCTTTTTTTCAGACCAGTGAACATAGCGAGCTCCTGCCCAAATAAATGAGACAACGGTGTTCTGCTCGGATGACGCCATCATATGCACGGGAAGTGAAGATGCAAAAAATTAACTGCTCAGTATTACCACCAGCCGAATTGCGTTCCGGCAACGGCGACGATCGCCACAATAAGCATAATGATAGTTGTCTTTCTCACGAAAACTCCTTCACTGGCGATAATCGCCAGAAATCAATTGTATAAGAAATAGAAGAAAATGAGATTTTTCTCAAGCCATTCACGCCCCAGGATCTGCTTAATCGAGGCGCTGAAAGGTTTTTTTTTCTTTGTTATTTTTTACCTGATACATCACTTCATCAGCCGCACGCAACGCACCATCTTCATCCGTAAGATTCGGGTTGATTTCAATCACGCCAATGCTGGCTCCTGGGTAGAAAATGTGAATTTTCCCCAGCACATATTGCCCGCTAATCGACTTATCCAGACTTTTTTTCAACGATGCGAGGTGAAGTTTTTGTGGCTCATCGAGTGGACCGCCAAGGCAGGCTATCAGGAACTCATCGCCGCCGAGTCGACCGGCAATAGCGTTGTTATCGCCTTCCTGCGCAATTCGCTGTCCCACTTCGATCAAGAACTGATCGCCTGCTTCGTGGCCGAGCTGATCGTTAATAACTTTAAAATTATCAAGATCGATAAACGCAATAATGATGTAGTGATTGCGGTTGCGGGCCTGTGAAAACAGTGCTGACAGGTTATCGAAAATGGCCCGTCGATTCGGTAAACCGGTCAATGCATCGGTATACGAGTGAGCAATTAACGCGGCATTGGCTTCACGCAGTTGATTGACCAGATGCTCTTTTTCAATGGTGCGCGCAATCAGACCGGCGAACAGATGCAACACTTGTTCGCCACGCACGCTGAGCGACTTCTTTGCGTTACTGGCGGCGCACAATGTGCCATACAGCGAGCCGTCTGCCAGTTGCACCGGCGTACTTAAATAGGTGGTGATGCCAAGGGCTTTCGCCGCTTCGCAATCTCCCCACATCGTTGCCACATCATTGCTGAACGGGCAGCCGTCATCCAGTGCGCGCTTACATAAACTGTCACCCCACGGCAGGGAGAAGCCTTCCGGGATAGTAAGTTGTTTCGTATTACGTGAATAAACAATGTGTTGCAGGCGGGCGTCATTGTCAATTTTGGTCAGGTAAGTCGATTCCATCTCTGTCACCATTTCAAGCATTTCCAGCAACTGGTGAACCAGGCTTTCCAGCGATTGCGTTTTCGAAAGGGTCTCTGAAACGCGAGCAAGAATAAAATCTGACATGACGTTGGGCTCCTGTGTACAAACCCGCCGTACACATTGATACAGGATATTCCGAGTGCGCGGTATTAAACCATGAAGCGGGTTATTTTTGTATACATCAGGGTAGAGGATCATTCAAACCGGAAGAGAGCGAAAAAAAGCCCCGTTGATGAAGCGGGGCAAAAAACTCATTGATTACGGAATGATGTTCTCTGGTCATGGGTGAGAACAGGACCCACTATAGGGGGTAAAAGTGCAGTAACAATGGAGAAATCATGAAGATGCCGCATGCCATCTTTTTTTCTCAGTCGGTCTGTGGCGAGGTCATTTCAGGAAAAAACGGGGGTGGGCAGGGGGGGGCGCAATGGGTTGCCATCCGGATCGTGACACTAACCGTCTTGCCAGGGTACACTTCAATTAAGAATTATCTTATTTTCCAGCGAATACGTGAGAGAAGTATGTTCCAGTTACGACCGGGCTGCCTGGCAATGGTGATCGGTGCCCAAACTGCCAACGGACGGGGCAATATCGGTAAATCAGTTGAATTGTTCGGGTTGTGTCAGCCGGGTGAACGCATGTTGAACCCGGTCAATGGGGTGATGACCGAATTGCCGCGAAACGCCACCCGTGCGCTGTGGCTGGTGATCGGTAATGTGACCGCGTTTGATGGCCAGCACGGTTTTGCGTTTGTTCGCGCAGAACACCTGATGCCGCTCATGCCTGACAGTCAGCCGCAGGACGTGCTGGAGCGCGTTATCGACTAAACCAGCGAACGCAACCACGTTGCCAGAACTTCGGCGTGGTTTTGCTGCGTGTCCTTCGCCGCGTATAACAGCGTGACAGTGCTTTTTTTACCCCGCGCTGCCAGCTGTTTCCCTTCGTCCTGGTGCGCGGCCAGCTCCTGATGATAGCTTTCACTGAAGGCGGCAAAATCGATGGCTTCGCCGTGTAAAGCTTTGCGTAGCGCGGTCGATGGGGCCAGATCCTTATTCCACTCATCATAGGGCAGATCTGTTTTTTTCACGCCTCGCGGCCACAGTCTGTCGACCAGTACCCGGTAACCATCACTGTCGGATGCGGCGTCATACACGCGTTTGCATTGGATCACTGACTTTTCTCCCTTTCGTTAACCCAGGCTACCAGCGCCGGTAATTGCTCTGCGGAAAAAACGCGGATGCCATGTTGCTCAAGTAGCGCAGCAGCCACACCCATTCCGGGTTGCTGAGTGCCGCTGAAGGTGCCGTCATAAATGAACTGGCTGCCGCAGGTGGGACTGCCATCGGTCAGCAGCGCAGCGCTGCAGCGTGCATGTTGTGCGGCCTGTAGCGCCAGCCATGCCGCCAGTTGGTAATGTGCCGTCACATCGTGACCGCTATTTTCGAGGATCCGTGCGCTGCCGCGCATGACATCGGCACCGTTGCCGCTGACGATTTCCGCCGGTTGTCGCGGAACCGCCAGACCTGCGGCCAGCTCAGGGCAGTGGATGATCAGCCTGTTTTCTTGCTGCCAGCGCTGCAACGTCTCCTGTAATGCCGCTTTTTCACTGCCGTTGTAACGCACTTTAAAGCCCATCAGACAGGCACTGACGAGGATTTTAGTCTGCTGCACGGGTTCCGCCACTGTGATTAACTCCGGTAAATCCGATTTTTTATATCCGATGCGATAACAGGCCTGCCGATTTTAAGGTGTTGTGATGACATTAAAAGACGGCTAATGTGATATTCCTTATGTTACTCGTTATTGGCTCCGGCATAAGGACACTTTCATGCAGCATATCCCTCCGAAGAAAACACTCCGCATCGCGTTAATTGGCGACTATAACCATGACATTGTCGCGCACCAGGCCATCCCATTGGCAATTGACGATGCCGCCGCCGTGCTGGAGATCACCGCAGATTACGACTGGCTTCCGACCAGTGAAATTACCAGTTACGAAGATCTGGTAGGCTATGATGCCATCTGGGTTGTCCCTGGAAGTCCTTATAAAAATGCCCGTGGCGCGTTTCTTGCCATCCAGTTTGCGCGGGAAAATGCCATTCCGTTCCTCGCTACCTGCGGCGGTTTCCAGCATGCGGTGATTGAGTACGCCCGCAATGTATTGGGCTGGGGGGATGCGGCGCATGCAGAGACCGATCACGAAGGCCGGATGGTTATCTCCGCGCTCAGTTGCGCGCTGGTGGACCAGACTGGCACCATTGAACTGCGGCCCAATACGCTGATTGCCCGTGCTTATGGTCGCGAGATGATTGAAGAGGCCTACCGGTGCAATTTTGGTGTATCACCGGAATTTGCCCACGAACTGGAAAGCGGCAACCTGCGGGTGACCGGGTGGGATGAAGAGGGGGAAATCCGTGCGGTGGAGCTGGTGACGCACCCGTTCTATGTCGCGACACTGTTCCAGCATGAACGCGCTGCGCTTGCCGGGCGACCGGTACCGCTCGTGCAGGCGATGCTGCGCGCGGCGTGCGAATAAGAAGAACAGGCCTGCGGGCCTGTTTTTTTATGTGTGGCGTTACGGATTAACCCCTGCTTTATCACGACCGGCCAGCGCGCCGCATACTGCCATCACCACGGATAACAGTGCGCAGAGCAGCAGCGGAATATGCCAGTCGCCACTGGCATCATGGATTTTCCCCATTAATGGCGGCCCGCAGGCAGCCAGCAAATACCCGACTGCTTGCGCCATCCCGGAAAGGGCGGCGGCCTGGTGCGCAGAGTGGGCGCGCAGGCCGATAAACGTCAGTCCCAGGATCATCGTGGCACCGGAACCAAAGCCAAACACCACAACCCACAGGGCCGCATGGTCGGGCAATAGCCACAATCCCAGTGAACCGGCGGCACACATCAACGCGACCAGTGCGGCAATCCCGCGTTGATCGTTCAGGCGAGGCAGGATCAACGGCACCAGCAAGCCGGGAGCGGCTGTGGCTAACTGCAAAATACCGTGTAATGAACCCGCCTGCATCTCGCTGAAGCCCAGCGTGGTCAGGATCGACGGTAACCAGCCAATCACGATGTAATAAATTAACGAGTTGATCCCCAGAAACAGCGTAAGTTGCCACGCCAGCGCCGAACGCCAGATCCCACGGCTGTATAATGCGCTGGAACGGCTCAAGTTGGCGGCAGCGCCATGGCGCAATCCGGGTAACCAGAGCACCATCGCCAGCAACGGAAATATCATCAGTGCCAGCAATGCGCCTTGCCAACCTGCGCCCTGTTCCGCCAGTGGCACGACGGCGGCGGAACCCAGTGCGGCGGCACCGCCCATGGTCAGGGAATACGCGCCGGTGAGTTTTGCAACATGCCCGGCAAAATCACGCTTGATAATCCCCGGCAACAGCACGTTTCCCAACGCGATTCCGCAACCAATAATCGCGGTGCCAACAAACAACAGCGTGGCCGAGGGGAGCGAGCGAAGGGCAATCCCGGCACTAATCAACACCAGCGCGGCAAACAGGCTGCGTTCCATACCAAAACGGCGGGCGACGCCGGCCGCCAGCGGCGATACCAGCGCAAAGGCCAACAGCGGTAGGGTGGTGAGCAGACCGGTCTGTGCCGTGGTGAGTCCATACTCTGCACGAATGACGTCCAGTAACGGGGCCGCGCCGGTAAAGGTGACGCGGAGTGTGGTCGCAATCATCAGGATCCCGGCAATCAGCAGGGTGCCTTGTTTGCCACGGGAAAGAAGAGAAGTGGTCATTGGGTTCTCAGAATGAAAAACAGAGGGTTACGATAACGATTTTTTCTCCTGTTTGAATCAAGCTAAAATGACAGTTTATCGCTAAATTCGGACAAATTGATGCACGGACTCGGCCTTGGTGGTTACGATCCTGATAGCCAGCAGGAGGCGGCGGTGGCATTCAGCATTACCGTCAATGAAGATGAGCAGCGGATCCCGGCGCACTGTCATCGCAAAGGGCAGTTGATTCTGGCGCTGAAAGGGGCGATCACCTGTGAAGTTGAGCATGCTCGCTGGATGGTGCCGCCGCACCATGCGATGTGGTTACCGGGCCTTGTCCCCCACAGCAATCACGCCACGCCGGGGGCGCAACTCTATTTTTTGTTTATCGAACCCTGGTCGGTGGTGATGCCGCAGCACTGCTGTACATTAAAAACGTCTTCGCTGGTGCGTGAGCTTATTGTCGCCCTGGCGTCACGTTCGCCTGCGCAGCGGCGGCAGCCTGCCACGCAACGGCTGGTGCAGGTGCTGTTTGATGAGTTGCCAGAACAACCGCAAATGCAACTACAGTTGCCGGTGTCGTCGCACCCGAAGATTTATCAGATGGTGGAGAGCATGGAAGCCGATCCAGCTGGCAGACAAACCCTGGCGCAGTGGGCTCAGACGTTTGCCATGAGTGAGCGCAATCTGGCGCGGTTGGTGGTGAAAGAGACAGGCTTAAGCTTTCGTCGCTGGCGGCATCAAATGCAGCTGATCCTTGCGCTGCGCTTGCTGATTGGCGGCCAGTCGGTACAGCAGATAGCCCACACGTTAGGGTATGACTCGACAACGGCATTTATCACCATGTTTAAAAAAGGGCTCGGACAGACGCCTGGCCGTTACCTGAGCGGCGTGGGAGGCGCGTAACATTTTCTGCTGCTTATTCCTTTATTTTTGTGTGGGTTAGACAGGTTTATGCTGGCAGGCGATAAAAGATAAGCTATTAGTATGGGCAAAATAGTTTTAATAACTTTTTCAGATAATCAATGCACTTTTTGATATTTGTCTGATGAAGGGGGTTATGTGAATTTAGCGCTGAAATCAACATGATAACAGGGCGAAAGGATCAGCATGGCAACCTCATTACACACAACAAAAATCGGTGCATTTAGCGCACTGGCGCTGCTTTCAGCACTCTCTTTTTCCGCGCATGCGGACAAACTGGCCGATATCAAAGCCGCAGGTGTGGTTAAAATCGCCACCTTCGATGCGAACCCGCCGTTTGGTGCTATCGACCCGAAAACTCACGATATTGTCGGTTATGATGTGGACTTCGCGAAAGCGCTGGCAAAAAGCCTCGGCGTAAAACTGCAACTGGTGGCGACCAATCCGGCGAACCGTATTCCGCTGTTGCAATCCGGCAAAGTGGATCTGATTGTTGCGGATATCACCATCACGCCTGAACGTGCGCAGGTAATCGACTTTTCAACGCCCTATTTTGTTACCGGGCAGCAGTTCCTGGTACCCGCTACAGCAGCAGACAAACTGGATGCGTACAGCAAAGCACGTATTGGCGCGGTGAAAGGCACGACTGGCGAGCAGGCGCTGCATCAGCGTTTCCCGCAATCCCGCGTGCTGGCGTATGACGATATTCCACTGGCTTTAACCGCACTGCGTAACGGCAACGTGCAGGCGATCACCCAGGACAGCACTATTCTTGCCGGTTTGCTGGCGGAAGCGCCGGACAAGGCCAAATTTAAAATCCTGCCGGATCTGCTGTCGAAAGAAGAGATTGGTGTAGGCGTCAGCAAAGGTGAACCCGCGTTGCTGAAAGCGGTGAACGATGAACTGGTTAACCTTGAGAAAACCGGTGAAGCCGCGAAAATCTACGATACCTGGTTTGGTCCGCAAACCAAAACCCCGGCTCCGCGCAGCTTTACGATAGAAGCGAAGTAATATGTTGGCAGGTCTGTTCTCCGCCTCTGTGGCTACGGCCACGGAGGTGTTGCCCGTGGAAAAAGGCACGGTTGCATTTCGCCGCGTGAGTAAACGCTATGGCGGTAATACAGTATTAAATAATATTGACTTGCAGGTTGCCGCAGGCGAAGTGCTGGCGGTGTGCGGACCTTCCGGGTCAGGCAAGTCCACACTTATCCGGCTGATTAACCAACTGGAAACCCTAAGCGGCGGCGAGATCTACGTTGATGGGCAGCCGACCAGCCAGCTAACAGGGAAGGGGTTGCGCGAACTGCGTCGCCACGTTGGCTTCGTCTTCCAGCAATTCAATCTTTATGCACACCTTAACGCGCTGGACAATATCACCCTCGCGCTGCGGCGCATTCATGGCAAAACGGAAGCCCAGGCGCGGGATATCGCGATGGCATTGCTGGCGCGCGTCGGGCTAGAGGATAAAGCCCGCCACTATCCTGCGCAGTTGTCCGGCGGCCAGCAGCAGCGGGTAGCCATTGCCCGTACACTGGCGGCGGATCCGCATATCATTCTGTTTGACGAGCCTACCTCGGCGCTGGATCCGGAAATGATTGGCGAGGTGCTTCAGGTGATGAAATCGCTGGCGCACAGCGGCATAACCCTCATCGTGGTGACGCATGAAATGCAGTTTGCCCGTGAAATTGCCGACCGGGTGATCTTTATCGACGGTGGTGAAATCCTTGAGCAGGCGACCCCGGCGCAATTTTTCTCTGCACCGCAGCATCCCCGTGCACAACGCTTTTTGCAGAAAGTACTCAATCCACTGCATGCCGATAGCAAGGAGTTGTGATGGGGTTGCACCTTGACTGGGCGGGTGTGCTGACCGGGCAACCCGCACAATGGATCACCTCCGGTTTTCTGACCACCGTCTGGGTGACCATCGCCGGTATGGCGCTGGCAACCTTGCTCACGGTACTGCTGCTGGCGCTGCGGTTGGCGGGGGGAACGGTGGGGCGTGGCGCGGTAGCGGTGTGGGTGTCGCTGTTTCGTAATACGCCGCTGCTGGTGCAACTGCTGTTCTGGTATTTCGCCGCATGGAACCTGTTGCCGCAGAGTTTTCGTCAGTATGTGAATGACGATCATGCATTCAGTATCCTGCCGGGTGATGTCTGGTGGTTGACGCCGGAGTTTCTTTCGTCGGCATGGGCGCTGGGTTTGTTTACCGCCGCGTTTCTGGTGGAGGAGATCCAGGCGGGGTTGCTGGCGGTGCCGCGTGGACAGGTTGAAGCCGCGCAATCACAGGGCTTCAGCAATCTGGCGCTGTTTCGCTGGGTGCTGCTGCCGCAGGGGTTGCACAACGCCTGGCAACCTGTAGTCGGACAGTATCTCAATCTGATGAAACTCTCGTCGCTGGCGACCGGGATTGGCTTTGCCGAGCTGACCTATCAGACCCGGCAAATTGAAAGCTACAACGCCCATGCGCTGGAGGCATTTGCCATTGGTAGCGTGCTCTATCTGGTGTTGGGCCTGGTCATGAGTTTACTGTTCAATGTGCCGCGAAGCTGGCGCATGCGGCAACGTACAGCGGAGGTGCGCCGTGATTGCTAACATGTCGGTGATTGCCGAAAACCTCGACTATTTACTGTGGGGGCGCGCGGCGCAAGGCGAGGTGGGCGGCGTATTGCTCTCGTTGCTGATGACCGCTGGCGCGGCGCTGCTGGCTTTCCCCGGTGGCATGTTGTTGGCGTGTTTCGCATGGCGTTTCCCCGGCTGGCCGCGCAAGATATTGTTCCTGTGGGCGGAGCTGATCCGCGGTATTCCGCTGATCTTTGTCATCTTCTGGCTGTGGTTCTTGTTACCGTGGTTGACCGGCGCTGATTTACCGGGGGCGGTGACCGTGACGCTGGCGCTGGCGTGGTTTACCTCCGCCTCGGTGATGTACTCCACGCTGGCGGCGTTGGGTGCGTTGCCGAAAGGGCAATATGAAGCGGCGCTCAGCAGCGGGTTTGGCAGTATCGCGATTTTGCGGCTGGTGTTGTTGCCGCAGGCGCTACGCAATGCACTACCGTCTTACGTCGGGTTGCTGATAGCCCTGCTGAAGGACACCTCGCTGGCGTTTATAGTTAATGTACCGGAGTTGACCACCGTCGCAGGGCAGGTGAATAACCGGGTGCAGGTGTATCCGGCCGCGTTATTTATTTTTACCGGTCTGGTGTATTACCTGCTGTGTAGCGCGCTGGAGTGTGCCGTTAAACGCGGGCAACGGCGCGCATCACTGCCGGCCAATTAGCAACGACACCAGACCTGCTGCAATCAGTGGCCCGACCGGCACCCCCCGGAACAGGGCCACACCTAATACAGTCCCCACCAGTAATCCCGCCACCAGCGACGGCTGTGAACTCATCAGCGTGACGCCACGCCCGCCAAGCCAGGAAACAAACACGCCAACGGCAATCGCGATAAGCGATTTCCAGTTAACAAAGGAGTGCAGCAGCGTCGATGGCGGCAGCGTTCCGCTGGCTATCGGTGCCATCACGCCAATGGTCAGGATGATGATGCCGATCGTCAGTCCCTGTTTTTCAATCCACGGGAAAAAGGCGTTGAGTGGCGTGATGCGCACAATAATCAGCACGAGAATAGAAACGGCGACCGTGGTGTTATGACTGACAAAACCGAGCGCCGCGAGTGCGAGCAAAATAAACAGCGTGGTATCAAACATACAGAGGTTCCTTGCCAAAAATGAAACCTGTTTACTCTACGCGCAAATGCGTGATGAAACAGACAATTTTCTGTCGGCAGATGAAATTCAGGCAGTTGCCAGAAACGGAACCTTACTGCTTAATTGCATGGATGAGGATGGTCGCCGTGCACGACGGGTGTCAGACGTGGCGAAAATCCACCAGTTCTGGCTGAGCAATACGCAGATAATCCTGGGTATTCAAAATGACGGATTTTTCCAGTAATCCGGCGTTAAAGGCAATGTCGTCAAAACGCTGAAACAGGATCGGGTCTGCAACCAGTTGCAGTGCCGGATGAAAGCTGAAGGGGGGGATCGCGCCGAATACGCAGGCGGTTAATTCGTCCACTTCCGCCGGGCTTGCCAGGGAGGCTTTCAGTCCGCCAAAGTGCTGCGCCAGGCGGGAGAGATCGGCCTGAAGATCCGCGGCGAGTATCGCCAGAACATGTTTTTTGACGCCGTTTCCTTTGATTTTGCATACCAGCGCCTTAGCGCCCTGGCCCAGTGCTGTCCCGCGAATTTCACTGACTGCTTCGCATTTGCCGACAGCGTCGTGTTCCACTACATGAAAACGCGCGTTGTGTTGTTCAAGGAGGGTCAGCAAATGCTGGTGGACGTTACGGCTGGCAATCTCAGACATGAATGTCTCCCGACAGAGTTGAAGAACATCAAGGATAATCCACGCAACGGATGATGAGAATAAAAAAGCCGCCTGTTCAGGCGGCAAAAAATACAAGCACTACAAACAACGCTTTGTGTGTACTGTTTATTTTTTCTGCAAAAGGTAGCTGTTTTCAAAACCCGGAACGCTACCAATAACATCGAACCCGTTAAAGAAACCACCTGCACGCAGCAGATCAACCGCGGGGCCGACTTCCGGAGAGTATCTGTGGTCGCGATAGTCATCGAACACGATGAATCCGCCGCTGACGACAGTGGGGGAGTAGAGCAGAAAATCCACCAGCACATGCTGCTTGAGGTGACCACCATCAATATGCAGCAAAACGGTTTTTGGCGCGAATTCCAGTACGCGCTCAATGCTTCGCTCGGAGTAACCGCGGACTAAATTGACCTCCGGGAAGATATGTTTGTGATAGAAGCCCAGCTCCAGAGGCTGGTTGGTCAGTTCCATCGGGTCGATACTGATGATGCGACGTTGCCGGTTGCAGATCTCATTCATAAACGCGCTGGACTTGCCTTTCCAGACGCCGATTTCGATGATGTCGCCTTCCGCGCCGGAGTTAGTGATTAACCAGCACAGATAACCCAGCAGTTTCACATGGTCATGGAACGACAGTTCCCGACGGGGCATGGCCATTTCCGGCGGCAGAATCAACTGTGTCTGGGTGAATGTTTCACCGAGCGTGTCCCAGATGCTGTCAATGAAAAGTTTCATTTCTGCGTCTTGTATGAAGACCTTCAAGTCCTCCAGATCAAGCATTCTCTTTCACCCTGTCTCTGTTCAGTCATCGCTGCGCCAGTCTGCGCCACGATTTGCAATGATTAAAATGTGCCACATTAATTTTTGCGCAAGTCGGGAAATAGCTGCGATTTTGCACGGCAATTCATGCTTTAGACCCATAGATCGGGGGCGTTGTGAAACTGGTCACAAAACAGTGCGGATCGGGGGGAGGTGGAAAGGGCCGGTTGTGCGGGATGCTTACACGACAACCAGACGACGGAGACAAGGTGCTGGTACTGTATGACGACCACAGTCAGTTTGCGAAATGGATAGGCCTTATTACCGATGACAGAGAGGCCTTAAGGGGAAAACGCTGAACGACGTATCGGTTTTCGGCGTGCTGACGTACACATTATTAACCGGGTAGAAAGGATAATTGGGTGGTTTAATTCGTCAGGGGTTTTACCTTCATTTAACCTTTCCAAAATCGCAGATAAAAAACAGTCTCAAGTTACTGGTTTTTCGGGATATTTTTGTCGGCACGAGAGGATTTGAACCTCCGACCTCTGACACCTCATGTCAGAGTCCCATATCTTAAAAGCCGCTTTGTGCCAGGAGCGGACATTGAACATGTCTGCTTCTATTAAAGTAATGGGTTGGTCATAACAAACTTAGCTTGAAAGGAGTGAACCCGCTTAGCGAACAGGGGCTCACTACCTGAACCGGGAGCATAACTGCGTGTCCGCTCTCCGTAGATAGATAAAGATAAGCGGCGTGTGGCTTAAGCATAGCGGCTTAAAAACGTCCTGACCGCTTCCTGTACCACCCGCTCGCGTTGAGTGATATTCGCTTCATCCTTAAGTCCTAACACACGAAACCACACCAGAGGCTCATTAATCATTCCTACGAACTGACGGGCTGCCAGATCCGTATCTTCCATTTTCAGATGACCGGCGGCGTTCTGCTGGGCAAGGTAACGAATGAGCGAACCCAGGGCGGGCACTTTACCTAACTCCAGATAGTTTTTGGCCAGAGAGGGAAAACGTTCGCTCTCGCGAACAATCATTCGGGCGAGTTTTATGGAGGTATCCGCTGCCCAGAAATCCGCGATGGCCAGGCCAATTTGCATCAATCCCGTTTGCGGATCGGCCAAGGCTTCCTGCGTAGTAGAGAGTTGTACAACGGGTAAACGCGACCAGAAATACTCAATAGCCTTTTCGAACAACACTTCCTTCGTTGAAAACTGATTGAACAAGGTGCGGCGGGATACCCCGGCGCTCGCAGCGATGTCATCCATGCTTGCCGCGTCGTAGCCCTGCGTCAGCAGGACATTCATGGCCGAATCCAGAATTTTTTCAGCAGACGGTGTTGCCATTGTGTTTTTTTTCACCATTGTCTTTGACTTTTTATGAAATGCACTGCACAGTGCAGTGCATTGGCGGTTGCACTGCGGAGTGCAACTATAGAACTAAACAGGGGATAATCCAATAGCGCCACCGCATTTAGTCTCCTGTTGGGTTGTTCTGGTTAGAAATGGAGAGCAGTAATGAAACAGCGCATCATCGATCTTTCCGTCAGTCTGCAAAACGGCATCCCCTCCGATCCGCCGCCGTTTTTACCTTCCATCGATTACCATAGCCATGCGGCAGGGGCGCTTCAGCTTGCCGCGATGTTTCCGGGGCTCAGTCCGGACGACTTGCCGGAAAAAGAGGGCTGGGCGGTGGAGTTCGTCAGCATGAGCACCCACGCCGGCACTCATATGGATGCGCCATGGCACTACCATTCTCACATGAAGGATGGCGGTCGATCTCTGACCATTGATGAAATCCCCCTGAGCTGGTGTATCGGTCCAGGGGTGAAGCTCGATTTTCGCCAGTACCCCGACGGCTATGTCATTGGTCCGGCGGATCTGGATAAAGAATTCGCCCGCATCGGCCATACCCTCTCTGCGGGAGACATCGTTTTGATCAACACGGCGGCTGGCGATCGCTACGGCCGTGAGGATTACCTTGAACGCGGCTGCGGCGTGGGGCGAAGCGGCACGCTTTATCTGACGCAAAAAGGCGTACGTCTGGTTGGCACCGACGCCTGGAGTTGGGATGCGCCGTTCGCTTATACCCGTGCGCGTTATCAGCAAACAGGCGATTCCTCCCTGATCTGGGAAGGACACTATGCCGGAAAAGAAACACCCTACTGCCAGATTGAAAAACTCTCCGCGCTGGATTCATTACCGGATGACGGATTTACGGTCATCAGCCTGCCGATAAAAGTCCATCGGGCCTCGGCTGGCTGGTCCAGAACCATCGCACTGGTCGATGAATAACCCTTCACTCTCTTCATCACGCTCAAGCCGACACTGGCGAGAGATCGCCATCATCGAAAACAGAGGTGTTCCATGCATACAGAAATCCGTTCACCCATCGTCACGACCCGGCAAGGCCGGATTCAGGGGCTGCGCGAAAACGCGCTGGATATTTTCCGCGGCATCCCTTACGCCCGACCCCCGGTCGGTTCACTACGGTTTCGCAACCCACAGCCCCTTTCTCCCTGGGAGGGGATCAGAAACGCAGTGGCTTCAGGACCGGCGTCCTTTCAGATGAACCTGAACAACACGCACGCCGTCATGGCGCAGGTTAAGCGCATCGACCCCGGCGTGCCGGGCGTTCCTGCCTGGCCCGCTTACGTGGGGAAAACCTACCATCACGAAAATATCAGCGAAGACTGTCTGTACCTTGATGTCTGGGTCCCGGAGAATGCAGGCGGGAAAAAATTACCGGTCTACGTGTATTATCACGGCGGCGCCAACGCGGTCAGTTCGGGATCGTTTCATCTGGAAGACGGCGCCAATCTTGCCCGGCAGGAAAATATCATTGTCGTCCGGCCCAATTACCGTTTGGGGGCGCTGGGCTGGGTGCATTTTGGTTTAATCAGCGATGCGTTTCCCGAAGCCATCAACCTGGGTTTGAAAGATCAACTCGCCGCCTTGCAATGGGTGCATGAGAATATCGCCGCGTTCGGAGGAGATCCAGATAATGTCACTATTGGCGGCGAATCCTGCGGCGCGACCGCCGTCTCGCATCTGCTGACTTATGCGCCAGCCCGGAAATTTTTCCGTCGGGCCATTATCCAGTCATTATCTCCTTTCAATGTCTGGTGTACCCAAAATCAGGGGCAGGCGGTCCGGGTGGCGGAGAAATATCTCTCCTTACTGGATATCTCGTCCCCTGAAGCGCTCGCCGACATCGATCCCGAACACTTTCTGGCGGTGCAGAATGTCTTAACGCGCTTTTTCCATCCGGACAAAAATATCGCCTGGCGCCCTCTGGGTGGCGTGGTTGACGGCGAATGGATCCCGCAACACCCTGCTGAATATCTCTCCAGCCACGCGGCTGCCGATACGGTCAACGAGCTGATGATTGGTTTCGCCAAAGATGAATGGCAGTTTTTCCGCGGTCATACCGAAACCCTACGTCATGGCGGTGTACAGGATGTTCTCGACGTCCTGACGCCGATTTATGGCAGTGACGGCGCTCAGCAACTGTACGAAGGGTATACAGAACTCTATCCGGAACATCGGGAGCCGGGACATATTCTCTCCGACATTATGTCTTTTGAGTTCTTTAAGTTTTCATCATTGAAAATAGCCAGACACTTTACCCGGTTAGGTGTGCCGACCTGGCTTTTCCAGTTCAGCTACGATCTCCCTGGGTGGGGTGGAGAGCTACGGGCGGTCCACACTGGCGATATGCCGTTTTTGTGGCGTAATTACGACCCGGAGCGGCTGTCGCAATGGCCTGCATTCGATGGGATCGATATCGATGAACTCAAACACAGTGCCGGGGCCATGGGGAACTACTATGCCGCCTTTATTCGGCATGGGGGCGAAGATCTCTGGCCGAAATTTGATGAGGAAAATCAGGCCATCCTTCGTTTCGGCAAAGAGGTGATCCCGCAGAAGCGACTGCTTGAGCAAGAGGAAAAGCTCTTTTCTGCTGTAGGCATCGATAGCGTACGCCAGCTTGAAGAAAGACTGAGTCAGCATCTGGAACAAGCGTTTAAAGAATAAAGGCCGAAAGACTGGCCATCGCCAGTCTTTCCCTCAAAAAGGGGCACAATCATGGCACGTATTATCCTACCCGAAGTCGATTCCCTCACGCCTGAACAACAGGATCTCTATCAGCTTTTCCCTGCCAACCTCACTCGCGCCTTATTGCGCACCGGCGCGTGTACGGACGGCTATCTGACGCTAGGCGCCTCATTCCGGCAGGGGCATCTTTGCGCCAAAGACAGAGAGTTGGTGATTTTACGGGTCGCCGCGCTCAGCCACAGCGCGTATGAGCGTATGCAGCACGTCGAAATAGCCAGACAGAGCGGCTGGCGTGAAAGCGATATCGACGCCATTGAAGATGGCGATATTCAGAAACTGGACGGTAAAACACAGGCAGTGGTCCGTTTTACCGACGAATGTGTGAAGCATGTCAAAGTGACGGGCGTGGTATTTCATGCGCTCAGGTGTTATTGCAGCGAGGAGGAAATAGCCGAAATCACGCTGTTGATCGGGCATTACATGATGACGGCACGCTTCCTTGAAACGCTGGAAGTTGAACTGGATGAGAGACCGACGTCATGGGAAAAAATGGCCTGAGGCATTGAAAATAAAACCGGGCATAAAACAGGATCCCATAGGCTGTAGAGCCTGGCGGGCTTCTGGGCGGCGGATAACATCGTGAAATCTACTTTGGGCTGCTGAGGCCAGCACGATAAATATCCTGAGGAGCGGACAGCGAAGCATGTCCGCTCTTCGCGCATAGCGGACATTGCAGTGCCACATTTTAACTTAAAAACCATCGTAATATTCATCCAGAAGGAACTGCACGCCGTTGAATGGACGAGTGTGGTTTTTGAATTGGTATGATGAAAAGTGAAACTAACTTATTGCTTATGTGGGACAACGCGGCTGATTTAAAATCCCTTGTTTATATCGGAAAAGCATTCCCCAAAACAAGACATAAGCCTCTGATCTTATTCGACATTTTTAACACTCAAAATGAAGGAAATCAGCCAGGAAAATAGGATTAACTGGCTGATTTATATAGACTAGCTACCAGAATTGGCGCTCTGTTTGTGGAACAACTCGCGGAAGACCGGATAAATATCTTCCTGATCACGGATATGCTGGATGGCGAAGTTATCGAACATCGTTTGCAGATGTTCGTACTCGCGCCATAGCGTCTGGTGTGCACGGCGCGTGATCTCGATATAGCTGTAGTAACGCACCACAGGCAGAATTTTCTTCGCCAGGATTTCGTGACACAGCGGCGAGTCATCCGCCCAGTTATCACCGTCTGACGCCTGCGCCGCATAAATATTCCACTGCGCCGGGTCGTAACGATCTTTGACCACTTCATCCATCAACTTCAGGGCGCTGGAGACAATCGTGCCGCCGGTTTCCTGTGAGTAGAAGAACTCGTGCTCATCCACTTCTTTCGCCTGCGTATGGTGGCGGATATAGACCACTTCAACGTTTTTATATGTCCGGCTCAGGAACAGATAGAGCAGAATATAAAACCGTTTGGCCATATCTTTCGTGGCCTGATCCATGGATCCGGACACGTCCATCAGGCAGAACATGACAGCCTGGCTGGAGGGCTCAGGGCGTTTTTCGTAATTTTTATAGCGTAAGTCAAAGGTGTCGATAAACGGCACACGCTCGATCTTCGCGCGCAGTTCCGCAATCTCTTTGCGTAATCGTTCCTCTTCAAGCAGTTGTGCCGGTTCGCTTTTGGCAACCGTATCCAGACTCTCTTCCAGTTCTCGCAGTTCGCGGCGTTTACCGGCCGTCATGGCCGTGCGGCGTGCGAGGGAGTTCTGTAGCGAACGCACCACGCTGATATTCGCCGGTACACCGTTAGCGGTATAGCCGGCACGGTGGGTTTTAAATTCATTAAGCTGCCGTTGCTGATTTTTTTTCAGGTTCGGCAGCGCCAGATCCTCAAACAGCAAATCGAGGTACTCATCTTTAGAGATCTGGAAAACAAATTCATCCTGTCCTTCACCGTCCTGGCTGGCTTCACCCTGACCGCTGCCACCACCGCCACCGCCGCCCTGCGGGCGTTCGATACGGTCGTTTTGAACAAAATGATCGTTACCCGGATGTACACGATGGCGCAAACCACCGCGCCCCTGATGAAACATCGGTTCGCTGATATCCTCCGTCGGGATGGAGACGGATTCGCCATTCTCCACATCGGTCACCGAGCGCTTGTTGATCGCCTCGGAAATCGACTGTTTTATTTGCGCTTTATAACGGCGTAAAAATCGCTGGCGGTTAACCGTGCTTTTATTTTTGCCGTTCAGACGCCGGTCAATGAACCAGGTCATAGTTCCCTCCCGCTGCGTATGCCAACTTTGCTGCCAGGCCGCGCCCGTGACGCGGCCTGTGCGTTGTTATGATGATTTACGTACACGCAGATACCATTCGCACAGCAGGCGAACCTGCTTACGGGTGTAGCCTTTCTCCATCATACGATCGACAAAGTCGTCATGTTTTTTCTGCTCGTCGGTTGAGGTTTTGGCGTTGAACGAAATCACCGGCAACAACTCTTCGGTATTCGAGAACATTTTTTTCTCGATAACCGTGCGCAGTTTTTCGTAACTGGTCCAGTTCGGGTTGCGGCCACTGTTGTTGGCGCGAGCGCGCAGCACGAAATTGACGATTTCATTACGGAAGTCTTTCGGGTTACTGATCCCGGCGGGCTTCTCGATTTTTTCCAGTTCCGCGTTCAGTGCTTCGCGGTCAAAGAGCTGACCGGTATCCGGATCGCGGTACTCCTGATCCTGGATCCAGAAGTCCGCATAGGTGACATAACGATCAAAGATGTTCTGCCCGTATTCGGAATAGGACTCCAGGTACGCAGTCTGGATCTCTTTGCCGATGAACTCGGCGTATTTCGGGATCAGATAGCCTTTCAGGAACTCCAGGTAACGTTCCGCCAGCTCTTGTGGGAACTGTTCGCGCTCAATCTGCTGCTCCAGCACATAGAACAGGTGCACCGGGTTTGCCGCGACTTCGACATGGTCGAAGTTGAAAACGCGGGAGAGGATTTTAAAGGCGAAACGCGTCGACAGACCGTTCATCCCTTCATCCACACCGGCGTAGTCGCGGTATTCCTGGTAAGACTTCGCTTTCGGGTCGGTGTCTTTCAGGCTTTCACCGTCATAGACGCGCATTTTGGAGTAGACACTGGAGTTTTCCGGCTCTTTCAAACGCGACAGAATCGAGAAGCGCGCCAGTGTTTCCAGTGTGCCCGGTGCGCAGGGCGCATGAGACAGCTCACTGTGATTGAGCAGTTTTTCGTAAATTTTGATCTCTTCCGAGATGCGCAGGCAATAAGGCACTTTGACGATATAAACACGGTCAAGGAAGGCCTCATTGTTTTTGTTATTACGGAACTGTACCCATTCTGATTCGTTCGAGTGGGCAAGAATGATGCCGTTAAAGGGCAGGGCGGAAATCCCTTCGGTCCCGTTATAGTTCCCCTCCTGCGTGGCGGTCAGCAGCGGGTGTAGCACCTTGATAGGCGCTTTAAACATTTCGACGAATTCCATGATCCCCTGATTGGCGCGGCACAATGCGCCGGAGTAACCGTAGGCGTCAGGATCGTTTTGCGCGTGGTTTTCCAGTTTGCGGATATCCACTTTACCCACCAGCGCGGAAATGTCCTGGTTGTTTTCGTCACCGGGTTCCGTTTTCGCAATCGCTATCTGCTCCAGAACCGACGGCCACACTTTAACCACCCGGAATTTACTGATGTCACCACCAAAGTCATGCAGACGTTTTGCCGCCCACGGCGACATGATGGTGCCTAAATAGCGCCGTGGAACGTTGTACTCTTTTTCCAGGATCTGCGCGTCTTCCTGGGGGTTAAACAGGCACAGAGGATGGTCGTTGACCGGGCTGCGCTCGCCATTTGCGCTCAGCACGTAAATAGGCACCCGTTGCATCAGCGATTTCAGGCGCTCAGCCAGTGACGATTTACCCCCACCCACCGGGCCAAGTAAATAAAGGATCTGTTTCTTCTCTTCCAGTCCCTGTGCAGCATGCTTGAGATAAGAAACGATTTGCTCAATGGCCTCTTCCATTCCATAGAACTCTTCAAACGCCGGGTAGCGTCCAATTACCCGGTTCGAAAAGAGACGGGAAAGCCGTGGCTCCTGGGCAGTGTCAACCATCACTGGCTCACCAATGGCCATCAATAGCCTCTCTGCCGCGTTAGCATAGGCACTGCGATCTTGCTTACATATTGCAAGAAACTCCTGCAGTGTGAACTCTTCGTCCTTGGCAGCTTCATAGCGCTGGCGATAGTGATCGAATATATTCATGGCATGCCGTCCTTTCGTTTTTTAGCACAGGTTAAGAGCCGTTCATATGAGTAGTAGAGGCTCCCGGAAGCGTTAACTGAACGACGCTGAATGTCATACAGCAACCCTTATGCCAGGTTGCCAGTCATTAACCAGGTGCGTGTCAGGAAAAACGTCTTCTTAAATTAAGCGTAGATGGCTTTGCAAAACTTGCATGCCGTCAAAAAACAATTTCAATGACATATCAATAACTCATCCAAAAAAAACTGCTTTTGAGATAAGCGTCAAGTGGCGGTGTCTTCTGCTGGTCATATAATTGCAAGCTGCCTGTCATTTAATGACCGCAGAGTAGTGAGTTTAGTTTTGTAATGTTTAGGTAAAAAAATTTGGGGTCGATGTGCAGCGCGGTTAAACTTCTCACGCAATTATTTGACGACAGGAAAGGAAGGACTGTGACCAAAATCAAACTCCTGGCATTGGGCGTGCTGACTGCAAGCGCCGCATTTGCCGCTAACGCAGAAAATACCTTTTCCCTTGGCGCAGGGGTTGGGGTGGTTGAATCCCCGTACAAACAGTACGACAGAGAGGTTCTCCCGGTCCCCGTTATCACCTATGAGAGTGATAATTTCTGGTTCCGCGGTTTGGGCGGCGGTTATTACCTGTGGAATGACGACGCCGACAAACTCTCGATCACCGCGTTTTACTCCCCGTGGCGCTTCAAGCCGAAAAACAGCGATAACAATCAATTGCGTCAACTGGACAGCCGTAAAGCCACGGTGATGGCGGGGCTCTCTTATATCCACAATACGCCGTATGGTTTCCTGCGCACGACGCTTGCCGGTGATACGCTGGATAACAGCAACGGTATCATTTGGGATGCGGCGTGGCTCTACCGTTACACCAATGGCGATCTGACGTTAACGCCGGGTATTGGTGTGGAATGGGCGAGTGACAAACAGAATGAATATTACTACGGTGTTTCCCGCGCCGAAGCGCGCCGTAGCGCTCTGAACAGCTACGATCCGGACAATGGCTGGAGCCCTTATCTGGAGCTGAGCGTGAGCTACCGGCTCTCTGATAGCTGGAGCGTGTACGGTACCGGGCGCTACACACATCTGTCTGATGAAATCAAAGACAGCCCGATGGTGGATAAGTCCTGGGCGGGGCTGTTATCCACAGGGGTGACTTACCGTTTCTGATTGTGCACCTTAACAGTGCAATCTGTGCATCAAAACAGGGCCTTCGGCCCTGTTTTGCTTTACGCTGGTGCGTTTATCGCAGGAGGATGGTATGGCAGAGAAAAACGTCACGTTTACAGGTCAGGTTACTCTCCCCGCCGTGGGCCAGGGAACCTGGTATATGGGCGAGAATGCGCGGCTGCGTAAGTCCGAGGTTGATGCACTGCGGGCGGGCGTCGAACGGGGACTGACGCTTATCGATACGGCGGAGATGTATGCCGACGGCGGTGCGGAAGAGGTGGTTGGCGACGCATTACAGGGCGGCCTGCGCGATAAAGTCTTTCTGGTTTCCAAAGTCTACCCGTGGAATGCCGGTGGCAAGAAAGCTATTGCTGCGTGCGAAGCCAGCTTGCGCCGTCTGAAGACCGATTATCTCGATCTCTATCTGCTGCACTGGCGCGGTAATTATTCACTCGCGGAAACCGTCGACGTGATGGAAACGCTGATGCAGCAGGGGAAAATTCGCCGCTGGGGCGTCTCCAATCTTGACTATGGCGATATGCAGGAGCTTTTCCGCGTGACCGGAGGGAACGCGTGTGCCACCGATCAGGTGCTATATCACCTGGGATCGCGTGGTATTGAATATGATCTGCTGCCGTGGTGCCAGCAACAAGGGATGCCGGTAATGGCATATTGCCCCCTGGCGCAGGCGGGACGTCTGCGGGACGGCCTGCTGGAAAACCACGTGGTGCAGGATATTGCCCATGTGCATGGCGCAAGCGCGGCGCAAATTTTGCTGGCGTGGGTTGTCAGTCATCAGGGCGTGATCGCCATTCCGAAAGCGGCAAGCATTGCGCACGTAGAAGAAAATGCGGCGGCATTGGGCATTACGTTAAGTCCTGATGAGCTGTCCCGACTGGATAAAGCCTTCCCGGCGCCAAACCGTAAAACGCCGCTGGATGTGGTGTAATGCGTTTTTTACCCTCTCCGCTGGGAGAGGGTAAGCACAGTGGTTAACGTTTCACCACGCGGATAGTCTGCGCCAGGCGGGACGGTTTCTCTTCGGTGGTTTTCTGCGGTACGGTCGCATTGACCGATTCCACACAGACAAAGGTCTTGTAGCCGTCATCTGGCATGTCAGCCATGCTGGCGGACAGCGCCGGGCCAGGGTTCCATGCCACCACGTTGGCATTATGGCTGTGGATCACTTCAATCTTACGGTTCAGCGCATCGTCATGAATCACGCTGCAGGCTTCTGCGTTCAGATAGACGCGATCGGTACGGTCCGGGAACGTCTGTACACCGTCGGCCAGCACATCTTCTTTGGCGTCATTCACTTTATCAATCAAGCGATCGCCCAGCCCGCTGACTTTCACCGCTGCGATATCGCCAACGTTGAAATAGGTATGCAGGGCCGATGTGGTTTCAAATTCACCGTGGGCTTCCAGCTCCATTTCGCAGGTTGCGCCCAGCTTATAACGGGCATACAGCGTGAAGTCGTGCGGCCAGAATTTGCGAGAGGCATCGCTGCTTTGCAGTTCAAATGTCAGTACCACGCCCGCGGCGTCTTCGTTATGGGCCTTCAGCACCCATGGCAGATTACGCGCAAAACCGTGCGCAGGCAGCCCTTGCTGTTTGGCTGGGCCAAACCATGGCCAGCATACGGGTACGCCGCCACGCAGTGCGACGCCGTTTTTAAACGGGGTATTGCCGCTCAGCCACAACACTTCTTCTTCACCTTGTGGCTTCCAGGAGAGCAGATGCGCGCCCTGCAGGGCGAAGGAACCTTTTACCTGCGGATGGTCAACAACGATCACATCCAGGTCGTCCATTTTGCGACGGGAAAGAACAGGGGTAATTTGTTCGACTACCGGAAGTGCAAAAATTTTATTAATCATTAACGCAATCCTCTGTCTTCAAAACAAAAAAAGAGCGACCGAAGTCGCTCTTTCAGATCATGTTCTCATCTCAACTTATTTGGAGATGTGAGCGATCAGGTCCAGAACTTTGTTGGAGTAGCCAGTTTCGTTGTCGTACCAGGAAACCAGTTTCACGAAGTTGTCGTTCAGTGCGATACCCGCTTTAGCATCGAACACGGAAGTGCACACTTCGCCGTTGAAATCGGTAGAAACAACGTCGTCTTCGGTGTAACCCAGAACGCCTTTCATCGGGCCTTCAGACGCGGCTTTGATGGCTTTCTTGATTTCTTCGTAGGACGCTGCTTTTTCCAGACGAACGGTCAGGTCAACAACGGATACGTTCGGAGTCGGAACGCGGAACGCCATACCAGTCAGTTTGCCGTTCAGTTCCGGCAGTACTTTACCTACTGCTTTAGCAGCACCGGTAGAGGACGGGATGATGTTCTGTGCTGCGCCGCGGCCGCCGCGCCAGTCTTTGTGAGACGGGCCGTCAACGGTTTTCTGGGTTGCAGTGGTCGCGTGAACAGTGGTCATCAGACCTTCGATGATACCGAAGTTGTCGTTGATAACTTTTGCCAGCGGAGCCAGGCAGTTGGTGGTGCAGGATGCGTTGGAAACGATGTCCTGGCCAGCGTAAGTTTCGAAGTTAGCACCGCGTACAAACATCGGGGTGTTGTCTTTGGACGGGCCAGTCAGAACAACTTTTTTCGCACCAGCGGTGATGTGTTTACGTGCAGTTTCGTCGGTCAGGAAGATACCGGTCGCTTCAGCAACAACGTCAACACCGATTTCGTTCCATTTCAGGTTAGCCGGGTCTTTCTCAGCAGTAACACGGATGGTTTTGCCGTTAACAACCAGGTGGCCGTCTTTCACTTCTACGGTACCGTTGAAACGGCCGTGAGTGGAGTCATATTTCAGCATGTACGCCATGTATTCAGCGTCCAACAGATCGTTGATACCAACGATTTCGATGTCAGAACGTTCCTGAGCAGCACGGAAAACAATGCGACCGATACGGCCAAAACCGTTGATACCTACTTTGATAGTCATATATTCCACCAGCTATTTGTTAGTGAATAAAAGGTTGGCTGTAAAATTACAAAAACCTTACGCAGCGTCAAGCGGAATCGTGTCAATCATTGCGACAAATCAATCCTCCGCATAACCTTTGTTCGACTGACTCGCCTCACTCTTCCTTTGAGCATGTCCACACATGGGGACGTCGCCCGGAATTTTAAAGGTCAGACAGGAGAAAAATGTGAAGCCACTCACAATTCCCCGGCTGCTTTAACGCAACTGCTAAGTTTAGAACAAAAGTTAACACCTGAGTGTTAATGTTTTGTTAGAATTGGGCTGAAAAGTTGTCGATTTTTTAGCGTGAGATGTGAGCAAATGGCGAATAATTCTTCTGAAAACGACCTGAAAAAAGATCTGACGGAAATGCAGTTTTACGTGACGCAAAACCACGGCACTGAACCGCCGTTTACCGGACGTCTGCTGCATAACAAACGCGACGGCGTGTATCACTGTCTGGTGTGCGATGCCGCGCTGTTTCATTCTCAGACCAAATATGATTCCGGCTGCGGTTGGCCGAGCTTTTTCGAACCGGTGAGCGAAGAGGCTATCCGCTATCTCAACGATTATTCTCATGGTATGCAGCGCGTGGAAATTCGCTGCGGGAAATGTGACGCCCATCTCGGTCATGTGTTTCCGGACGGGCCACAACCTACTGGTGAGCGTTATTGCGTCAACTCCGCGTCGTTGAGCTTCACCGACGAGGAAAATGGTGACCAGACACGCGGTTGAAAAATCGATTCAGCGATTATTCCATTGGAGTTAAACAGGATGAGTGTTGATCAAATCGTTAACAGTATGACGCCGGAGATCTACCAGCGTCTGGTGACCGCCGTAGAGTTAGGCAAATGGCCGGATGGCGTCGCGCTGACGCCGGAGCAAAAAGAGAACAGCTTGCAACTGGTGATGTTGTGGCAGGCGCGAAATAACACCGATGCGCAACACATGACTATCGATACCAACGGGCAGATGGTGATGAAGAGCAAGCAGCAACTGAAAGAAGATTTTGGCATTGCGGTAAAACCGATAGCGACGTTCAAGTCATAATCGCACGGTGCCCCGCCAGGAAAAGTCAGGCAGAAGCGCACTTCCGCCTGACGCGTGTTCTGGCACAATCAGCGCTGCGTTTCCTGCCAGTCCGCCAGCGTATAAAGTGTGGCGCCTGCCGCAGCCATTGCCATAAATGCCTGCGGACTATCCTGCGGATCCAGATTCACGCCACGGCAGCCATCCGTGATCACATTGACCTGGTAACCCAGTTGCAGGGCATCGAGTACGGTGAATTTGACGCAGTAATCGGTAGCTAATCCCAGCACTATCAGCTCGGTGATGCCATGCTGACGCAACCAGCCGTCCAGCGCGGTTTTCTGCCGGTGACCGTTATCGAAAAACGCGCTGTAACTGTCAATCAGCGGATTTTCACCTTTATGAAACACTGCATCGATAGCCTGTTGCCTGAGCAACGGATGCAGTTCCGCGCCAGCGCTGTTCTGCACGCAGTGATCCGGCCAGAAGGTTTGCTCTAACCCATCCAGCTTGCCCTGGCTAAAGGGCGGAACGCTATGCTGACTGGCGAAGCTGCCATGATCTGCCGGGTGCCAGTCGAGGCTGGCGACCACGGCGTCTCCACGCGCGCCACACCACGCCATCATGGCGTTGGCGACATCCACGGTGCTGTCGCCTTCAGCAACAGCCAGTGCGCCGCCCGCGCAGAAATCATTCTGAATATCCACCAACAGCAGTGCGCGTTGCGTCATCGCTCTCTCCTCACTCGTCCGGTGTCAGTTCACCACGCAGGTTTTGCGTCATCGCGGTACGGATCGCGTCGGCGTCCAAATCCTGGCTTAACAGATAGTGAAGTTTAGTCAGCGTGGCTTCCACCGTCATATCCGCACCGCCAATCACGCCCGCATGGGCGAGGGCGTTGCCGGTGGCGTAACCGCCCATATTCACCTTGCCGGACATACACTGCGTGAGGTTCACCACCACGATGCCGCGTTCGCTTGCTTCTTGCAGTTCGCGGAGAAATTCGCCATTTTGTGGCGCGTTACCCACGCCATAAGAGCGGAGGATTAGTGCTTTAACTGGCTGGCGCAGGAAGTTGCGCACCACATCGGCGGAAATCCCCGGGTAGATGGTCACCACGCCAATCGGCTGCGGCGTAATGGGATGCACCACCAGTTCACCAGAGGTGTGCGGGGCGGGTGGCGTACCGAGACGGCGAATATGGATACCGGCTTCAAGCAACGGAGCGAGGTTCGGCGAAGCAAAAGCATCAAAACCGTCGGCATGGGCTTTGGTAGTGCGGTTACCCCGGAACAGACGATTATTGAAGAACAGTGAGACTTCGTTGATCGGAAAATTTGCTGCCACGTACAGCGCGTTGAGCAGATTGATTTGACCGTCTGAGCGTAGCTCTGCCAGCGGTATTTGTGACCCTGTCACAATTACCGGTTTGCCGAGATTTTCCAACATAAACGACAGTGCTGACGCGGTGTAGGCCATAGTGTCAGTGCCGTGCAGAATGACAAAACCATCGTACTCGTCGTAATGCGCTTTGATATCGTCAGCGATATGTTGCCAGTCTTCCGGCGTCATATCGGAGGAGTCCATCAGCGGATCATATTCGTGAATGGTAAAGTCGGGCATTTCCGGACGGTGGAATTCAGGCATCAGCGCCAGCTGGCGTTGCAGGTGGCCAGATACCGGCACATAGCCGTGTTCGGAGCGTTGCATACCAATGGTCCCGCCAGTGTAAGCAACGTAAATGGATTTTTTTGGCATAATTATCGGTTCTTGCGGCATCAAAAAAATCCCCTCCATAGGGAGGGGACGCGTAGGGATATGTTAACGGATATTGGCGCAGTTCAGACAGAGCGCATAACGATTTTGCGGATCGTTGAACACCGCCAGCTTATCGGTTTCATTTTTTACTTCCAGCGCGGCGCTGGCCAGCGGCGCAGGCAGATAAGCCTGTAATGCCTGCGGTAGCATGGCGCGAACGGAACCGGACATGCTGTCCATCACCCGGTCAAAGAAGCTCGGCTCTTCTTCGTAATAGTCCACATGCCACTGTTTGAGTTTTGCCAGTTCAGCGGCTTTTGCCAGCGCGTCATCGAAATCACCCAGCCCGTCAACCAGACCGTTGGCTTTGGCGTCCTGGCCGGTCCAGACGTGACCCTGAGCAATCTTATCGATCTGTTCCGGCGTGCTGTTACGTGACTGGGCGACCAGCGTGATAAAGCGTTTGTAGCCGTTTTCGATGCTGATCTGCATCATCTGTTGCACTTCCGTCGGCAACGCTTTGGTCATGCTGATATCTGCCAGCGGCGATGTCGCCACGCCATCGGTATGCACGCCAATGCTGTCGAGGCTGTTTTCCAGCGTATTGATCACGCCGAAGATACCAATTGAGCCGGTCAATGTACTCGGGTTTGCCAGAATGTAGCTCGCCGGCGTCGAAATCCAGTAGCCACCGGAGGCCGCCATCCCGCCCATCGACACCACCACCGGTTTGCCGGAGGCTTTTGCTGCCGCCAGTTCTGAACGGATAACTTCAGAGGCGCTGACGCTGCCGCCCGGACTGTTAACGCGCAGCACGATAGCTTTCACCTTCGGATCCAGACGCGCATCGCGGATTTGCGAAGCGGTAGTATCACCGCCCACGTTCCCTGGTGTTTCTTCGCCATCCATGATGGCACCATTGGCAAAAATCACCGCCACGGTATCGCCCACATCGCTTGGGGTCTTCAGCGGGTAATCATAGAAGCTGACGGCACGGAAGTTCTTATCTTCACTGCTCCAGCCAAACTGTTTCACCAGCGCTTTTTCCGCCTCGGCGGCGGAACCCAACTCGTCCACCAGCTTATTATCCAGCGCATATTTTGCGGTGTCGCCATCGACTTTACGCAGACCATCCAGCATCGCTTGCGCACCCGGGAACACCTGCTGTGCAGTGATCTGACGGTTAGCGGCTACGGTATTGAGATAGTTTTGCCACAGCTCGTTAATCCAGCGGCTATCTGCGTCACGCGCAGCTGGCGACATATCGTCACGAATAAACGGTTCAACGGCGGATTTATACGTGCCGACGCGGAACACATGGGTGGTGACTTTGAGCTTATCCAGCAGTGACTTGTAATACAGGCCGTTCGTGGCGAAACCGTGCAAATCGACCACGCCCTGCGGTGAGAGCCAGATTTTATTGGCAAAACTGGCAAGGTAATACTGACCCTGGCTGTAGTTATCCGCCACGGCATAGACCGGTTTACCGCTGTCGCGGAATGCACGCAGCGCTTTGCCGATATATTGCATGGATGGCTGGTCGGCCCCGGCAAAGTTCTTCAGGTCCATTACAATACCGGTGATATTGCGATCGGCCTGAGCCTGGCGAATGGTTTCGACGATATCGAACAAGGAGTTCTCTTGCAGGCGATCGGAGCTGGCGCCAAAGAACTGACGACCAAGCGCACCCAACCGGCTGCTGGTGCTGGGTTTATCGACGACCACGCCGGAAATGTCCAGCAGCAAGGCCCCACGGCTGCTGTGCTCGGCTTTGCCGGCGCTGAGTTGCATCCAGATGCCCACACCGACCAGCACCAACAGGATAAAGAACAGGTTCAGCACCAGATTGCGGATAAAACTCAGCAATCGCCAGGCCCATTTAAAAAAACCGGCAATAAAACGCCAAAGGGTTCGCATGTATTCTCCCTGGTAGTTAACGCCCACCGCTGCCCTGAGCGGCAAAGTGTGGTTATCCTAATTACCCTGCTGCAACTTGTCAGCAGGAATCGCCTCCGGCGCTGTAACAAATTCTACGCGCGTGTTAATTTTATGAACAAATTTCAATACAGGAGTTTAACTAATGGATGCACTAGAACTTCTCGTCAACCGTCGCAGTGCTTCCCGGCTGGCGGAACCGGCCCCGGTGGGTGAACAACTGGATAACATTTTGCGCGCAGGTATGCGTGCGCCGGATCACGGCACGTTGCAACCGTGGCATTTCTTTGTCATTGAGGGCGAAGGACGCGAGCGCTTCAGCCAGACGCTGGAGAAAGGGGCGATTGCAGCCGGTCAGGATGAGAAGGGCATTGAAAAAGCGCGCACCTCACCGTTTCGCGCGCCGCTGATTATTGCCGTGGTGGCAAAATGCCAGGAACATCACAAAGTCCCGCAGTGGGAGCAACTGCTCTCGGCGGGTTGCGCTGTGATGGCGATGCAAATGGCTGCGCTGGCGCAGGGATTTAATGGGATCTGGCGTACCGGCCCGTTGACCGACAGCCCGGTGGTGCGCGAAGCGTTCGACTGTGGCGAACAGGATAAAATTGTTGGTTTCCTTTATCTTGGCACTCCGCAGTTAAAAGCCTCAACCACGGTCAGCGTGCCGGATACCGCGCCATTTGTGACGCATTTCTGAACCAAAAACAGCGTTTGCTGGCCCGGTCAGCGTTACGCCGCCGGGCCATTCTGAAGGCTTATTTGCGTTGAGCGGCAAATTCGTCTTTCGCTTTCTGCAACTGCTGCTGGAAGGCCGGGTTGGTGTGCAGCGTCGCCACGACCGCTGAGCCAACGATACGCGCAGCATCCACATCACTCTGCCAGTGGTAGCCACAAATCACCCGACTTTGCCCGAGATCGTAACCACGTTTCAGGATTTGATCCTGCCTTTGCGGATTGATCTCGGCGAGCACCAGCGCGGTTGCCCAGCCGATCGACGTGTGACCGGAAGGATAGGAACCGTTTTTCGCCAGCGTATCCTGCTCTTTGGTGTTGCAGGTCGGTACACCGTAGAAGGCAAACGGGCGAATGCGCATGTACTTCTGTTTGGCGCCGCGGGTGGCCAGATCGCCAGCATCTTCAATCATGTTGGTCAGCAGCTTATGCAACTGCGGTGCTTCTTTTTCGGTAATTGGCGAGCCAAACGCGGCAGAGAAGGCGTTCGCCACGCCGCCTGCGCTCAGGTTGGCGTCTTCGGCAGCCTGTTTACCTCGTTCGGTGTTACGTATCAAACGGCCCTGTTCATACATGGCCTGATCGTTCAGGAAAGCAATGCTGCCCACTTCCGGCGGCGGTGGCAGCAGGGCAAGGCTGTCGATAGCCTGGGCGTTTTTCAGGTAGTAAAGATCGGGTTTGGTGGTGGCGTCGTTGCCCGCAGGCACCAGCGCCAGTGCGCTGGTAGAAAGCAGGCTGGCAAGACAAAATGCGAGAATATTTTTTTTCATTCGCCATGGTTCCTTGGTGTTGGATAATGTCCGTCGCCCTTTCAGGCTCTGTCATCTTTCTGTCACAATTCGTAAAAAATAAACTTGGCGTCGCTCGCAAAATGGCCGATGAATTCACGCTGGCGGCAGACGCGACGGAAAAACAGATGTGACAAGGGTGGCTTTCGTTCGCTTAATGAGCAATAGCGCGCGAATTCAGATTGCCAGACTTATCAGCTTACCGTTTGGGCGCTACCATAGCGGGATTGCAATGACAGGAGATGTCCATGAGCGAGCAAGCAATTCGTTTAACGCAATACAGCCACGGAGCCGGTTGCGGTTGTAAAATTTCCCCCAAAGTGCTGGATACCATTCTGCACAGCGAACAGGCGAAGTTTCTCGACCCGAACCTGCTTGTCGGCAACGAAACACGCGATGATGCGGCGGTGTACGATCTGGGTAACGGCACCTGCATTATCAGCACCACCGATTTTTTCATGCCTATTGTCGATAACCCCTTCGATTTCGGTCGCATTGCAGCGACGAACGCCATCAGCGATATCTTTGCCATGGGCGGTAAACCGATCATGGCGATTGCGATTCTTGGCTGGCCAATCAGTAAACTGGCACCGGAGATCGCCCGTGAAGTGATCGACGGTGGGCGTTTTGCCTGCCAGCAGGCGGGGATTGCGCTGGCGGGCGGTCACTCCATTGATGCACCGGAACCGATTTTTGGCCTCGCGGTGACCGGCGTGGTGCCGACGGAGCGGGTGAAGAAAAACAGCACCGCGCAGGCAGGCTGCAAACTTTTCCTCACCAAACCGCTGGGTATTGGCGTGTTGACCACCGCCGAGAAAAAATCCCTGCTGAAAGAGGAACATAAAGGACTGGCGACAGAAGTAATGTGCCGGATGAACGTCGCCGGGGCGGCCTTTGCCGGTATTGATGGGGTGAAAGCGATGACTGATGTCACCGGTTTTGGCCTGCTGGGTCACCTGAGCGAAATGTGCCAGGGCGCGGGCGTACAGGCGCAGGTCTGGTATCAGGACGTACCGAAATTGCCGGGCGTGGAAGCGTATATCGCACAAGGTGCGGTGCCAGGCGGCACCCAGCGTAACTTTGCCAGTTACGGGCACCTGATGGGGGAGATGTCTGCGGATGTGCGTGATTTGCTGTGCGATCCGCAAACCTCCGGCGGTTTGCTGCTCGCCGTGTTGCCGGATGCCGAAGCCGAGGTCAAAGCGACGGCGGCAGAATATGGTATTGAGCTGAGCGCCATTGGTGAGCTTGTCGGCGCGCGCGGTGGTCGTCCGATGATTGAGATCCGTTAATTCGATGCGGTTATTTATTGCCGAAAAGCCCAGTCTGGCCCGCGCCATCGCTGATGTGCTGCCAAAGCCGCATCGCAAAGGTGACGGCTATATTGAGTGCGGTAATGGACAGGTAGTGACCTGGTGTATTGGTCATCTGCTGGAACAGGCGCAGCCCGATGCCTACGACAGTCGCTATGCGCGCTGGAATCTGGCGGATTTACCGATCGTGCCGGAAAAGTGGCAGTTGCAGCCACGCCCGTCAGTGTTGAAACAAATCAACGTTATCAAACGGCTGCTGGCCGACGCGGAGCAGGTGGTGCACGCAGGTGACCCGGATCGTGAAGGGCAATTGCTGGTTGATGAAGTGATTGATTATCTGCAACTGGCCCCGGAAAAACGCCAGCAGGTGCAGCGTTGCCTGATTAACGATCTGAACCCACAGGCGGTGGAACGTGCGATCGAGCGTTTGCGGGCGAACAGCGAATTTATTCCGCTGTGCGTCTCGGCGCTTGCGCGTGCGCGTGCGGACTGGCTGTACGGCATTAATATGACCCGCGCTTATACCTTGCTCGGCCGTAATGCGGGGTATCAGGGCGTGCTGTCGGTGGGGCGCGTGCAGACGCCAGTGCTGGGGCTGGTGGTGCGTCGCGACGAAGAGATTGAAAACTTCGTGGCGAAAGATTTCTTCGAAGTCAAAGCGCATATCGTTACGCCCGCCGGAGAGCGTTTTACCGCGCTCTGGCAGCCGAGTGAGGCCTGCGAACCTTACCAGGATGAAGAGGGGCGCTTGTTGCATCGCCCGCTGGCGGAGCATGTGGTCAACCGCATCAACGGTCAGCCCGCCTTTGTTACAGCTTATAACGATAAACGGGAATCAGAACTGGCACCGTTGCCGTTCTCCCTTTCGGCACTGCAAATTGAAGCCGCAAAGCGTTACGGGCTCAGTGCGCAGACCGTGCTGGATATCTGCCAGAAGTTGTACGAAACCCATAAGCTTATTACCTATCCGCGTTCGGACTGCCGTTATCTGCCGGAAGAGCACTATGCCGGGCGGCATGCGGTGATGAACGCCATTGGCGCGCACGCGCCGGATCTACTGCCGCAACCGGTGGTGAACCCGGATACCCGCAACCGCTGCTGGGACGATAAAAAAGTCGATGCGCACCATGCCATTATTCCTACCGCGCGCGCCTCAAAGGTGAATCTCACCGACAACGAAGCCAATATCTACAATTTGGTGGCCCGCCAGTATCTGATGCAATTCTGCCCGGATGCGGTATTCCGCAAATGCCAGATCGATCTCGATATCGCCAACGGTAAGTTTATCGCCAAAGCGCGGTTCCTCGCGGAAGCGGGCTGGCGCACGTTGTTAGGCGCAAAAGAGCGTGATGAAGAGAACGACGGCACACCGCTGCCGGTGGTCGCAAAAGGCGATGAGCTGCTGTGTGAAAAGGGCGAAGTGGTGGAGCGCCAGACTCAGCCGCCGCGCCATTTTACCGATGCCACGCTGCTTTCCGCGATGACCGGTATCGCGCGTTTTGTGCAGGATAAGGACCTGAAAAAGATCCTGCGTGCTACCGATGGTTTGGGTACGGAAGCGACCCGCGCCGGGATCATTGAGCTGTTGTTTAAACGCGGGTTTCTGGTGAAGAAGGGGCGCTATATTCATTCGACCGATCCCGGTCGGGCGCTGATACACTCCTTGCCGGAAATGGCGGCGCGTCCGGACATGACCGCACACTGGGAGTCGGTGCTGACGCAAATCAGTGAAAAAGAGTGCCGCTATCAGGACTTTATGCAACCACTGGTCGGCACATTACATGAGTTGATTCACCAGGCGCGCAACACGCCAGTGCGTCAGTTTCGTGGGCTGGTAGCGCCAGGTGCAGAGAAGAAAAAGAAAACCTTTGCTAAAACCCGGGGGAAGAAACAGCTGCCTCCGGCAGACGCGGCGGTGTCATAACACCACAGACCGGATAAGGCATTGATGCCGCCATCCGGCCTGCGGTGGCGGGTTTAAATCACGCCCTGCGCCATCATCGCATCGGCGACTTTGACAAAGCCCGCAATGTTGGCGCCGCGCACATAGTGAGTCTGTTTACCCTCTCCGCCGTACTCCACGCAGGCCTGGTGAATATCAAGCATGATATGGTGCAAGCGGGCATCCACTTTTTCGGCCTTCCAGCCCTGACGGGCGGCATTTTGCGCCATTTCGAGACCTGAAGTGGCGACGCCCCCTGCATTGGCGGCTTTGCCCGGCGCAAACAGCACGCCCGCATCAAGGAACAGCTCTGTGGCTTCGATGGTGGTTGGCATGTTTGCCCCTTCCGCGACTGCTTTTACACCGTTGGCGATAAGCATGCGCGCGGCATCGGTACCCAACTCATTTTGCGTTGCACACGGCAGGGCGATATCCACCGGCACGGACCAGGGTTGTTGGCCGGCCAGATAGGGCAGACCGAATTCACGGGCGTAATCCGCAATGCGTCCATCGCGACTGGCTTTGATTTCACACAGCCGTGCCAGTTTTTCCGCAGTAAAGCCCGCTTCATCCACCACCGTACCCGCAGAGTCGGAGGCAGTGATCACCCGTGCGCCAAACGCCATCGCTTTTTCAATGGCGTATTGCGCCACGTTACCGGAACCGGAGACGGCAACGCGCAGCCCTTCAAAACCCAGGCCGTGGCGCTTGAGCATGGCTTCGGTAAAGTACACCAGTCCATAACCCGTGGCTTCCGGACGGATCAGGCTACCGCCAAACGAGAGTCCTTTGCCGGTAAAAACGCAGGCGGTATTGTTGGCGAGTTTTTTCATCATCCCGGCCATAAAGCCGACTTCACGTGCGCCGACGCCGATATCCCCGGCGGGAACGTCGGTATCCGCGCCCAGATGGCGATAGAGTTCGCTGATCAGCGCCTGGCAGAAACGCATCACTTCACCCTCACTTTTGCCTTTAGGATCGAAATCGCTGCCACCTTTACCGCCGCCCATCGGCAGGGTGGTGAGGGCGTTTTTGAACGTTTGCTCAAAGCCGAGGAACTTGAGGATGGATAAGTTCACCGAAGGGTGAAAACGCATTCCGCCTTTGTACGGGCCGATAGCGGAGCTGAACTGTACCCGCCAGGCGCGGTTAACCTGCACCTGATTGCGGTCATCAACCCAGGCCACACGGAACTGAATGATTCGCTCCGGCTCCACCAGCCGTTCCAGCAGCGAAAACTGGCGGTAGCGAGGGTTTGCGTCAAGGAAGGGCCAGAGGGTTGTCATAACTTCACGAACGGCCTGGGAGAACTCGGGCTGGTGTGGATCGCGTTGTTGAACATAAGTGAGAAATGATTCAAGAGAGTGGGTCTGATCCATAGATATAAATTTCTCTTATCGTATAGGTGGGGATTTTGTGTTGTTGTGCGCAAAAAAGCGGCGCTTTTGGACTATAACATCCGCAATGCGGAGGGTCGCAAGGGAAAAATTCGCTCACCAGGCAAATTAATAACCGCCTTCATGTCATAACTAAAAGCGATGACTGAGGAAATTAAAGTCCTGCGAAATAGATCCGTTATAGTAACTACGTGGAGTTAATCAGAAAGGACAGGTTATGACCCGTTTCAGGTGGATCGCTGCGGTGGTACTGGTTGCCGCATCCGGTAGTGTGCTGGCTGAGCGCTTACCGTCGCCCGGCGTTGAAGTGAATATCCCCCCGGAAGTATTCAGTTCCGGCGGGCAGACGCAAACAACGCAGCCTTGTCTTCAGTGTTGCGTGTATGGCAATCAAAACTATACGGAAGGGGCGGTGATCAAGACGGAAGGCGTGCTGCTGCAATGCCAGCGTGATGAGAAAGCCCTCTCCACTAATCCGCTGGTCTGGCGGCGCGTGAAGCCATAAAGGCGTCCAGTAAAGGGAGGTCCGCCGGAGCCAGTTCGTGTTGCAGGGCTTCGGCGGGCGTACACCATATCAACGCACGGTGGTAATGCCGCACAGGTTCACCGCTGAAAGTCACCACATGCCAGGCGTGCAGCGTAATAAGGCGCCCGGAGACTTCCCGCTGGTGGCTGGCGACATAGCTCGCCGGTTCTGCCTCAATACCCAGCTCTTCACGCAGTTCGCGCACAAGCGCCTGCGGCTGGCTTTCGCCGGGTTCCACTTTCCCACCGGCAAATTCCCATAACCCGGCCTGATCCGCATGCGCGGGGCGTTGTGCAAGCAAGATTTTGCCATCGCGCTCAATGATCGCCGCCACGACATCAAGCGCTTTTACTGTTGTCATTGCCAGATTATTCCCGGTAATACTGCTGACTCCACTCAAACCAACCACCGTCATACACGGCGATATCCTGCCACCCAAGTGACCATGCAACCAGAAACGCAAGCGAGGCGCGCCAGCCGGTGCCGCAATAAAACACCACGCTCTGTGCTGAGGAGATCGCCTCTTTTGCCCACAATGCGGCGATCTCCTGCGCTGGGCGCAGGGTGCCATCCGGGTTGTGATAGGCGCAGATATACTGGCTTGTACCTTCTGCATGTCCCCAGCGAGCGCCCGGAATATCACCCGCAGTGGCGATATAGTCATAGCCGCTTACCGCACCGCTGAACTCTGCCCAACTGCGCACGCTCACCAGCACGATCTCGCCACGTTGGCGCAACGCGAGGGTTTGCGCCAGATTACGCAGCAACTGTGGTTGCGCGGGAAGAGGTGCACCAAAATCCTGTGGCATCACCCTTGGAGATGGCCCAGCCATCTGCGCCAACCCGGCCTGTTGCCAGCATTGCCAGCCGCCATCCAGCAGGCGCACGTTTTGTACCCCGGCATACAATAAAATATGCGCCAGTCGCTCAGCCGCGTAATTCTGGCGGCCATATAGAATCACCTGCGTATCAAAACGCAGTCCGTGTCGTGCTAACACCGCCCGCAGGGTAACTGGCGGCACCACGTTCCACAACGGCAGACTTTCCACTTCATGGGTGTCGATATAGCCTGCACCGGCAATATGCCCGGTGCGATATGCCGCTCCGTGGTCACAGCCCACTTCCAGCAACCGCCATTCTCCGACGAGGCTGGCGGGCGTCTGGTGCTGGCGGAGAACATCATCCAGCCACTGTGTCGTGACCCACAGGGAGAGTGGGCGCGGTGGTGACATTCGGATCAGACCTTAAATTTGGCCCACACCGGTGCATGGTCAGAGGGTTTTTCCATGCTGCGGATGTCGTAGTCGATTCCGGTTTCGATGCAACGTTCCGCCAGCGGCTGGCTTGCCAGCAGCAAATCGATGCGCAAGCCGCGGTTGTCATCAAAGCCTTTGGAGCGGTAGTCAAACCACGAGAAGCGATCCTGCGTGTCCGGGTGAGCTTCACGGAAGGTATCCACCAGTCCCCAGCCTTTCAGGCGATCCATCCATTCACGCTCTTCCGGCAGGAATGAGCATTTTCCGGTGCGCAGCCAGCGTTTACGGTTCTCTTCACCAATGCCAATGTCCAGATCTGTCGGACTGATGTTCATGTCGCCCATGATTAAAACCGGGTTCTCTTTTTTCAGCTCGGTTTCAAGGAACTGTTGTAGATCCTGGTAAAACTTCTCTTTTGCCGGAAATTTCAGTGGATGGTCGCGGCTTTCGCCCTGCGGGAAGTAGCCGTTGATCACGGTGATATTGCCGAGTGGCGAGGGTAGCTCCGCCATAATAATGCGACGTTGGGCTTCTTCACCGTCGTTCGGAAAACCACGACGTACAGAAACCGGGGTCTCCTTGGTCAGGAGTGCGACCCCATAGTGGCCTTTCTGCCCGTGGTAAAAAACGTTGTATCCAAGGCGCGCCACCTCTTCGAGAGGAAACATATCGTCGTGCACTTTTGTTTCCTGCAGTCCGATAACATCCGGTTGATGCTGTTCCACAAGCGCTTCAAGTTGGTGAGGTCGGGCGCGCAGGCCATTGATATTAAAAGAGACGAATTTCATAGTCGCAGCCACTTAGCAGAGTGAAAGATGCAAAGATGTTAGCAGAGTTTATGTTTCGCAACTGCCACTTATTGGCACACTCCCTGATTCATTCACGTCTTTGTACAAAAAACACGCCAGACGCCCTGTTTATGGGCAGGTTGCGCTAAAACAGGGCAGTCGATGAAAATTAATTTCGCTGATGATCACAGTTCCAGTATTAATTATTCTTATTGCATAAACTCTCGCCTTATCCCGCCTGCCATCACTACCTGCTGGCAATTTATTCACTTTTTATGCAAATAAAATGAATATCGACAGGCTGTAAGTCATTGAAATAGTGTCGTTGAACTCCGTTTATGCACTTTTAGAGCTAGCTGGCACGAACTGTGCAATCTACATTTACAGCGAAAGAGTTCATATTTATTAACATTTAATCAACTATTCATTTACCGGATGAGGTCGCTATGTCTATATCTATTACGCGTGAAAATTTTGATCAATGGATGTTGCCCGTCTACGCGCCAGCGCCTTTTATCCCGGTCCGTGGAGAAGGTTCACGCTTATGGGATCAGCAGGGGAAAGAGTATATCGACTTCGCTGGCGGCATTGCGGTCAATGCACTGGGCCATGCGCACCCGATGCTTTGCAAGGCGCTGAGCGAGCAAGCGGCGAAATTCTGGCATACGGGCAACGGCTACACCAATGAGCCGGTGCTGAAACTGGCGAAGCGGTTGCTCGATGCGACGTTTGCCGATCGTGCCTTCTTTTGTAACTCCGGCGCAGAAGCCAATGAAGCGGCGCTGAAGCTGGCACGAAAATATGCGCACGACACCGCAGGTCCTCAGAAGAGCGGTATTGTGGCCTTCAAAAACGCGTTCCATGGTCGCACGCTGTTTACCGTTAGTGCCGGGGGGCAGCCTGCCTATTCGCAGGATTTTGCGCCGCTGCCACCGGAGATCCGTCATGCGGTCTACAACGATTTAGCTTCCGCCCGCGAACTGATCAATGACGACACCTGCGCCGTGATTGTGGAGCCGATACAGGGCGAGGGCGGTGTCTTACCGGCCACGACGGCGTTTTTACAGGGGCTGCGTGAACTGTGTGACCGTCATCATGCCCTGTTGATCTTTGACGAAGTACAAACCGGCGTTGGCCGTACCGGCGAGCTGTACGCCTATATGCACTATGGCGTCACGCCGGATGTCCTCACCACGGCCAAGGCGCTGGGGGGCGGTTTCCCGATTGGCGCTATGCTCACCACGGAGACGTTTGGCCACGTGATGAATGTAGGCACGCATGGCACGACTTATGGGGGGAACCCCCTGGCAGGGGCTGTGGCGGGCGCGGTACTGGATATCGTCAATACCCGTGAAACCCTTGATGGGGTTAAGCAGCGCCATCAGTGGCTGACGGAACAACTGACCGCATTGAATAACCGCTATCACCTGTTTAGTGAGATCCGTGGGTTGGGATTGTTGATCGGCTGTCAGCTGGCTACAGAGCATACCGGTAGTGCGAAACAGATTGCGCAACTGGCAGCAACCGAAGGGGCAATGGTGCTGATTGCCGGGGCGAATGTGGTGCGTTTTGCGCCTGCGTTGAATATCAGCGAAGAAGAGATCCGCACCGGGCTTGCACGTTTTGCCCGCGCCTGCGAAAAATTCATTGCGGGGTCCTCATCATGATGGTGATCCGTCCTGTCGCCAGCGGCGATTTACCTGCGTTAATGTCCCTCGCCGGGAAAACCGGTGGCGGATTAACCTCATTACCGGTGGATGAAGCCACTTTGTCCGCGCGCATTGAGCGCTCTCGTCAGACCTGGGCCGGCGAGTTGCCAAAAAGCGAGCAGGGTTATGTGTTTGTGCTGGAAGATACCCAAAGCGGAGACGTGGCGGGGATTTGCGCCATCGAAGTCGCCGTTGGCCTCAACGATCCCTGGTATAACTACCGGGTGGGTACGCAGGTACATGCGTCGAAAGAGCTGAACGTCTATAACGCGCTGCCTACGCTGTTTCTCAGTAATGACCACACCGGCAGCAGTGAACTCTGCACGCTATTTCTCGATCCCGCCTGGCGTAAAGAGGGGAATGGCTATTTGCTGTCGAAGTCCCGCTTTCTGTTTATGGCGGCGTTTCGCGACTGCTTTAATGAAAAAGTGGTGGCCGAAATGCGTGGGGTGATTGACGAACATGGCTACTCTCCGTTCTGGGAAAGCCTGGGCAAACGCTTTTTTTCAATGGCATTCAGTCGGGCGGATTATCTGTGCGGCACCGGGCAAAAGGCATTTATCGCTGAGCTGATGCCCAAGCATCCCATCTATACCCATTTTCTCAGCGACGAAGCGCAGGCGGTGATTGGCGAGGTGCATCCGCAAACCGCGCCTGCCCGGGCCGTGCTGGAGAAAGAGGGTTTCCGCTACCGCAATTACGTCGACATTTTCGACGGTGGGCCTACGCTTGAGTGCGATATCGACCGCGTGCGGGCAATCCGCAAAAGCCGGCTGGTGGAAACCGGCGAGGGGCAACGGGCGCCAGGCGAATGGCCTGCCTGCATTGTTGCCAATGAGCAATACCAGCAATTCCGCGCCATGCTTATTAACGCTGACCCCGCCACAGAGCGGTTGTTGCTCACACCCGCAGAGCTGGACGCGTTGAAATGCCAGCCGGGTGATAACGTACGACTGGTTCGCCTTTGCGCCGAGGAGAAAACAAAATGAGTAACTGGATTAATGGCGACTGGGTAACCGGTCAAGGCGAGCGCCGCGTGAAGACCAATCCGGTGAGTCACGAAGCACTGTGGCACGGTTTTGATGCCGATGCCGCGCAGGTTGAACAAGCGTATCAGGCAGCGCGAGCGGCATTTCCACAGTGGGCACGGCAGCCCTTCAGCGCGCGGCAAGCGATAGTGGAAACATTTGCCTCGCTGTTGGAGACCAACAAACAGGCGCTGGCGGAGATCATCGCCCGTGAAACGGGGAAACCGCGCTGGGAAGCATTAACGGAAGTCACCGCGATGATCAATAAAGCCGCGATTTCGGTGAAGGCTTACCACACTCGCACCGGAGAACAGCATACAGAAATGGCCGATGGCGCGGCCACGCTTCGTCACCGCCCGCACGGCGTACTGGCGGTATTTGGCCCCTATAACTTTCCGGGGCATTTGCCGAATGGCCATATTATTCCGGCTTTGCTGGCGGGGAACACGCTGCTGTTTAAACCCAGTGAGCTGACGCCATGGAGCGGCGAGGCGGTGGTGAAATTATGGGAACAAGCGGGGTTACCCGCCGGGGTACTCAACCTGCTACAGGGGGGGCGTGAAACCGGACAAGCGCTGAGCGCCTTACCGGGGCTGGACGGTTTGCTGTTTACCGGCAGTGCGCATACCGGTTACCAGTTGCACCGCCAGCTTGCCGGGCAACCGGAGAAGATCCTCGCGCTGGAGATGGGCGGCAATAACCCGCTGATTGTGGAAGATCCCGACGATATCGATGCGGCCGTGCACCTGGCGATCCAGTCGGCCTTTATCACCGCCGGGCAGCGCTGTACCTGTGCCCGTCGGCTGTTGGTTAAGCGGTCGGCGGCGGGGGATGCTTTCCTTGAACGTCTGGTCGCAGTGAGTGCGCGCCTGATCCCGCAAGCCTGGAACGCGGAACCACAACCGTTTCTGGGTGGACTGATTTCGCAACAGGCGGCGCAGCATGTTTATCAGGCCTGGCAAGCGCATGAAGCACGCGGAGGGAAAACCTTACTTGCGCCGCGCATACTTGTTGAAGACACCTCTCTGCTGACGCCGGGGATTATTGATATGACCGGTGTGGAGCAGGTACCGGATGAGGAGGTCTTTGGTCCGTTGTTGTGTGTGTGGCGTTACGATGCCTATCCGGACGCGATTGCGCTGGCGAACGACACCCGCTATGGCCTGGCCTGTGGGTTGATCTCCCCCGACCGGGAAAAATTCGACCAGCTTTTGCTGGAAGCGCGCGCCGGGATCGTTAACTGGAATAAACCGCTGACGGGCGCAGCCAGTACCGCGCCATTTGGCGGCGTTGGCGCATCCGGTAATCACCGTGCCAGCGCCTGGTACGCCGCAGATTACTGCGCCTGGCCGATGGCAAGCCTTGAAACGGCGGATTTAACGCTGCCGCAGACGCTCAGTCCCGGTCTGGATTTTTCCCGCGAGGAGCAGCCATGAAAGCGCGTGAGGTGAATTTTGACGGTCTGGTCGGTTTAACGCACCACTATGCGGGGCTGTCGTTTGGCAACGAAGCCTCGACCAAACACCGTTTTCAGCAATCAAACCCGCGGCTGGCGGCAAAACAGGGGTTGTTGAAAATGAAAGCGCTGGCGGATGCGGGCTTTCAGCAGGGGGTGATCCCACCGCATGAGCGTCCTTGCCTGCCGGTGTTGCGCCAGTTGGGCTTTAGCGGCAGCGATGAGCAGGTGCTGGCGAAAGCGGCCCGGCAGGCGCCGCATCTGTTGTCCGCCGCCAGCTCCGCATCCGCGATGTGGGTGGCGAATGCGGCAACGATTTGCCCGTCCGCGGATTCTCTTGATGGGAAAGTGCATCTGACGGTCGCCAGTCTGAACAATAAATTCCACCGTTCCATCGAAGCGCCCACGACCGAAGCCTTGCTACGGGCAATCTTTCGTGATGATACGCATTTTGCTGTGCATCCGGCGTTGCCACAGGTGGCGATGTTCGGTGACGAAGGCGCGGCAAACCATAACCGTTTTGGTGGTGATTATGGCGAGCCGGGCGTGCAGCTCTTTGTCTATGGTCGGGAAGAGAGTGCGCACACGGCGCCTGCACGCTATCCGGCACGCCAGACACGGGAAGCCAGCCAGGCAATCGCACGTCTCAATCAGGTCAGGCCACAGCAGGTGCTGTTCGCCCGGCAAAACCCGGACGTCATCGATGAGGGGGTGTTTCATAACGATGTGATTGCGGTATCGAACCGACAGGTTCTGTTCTGCCACGAACACGCGTTTGTCGACCAGCCGCGTTTGCTGGCGGAATTGCAGGCGCGGGTGCCGGGATTCATGGCCATTCAGGTACCAGACAGCGAGGTGTCGGTGGCGGATGCGGTAGCAACGTATCTGTTTAACAGTCAGCTACTGAGTCGTGACGATGGCAGCATGATGCTGGTATTGCCACAGGAGTCGCAGACACACGCGGGCGTTTGGCGTTATCTGAATGCACTGCTGGCGCAGGATAACCCGGTGAGCGAGTTGCAGGTCTTCGATCTGCGGGAAAGTATGGCTAACGGCGGAGGGCCGGCGTGTTTACGCCTGCGCGTGGTGCTGACCGACGCTGAGCAGCGGGCGGTTAACCCGGCGGTAATGATGAATGACACGCTGTTTACTACTCTCAATAATTGGGTCGATCGCTATTATCGCGATCGTCTGACTCAGGCTGATTTAGCGGATCCGCAGCTATTGCGTGAAGGGCGCGAAGCGCTGGATCGGCTGACGCAGTTGTTGCATTTGGGGTCCGTTTATCCATTCCAGCGTTAACAGGAGGCCGTATGGATAACTTTCTTGCCGCAACCTTATCGGGCGACATCCCGCGCAAAATGTCAGGGGAGTCAGGCGGTATTCACTGGCTGTGGCATGAGCAAGGGATCCTGGAACTGGTGCCACCGCAGCCTTGCGGGCGCTCGCTGGTGATCTCGTGCGCTATTCACGGCAATGAAACTGCGCCGGTGGAGATGCTGGATATTTTGCTAAAGAACCTGTTTGCCGGTACGCAGTCGCTGACCTGGCGGTTGCTGGTGGTGCTTGGTAATCCGCAGGCGCTGGCACAGGGTAAACGCTACCTGAAAAATGATCTTAACCGCCTGTTTGGCGGACGCTGGCAATCCATTCCTCCCAGTGATGAAACGATGCGCGCAGCGCAGCTTGAGCGGGCGCTGACGCACTTCTTCGCCGACGGCGACGGGGTGCGCTGGCATCTGGATTTACATACCGCCATTCGCGGTTCGCACCATATACGTTTTGGGGTGCTTCCGGTGAGAACGGAACCCTGGGATGAACTCTTTCTTGAGTGGCTCGGCGGCGCGGGCATGGAGGCGCTGGTGTTTCATCAGTCGCCTGGGGGGACCTTTACCCATTACAGTTGCGAGACATTTGACGCGCTGGCTTGCACGCTTGAGCTGGGTAAGGCGCTGCCGTTTGGGGAGAATGACTTAAGCCAGTTCCAACGAACAGCCTGGGCGCTGGCGGCCTTATTAGCCGGGGAGCCCGCGCCGGATACTGAAAGCCCACCGTTGCGCTACCGGGTGGTACAGCAACTGACCCGCCACAGTGAAGCATTCAAACTGTATATGTCGCCGGAAACGCTGAACTTTACCCCTTTTGAGGCCGGCACCTTGCTGGCGGAAGATCGCGGGGAACGTTATGTGGTGCAGCATCAACAGGAGTATGTCCTGTTTCCCAATCCGAATGTGGCTATTGGTTTACGGGCAGGATTAATGCTGGAAAAAATAGAGTAATTATTCAGCCCTGCCATTGCGGGGCTTATTTTTATCACCATTATGAATAAATTGCGGATTTATCCTGGTTGACGGCTTTATTTATAAGTGAGCCTGATTTATAATTCTTCATAATTACTTCTGAATCAGTGTGTTGAATATTTAATTCTCAACTCTCCACGGTTTATCCTTATTTCCTCCTTATTTGACGTAAAAACGGTCTTTACACTTTCATTGTTTTACCGTCCCTCTGATTAATTGACGATAAACACGGTAAAGTGATTAGCGTCAACACGGCAACCGCCGTAAGTAAAACCGAAGTAAGGAATAAAATTATGCGTAAATTAACCGCCCTGTTTGTTGCCTCTACCCTGGCTTTCGGTGCTGCTAACCTGGCATACGCTGCTGACACCACGACAGCGCCTGCAGACGGCAGACCGATGATGCATCACAAGGGAATGAAGGGGCCGCACGAAATGATGTTCAGCGATCTGAATTTGACCGATGCGCAGAAACAGCAGATCCGCGACATTATGAAAAGCCAGCGTGACGCAATGAAACGTCCGCCGGTGGAAGAGATGCGTGCAATGCATGAGATTATTGCCAGCGACAGCTTCGATAAAGCGAAAGCGGAAGCGCAAATCGCCAAAATGGAAGAACAGCATAAAGCACGTATGCTGGCGCATATGGAAACGCAGAACAAGATTTACAATATTCTGACCCCGGAGCAGAAAAAGCAGTTCAATGCGAATTTTGAGAAGCGTCTGACAGAACGCCCGGCACCGGAAGGTAAAATGCCTCCTGAATCCGCTGAATAATTCAGCCCCCTCTTAAGACCGCCGGTTTTGCCCATCCAACGTTTTACGTGGTGGGCAGCGCCGGCGGTTTTTCTTACATTCCCTCTTGCCAGCCGCCACCGGCGCGGTATCCTCATCAGGCTCCCCTTCGTTGGCGGTGTCACTTATCTGGGATTTATACTTTTTTACATGTCTGGTTATCCAGTGGCCTAAGGCAAATCATTGAAACTGCCGATAACCCGGGCATGTCAATTTAAACAATAACAAGTATGCACGCTGCCCACAGAAGCAGCGGCACCGGCGAGATACTGCGCCATTCAGGAGGGATGATGGAATACTTTGATATCCGCAAAATGCCGGTAAACCTTTGGCGTAACGGTGCGGGCGAAACCCGTGAAATTTGTTGCTTTCCACCGGCAACGCGGGATTTTAGCTGGCGTGCAAGTATTGCATCGCTTGCCAGTAACGGCGAATTCTCGCAATTTCCCGGGGTTGATCGCGTGATCACGCTGATTGAAGGCGGGGAAGTCACCCTGGATGGCGGCAGTGCTTTTTGCCATACCCTCAAACGGCACCAGCCTTTTACGTTTGCCGGTGAGCAACCGGTAAAAGCGGAGCTGTCAGACGGCCAGATGTCGATGGATTTTAATATCCTCACTCGCCGCGATCGCTGTCGTGCGAAAGTGCGCATTGCCGATCGCACCTTTACGACCCTTGGCGAGCGTGGTGGCGTGGTTTTTGTCCTCAGTGGCGCATGGCAACTGGGCGATAAGCTACTGACGACCGATCAGGGAGCGTACTGGCAGGAAGGGCGGCATACTCTGCGTCTGCTCAAACCTGAAGGGCAGTTATTGTTCAGTGAGATCGCCTGGCTACCGGGTCATTAAGGCCAGTTCGGTTATCTCATACTCGCCACCCATCAGCGGCTTACAGAGAATTTTGTAGCCGTCATGATCGAATCCTGCCGGAGTACGCAACAGCGCCCCGGCATCGTTCAGGTTAGTGACCGACCCCAACCACAGCCAGTTATGGATGATGTGATATTGCGTCATCGCCTCACCTTGTTCTTTGAGTCCGACAGGGCCTTGCCACGGCCAGCACACCAGTTGCAAACGCGCCATTGCGGCAGTGAAACGCATCTGGTGCGCCTGGGGTGTCTCTCTGCCGCAGCAGGCACCTGCACAGCGGTGCAGCGCGGCGCGAAAACAGGGACGACCACGTGTCAGCGACTCCAATCCGAGCAGGCCATAACAGAGCTTCTCTTCGTCCGCGATCGACTGTAACGCCTGCAACGCCGCCCGGCGGTTAGCGAACAAGCCGTACAGGTCCGGGGAGGTCGAAAAATCCACTTCTTTTGCATACACCACCTGCGGCTTCTCGCCGCTCAACCGCAGCGAGCAGAGTTGGCGGTTGCGCCGCAGACGCTTATTGAATAGCGGCTGCTGCTCTTTAATCAGCCGGGCTTCCAGCAACAACGCGCCCATCTCTCCGGCAGTGCAAATCCAGGTAATACGTCGCGACTGGCGCAGCATGGCTGCTTCATCCGGGGTTCGCAAATGGGAAAGGACACGGCTGCGGATATTTACGCTTTTACCGATATAGAGCGGCATGGCGTCGCTTTCACCGTGGAAAATATAGACGCCGGGCAGCCTGGGCATAGCCTCAAGCGACGGGCGCAGATGTTCGGGATATTCATAGATTGCCGCAGCGTCGAACTCGGGACGCGGGCCGGAAAGACGCCTGACCACCACTGACTCCTGATACTGTTTACTTATCCAGTATAGCAGGCGCGGTCCGGTTAAAAAAGAGGCGGCCTGCGCCGCCCTGAAGAATTATTGTTTTTTCCAGAAGTCGTCGAATACCGTGATCGGCGGGCGACGCTTGTGCTCGGTTTTCAGATACCAGCCCTCGATAATATGCGCCGTGGCGGCATCCAACGTTTTCCCTTCCAGGTAGTCGTCAATATTTTCGTAGGTCACCCCCAGTGCAGCTTCATCAGGCAGCGACGGACGATCGTCTTCCAGATCAGCCGTCGGGGCTTTTTTATACAGATGTTCCGGGCAGCCCAGCCAGGCGAGCAACTGTTTACCCTGGCGTTTGTTCAGCCGGAAAATCGGGTTGATATCGGTGCCGCCATCGCCGTATTTGGTGAAAAAGCCGGTGACCGCTTCCGCTGCGTGATCGGTGCCGACTACCACGCCTTTACTCATCCCGGCAATGCTGTACTGCGCTTTCATTCTTTCGCGCGCTTTTTCATTGCCGCGCACGAAATCGCTCAGCTCAATACCGGCATCGCGCAGCGCCTGTTCACTGGCCAGCACTGCGCTTTTAATGTTAACCGTCAGCACGCGATCCGGTTGGATGAACGCGATGGCGTCCTGGCAATCCTGTTCATCCGCCTGGGTGCCGTAGGGGAGACGGACAGCGATAAATTGATAGGTGGCATCGCCGGTTTCCTGACGCAACTCAGAAATCGCCATCTGGCACACTTTGCCTGTCAGGGTAGAATCCTGGCCGCCGCTGATGCCGAGCACCAGCGATTTCAAAAAGGGATAGGTCTTCAGATAGCTTTTCAGAAAGTCTACGCTGCGGCGAACTTCTTCTTCGGCATTGATGGCGGGTTTCACGCCTAACGCCTGAATAATCTCTTGTTGCAGAGTCATTTACCCCTCCGTTATGTAATCCTGCTTTGCAGGTTGCAAATAGATGATGGGCTCAAAGTAACCCTTTGCCGGTAAAACGACAAGGATCACAGATTTGAGTGTCGCAATTTAAGGCATTTTAGTTGCTTATTTCCGTTTTATTAGAACTTTCCGAAAGTTATGCCATCGCTGTCGTATAGTTGAAAAATGCAATTTTATATTCCAGGCTTAGATAACACGCTGATACACAAGCGGATAAACAAGAGGATGGAATATGAACAAGAACATCGCAGGAATTCTGGGTGCAGCGGCGGTACTGACGATGCTGGCAGGGTGTACGGCCTACGATCGCGCCAAAGATCAGGTGAGCCAGCCAGTGGTGAAAGATGTGAAAAAAGGCATGAGCCGCCAGCAGGTCATGCAGGTTGCTGGCCGTCCTTCATCCGAAGTGACCATGATCCATGCACGTGGTACGTGCCAGACTTATATTCTGGGCCAACGTGACGGTAAAACAGAAACCTACTTTGTTGCACTGGATGAGACCGGTCACGTCATGAACTCCGGTTATCAGACCTGCGCCGAGTACGACACCGATCCGCAAGCACCTAAGCAGTAACTTTTTTCTTTTCAGCCTGAGCAAGAAAAACCGGCCGCATGGCCGGTTTTTTTCTGCTACCGCATTACGCGGGAATGCTGTCGATTTTTTGCATCCGTGACCACACGCGATGCGTAGCCAGCAGGGTGAGAAAATCATCCATCAGCATGGCCGAGGCACTGTCTGCTTCCACGATCCCTTCTTCGCCTTGCGCATCCACACCCAGAAGAGGTTTAAACTGACGTGCATCGCCAAACAGGGCGATGGTTTTCAGGTGCTTATAGGCTTCAAGCAGGTAGTATTTGGCATCGCCGTTTTGCAACAGCCCCTCCGCATTACCACCGGGCACAATTACCCCATCGACCGTAAGAGACGGTGAACCCGCAAAGGTCGCGGCAACCGGCAGTTCGGATCCATCATCGGCGGTAACGCTCCCCATCCGTGAAAAGAGCAGCTTGCTATGGACACCCTGTGCGCTCAGTCCCTGTAATATGGTCAGTACATCCGCTGCACTGACATTTTCATGCAACAGCACGGCGACCACGCGGCCTTTTACCTTCCCGTCCGGGACGGCATACAGACTTAACGCCGGATCTTTTTTGATGCCGTTGACATCCGCTGGCGGCGCGATGTTGCGCTGTTCATCACTTAGCGTCAGACCGAGGTTTTCCGCCACCGCCTGTGCGAGCGTGACATCGACATGTGCCAGTTGATCAACCACCCGTTCGCGAATATAGCCGCGCGCCACTTTACTGAGCTCAAAGCTGAAAGCATCAACAATATGGCGTTGTTCAAACGGTGTCTGGCTCAGCCAGAACAGGCGCGGATGTGCGTAATACTCGCCAAAGGACGGGCTGCGTTCGCGGATCTTTTGACCTTCCACCCGGGTCTGGTAGGTTTCAAAGCCGCCGCGTTTCGGGCCGGGAGGCGTTTCACGCGGCCAATTGTCATTGATCGAGTTCGGCTCGTAGTTGGCCGGGTTGCTGTCGATCTCCATGCGATGCATGCCGTCGCGCTGAAAATTATGGTAAGGGCAGGTGGGGCGGTTAATCGGGATCTCGTGGAAGTTTGGCCCACCAAGGCGGCTGATTTGCGTGTCGGTATAGGAGAACAGACGCCCCTGCAATAGCGGATCGTTGGTGAAATCCAGACCCGGCACGATATGACCAGGGTGGAACGCTGCCTGTTCGTTCTCGGCGAAGAAGTTATCCGGATTACGGTTCAGCACCATTTTCCCGACACGTTGAACCGGTACCAGTTCCTCGGGGATCAGTTTGGTGGGATCTAACAGATCAAAATCAAACGTAAACTCATCTTCTTCGGGGATCAGCTGCAACCCGAGCTCATATTCCGGGTAATCCCCGGCTTCAATCGCTTCCCAGAGTTCCCGGCGATGAAAATCGGGATCGCGTCCGGTCAATTTTTGCGACTCATCCCAGACCAGCGAGGCTTTGCCTGCCAGCGGTTTCCAGTGAAAACGGACGAAAGTACCTTTACCTTCGGCATTCACCAGGCGGAAGGTGTGAATGCCAAATCCTTCCATGGTGCGGTAACTGCGTGGAATACCGCGATCGGACATTGCCCACATCACGTTATGCAGTGTTTCGGGCTGGAGCGAAACATAATCCCAAAAGGTGTCGTGCGCGCTTTGGCCTTGGGGGATAGCCCAGTGGGGTTCAGGTTTCACCGCATGCACAAAGTCGGGGAATTTATGCGCATCCTGAATAAAAAACACCGGCGTATTGTTACCGACCAGGTCGAAGATCCCCTCTTCGGTATAGAACTTGGTGGCGAAACCGCGAATATCCCGCACGGTATCCGCAGAGCCCGCACCGCCCTGCACCGTAGAGAAACGGACAAAGACCGGGGTGATTTTATCCGGGCTGGAGAGAAAATCTGCTTTTGTTATCTCACTCAGGCTGCGATAGGGCTGAAAATAGCCGTGCGCGGCGGAACCGCGGGCATGAACTATCCGTTCCGGAATGCGTTCGTGGTCGAAGTGGGTGATTTTCTCGCGCAGGATAAAATCTTCCAGCAGCGTAGGGCCGCGCGTACCGGCGCGCAGTGAATTTTGATCGTCGGCAATGCGTACGCCCTGATTGGTGGTCAGGGGAAAATTTTCACCGCCCTTACGAAACGGATCCAGCGCGTCGAGTTTCTCATTGACGGTATCCGGGGCTTTCAGACTACCTGGTGCGGTGGGCTGTTCGCCGGGGGCGCTGGGTTCAGGGGAAGGGCGGTGAGAATTGTCTTCGGGGGCAAGGGAATCCAGTCCAGGTTTCGATTCACGCGGATCGTGAACCGGGGACTGGCGAGGATGCTGGTCTTTCTCATTATGCGACATTGAACTCGTCTCCTGTTTTCATTGCTGAAAAATGGCCGTGGTTACGTCAAAACACCCCTAACTATAGATCACCCCCCTGGCAATGGCTGTACGAGGCGGCAGGTGGGAACCCTGCGAAAAATAAGAGAAAGTCACGCCAGGCGCGACGTACAGGGCGACAATCGGCTATCATAGGATTTTCCCGGTTGTGAAATTCGTATTTAGTGAACGCATCGCCTATGAAACCTTTTCGTCAACAAAACCGTCGAGTTATCAGCTACGTACCTCGCGTCGAGCCGGCGCCTCCCGAGCATGCCCTGAAAGTGGAGGGGTATCGTGATGTTTGGTTGTTACGTGGCAAATACGTGGCGTTTGTGTTGATGGGGGAGACGTTTCGTCGTTCGCCGGTATTCAACGTGCCAGAATCCGCTCAGCGCTGGGCAATGCAGATGCGCCAGGAAGGGGAAATCGACGACGAGTAACGGCGGAAAACGTGCGGAACCGCAGCAGTAAAACAGGCCGTGAAGGCATAGAGATGAGAGAGGCGGGGAGATTCCCCGCCTTTGTGTTATCCGGACTCAGCGATGCGCCAGTTCGGCGTCGTCTTCGCTGTCCAGTACGGCTTTGTCGGTCTGTTTTAACCACTGGCTGGTGAGCGTGCCTGCGGTCATTGCGCCGTTCACGTTGAGCGCGGTGCGTCCCATATCGATCAGGGGTTCTACCGAGATCAGCAGTGCAACCAGCGTGACCGGAAGACCCATTGCCGGCAGCACGATCAGCGCAGCAAATGTTGCACCGCCGCCAACCCCTGCCACACCGGCTGAGCTAACAGTCACAATCCCGACAAGCGTGGCAATCCATACCGGATCAAGCGGGTTAATGCCTACCGTCGGTGCAACCATGACGGCCAGCATTGCCGGGTAAAGGCCCGCACAACCGTTCTGGCCGATGGTGGCGCCAAAGGAAGCCGAGAAGCTGGCGATAGATTCCGGCACGCCCAGTCGACGGGTTTGCGCTTCGACATTCAGTGGAATCGACGCGGCGCTGGAGCGGCTGGTGAAGGCGAAGGTGAGCACCGGCCACACTTTGCGGAAGAATTTCAGCGGGCTGACGCCGTTGACACCGAGCAGTAAGCCGTGCACCACAAACATAATGCCAAGCCCCAGATAGGAAGCGATAACAAAACTGCCCAGTTTGATGATGTCCTGAATGTTAGAGCCTGCGACCACTTTGGTCATCAGCGCCAGCACACCGTACGGTGTCAGTTGCATGACCAGACGAACCAGTTTCATTACCCAGCTTTGCAGGGTGTCAATGGCGCTCAGAACTCGCTCGCCTTTCGGCGCATCGTCTTTCAGCAACTTAAGCGCGGCCACGCCGAGGAAGGCAGCAAAAATCACCACGCTGATGATCGACGTGGGGTTTGCGCCAGTCAGGTCGGCAAACGGGTTTTTCGGCACGAAAGAGAGCAGCAATTGTGGGACGGTCAGATCCGCCAGTTTGCCCACATAGTTACTCTGAATGGCATTGAGGCGCGCAGTTTCCGCGGAGCCCTGTACCAGGCCTTCCGCCGTTAAACCAAACAGATTGGTCACCAGCACACCTACCAGCGCGGAAATCAGCGTGGTAAACAGCAGGGTGCCGATGGTCAGGAAGCTGATTTTGCCCAGTTGCGAGGCGTTATGCAGACGCGCGACGGCACTCAAAATGGAGGCGAAAACCAGCGGCATGACGATCATTTGCAGCAGTTGTACATAGCCGTTGCCAACAATATTGAACCACTGGATTGATGTCTTCAGTACCGGGTTATCGGATCCGTAAACAGCTTGCAGCGCTAGCCCAAAGACCACGCCGAGCGCTAAACCGATCAATACTTTTTTTGCCAGACTCCACTGTTTGTGACGAGTCTGCGCCAGCAAAAACAGCAGTGCCACGAACACCACGATGTTCGCGATTAATGGAAAGTTCATCCCCGTTCTCCTGATATCATTATTCGGATCACCCTGGCGGTTGATCCCGTGGCGCAAGGTTAGCAGAAGTGCCGGGGTGCTCTTATATCCAAATGGAATGGTATATGCCAAAAGCGGAATTACTGGCTGATTAATGGCCGGATTGCTGATGAATAAAGCGATTAAACTGGTTTTGCAGTGTATTAATCATCTGCGATGACCAACGCACTGCACCGTTTTCGGGCAGGGTCTGCGGCATCCACACGGCATAGGTAAACAGCGCCATACAGAGTACACGCTCAAGCTGGTTACCTTTTTGCGGGGCCAGTAATGGCAAACGAAAGCGCCAGCGGCAGGGCCACAGAAGGGGGACGCCGGCGGGGGTGATCATATCCGCCAGAATATGACTCAGATAGCCCACCACCATCCCCTGTAGCGCATCCGCAGGAACTATCCAGCTATCCGGTACCTTTAAGTAGAACAACGTCAGCGCGATAAACACAGCCAGCAGGCTATGGGTAAAGCCCCGGTGACCAAACATGCGCGCGACGGGTTTTGATATCCATTTCAGACGCTGGCCGAGAAAAGACTTAGGATGGTCAATGTCCGGCAGCAGGCAGGTCAGAATAGCGGAGGGTACGATGTGCCACCAGTCCCCTTGCGCGAGGACGGGCGTCAGTTCGGCGTTTTTGGCAAACACCGCGCAAGCAATGGAAAAAAGCAGGTGTCCTTCCGCCGTCATGATCAAACTCACTCAACTGTCGATGCATACAGTATAGGATGTTTGTACAGTAGGCGGAAGAGGTGACGGTGTAACCCTTTGTCACAATCCGTTCAAATTTAACGGGCCAGCCAGCCACCATCCACGGCAAGGGTGTAACCGTTGATGTATTCGGCAGCGCGGGAGGCGAGAAATACCGCGGCTCCTTGCAAATCGGCGGGCTCACCCCAGCGTCCGGCAGGGATGCGCTCAAGGATCTCCTGGTTGCGCTCTGCGTCTTCCCGCAGTTGCTGGGTGTTATTGGTCGCCATATAACCCGGAGCGATGGCGTTGACATTGATGTTGTGCGGCGCCCACTCGTTGGCCAGCAGGCGGGTTAAGCCCATCACGCCGCTTTTGGACGCGGTATAAGAGGGCACGCGTATCCCGCCCTGGAAAGAGAGCATCGAAGCGATATTTATGATTTTGCCGCCATTGCCTTGCGCGATAAATTGCCGTGCAACGGCCTGCGAGAGAAAGAACACCGTTTTCAGGTTCAGATCCATCACCTCATCCCAGTCTTTCTCGCTGAAGTCGAGGGCGTCGCAGCGGCGGATCGTCCCGGCATTATTGACCAGAATATCGACACGTCCCATTTTCGCGACCGTCTCGGTGACAATGTCCTCAAGGGCTTGCTGGTGGCGCAAGTCCGCCTGTATTGCCAGAAAGCGACGACCCAGCGCCTGCACCTGCTGCGCAGTGTCATGTGGGATTTTACGGTTCACGCCGACGATGTCACATCCGGCTTCCGCCAGCCCTAATGTTATCCCCTGACCCAGACCGGTGTCGCACCCGGTCACAATGGCCACTTTACCCGCAAGTTTAAAGGCATCCAGTATCATGAGTTCTCCGGCGAAATTATGGTAGTGAGAGGGCACAGCGTCTGGAGATCAGAATAGAAGGGTGGTGAAGAAAATACAAACAAAATGAAATGATGTTTCAAAAATAATATCGGAACAGCAAAATTACTGCCCCGACGGCCTTAACCTACCAGATCAGCAAGCGTAAGTTGCGTGAGACTGCTGAGTTTGACATTCGCCAGCACATAGCGCGGATCGTCCCGATGTTCGGCGTCTGGCACGACAATTGAGCGCATACGCGCCGCTTTACTGGCGATCATTCCGTTGACAGAGTCTTCCAGTGCAACGCAGCAGAGCGGGTTGACGCCCAGTTTGGCGGCGCAATCCAGATAAACTTGTGGATGCGGCTTGCTATAGGGCAGCTTCTCTGCGGAGGCGAGCGCATCGAAATGCTCCCGCAAGTCGAACAGGTCCAGGACTTTTTCGAGCATGTGCAATGGCGAGGCGGACGCCAGGCCCACCATCAGGCCGTTGGCTTTGCACAAGGCAACGGCGTCGCGCGCGCCGGCAAGCAGAGGCCGCTCTGCTTCCACCAAAGAGATCGCCCGTTGGATAATGCGATCGGTGACCTCCTGGCGATTCGGACCATTCCAGGGTTGCTGTGCATACCAGAGTTCGACGACCATATCGATGCGTAAACCCAGCGTGTCAGGTAATTCGCTGCGCCGGGTGATATCGACCCCAAGGCTTGCTATGACATCCAGTTCAGCGCGATCCCAGAGTGGCTCTGAGTCGATAAGTAATCCATCCATATCAAAAATGGCAGCAAGAATTTGATGCGGGTCAGACATAACACCTCTCTTTTAGCGCGGTTTATCCGGAGAAAGTACGGATTATGTACAAAGAGGCATCATACCGCCTTTAAAGATCAGGCGAAAATGATTCTCAGCAGGTAGACTTAGGCGCAAACAGTGCGTCACTCACAAGGGGAATCCATGACGTATCAACAAGCTGGACGCATCGCCATACTGAAACGCGTTCTGGGTTGGGTGATTTTCATTCCAGCCGTCATTTCAACGATTATTTCCGTACTGAAATTTATGTACGACCACAGCGAAAAGCAGGCCGGTATCAACGCGGTGATGCTTGATTTCGCCCATGTGATGATTGAAATGATGCGTTTTAATACGCCGTTTCTTAACCTGTTTTGGTACAACTCGCCGACGCCGGACTTCCACCAAAGCCTCAATATCCTGTTCTGGATAATCTTTGTGTTGATCTTTGTGGGGCTGGCATTGCAAGCCTCGGGAGCGCGCATGAGTCGTCAGGTGCGTTTTCTGCGTGAAGGTTTAGAGGATCAGGCGATCCTTGAGAATGCCAAAGGTGAGGAAGGGTTGTCCCGTGCGCAGCTTGAAGCGCGCATTGTCGTACCGCATCACACCATTCTGCTCCAGATTTTTCCGCTGTATGTGCTGCCGGTGATTATCATTGTCGCGGGTTACTTCTTCTTTAAGCTGCTTGGTTTTTTGTGATGTGACGCGCCCGGCGCGCAACCGCGCTTACCGGGCCTGTGTATCGTTAATCTGCGTTATGCGGCTAATACGCGATCCAGCGCTTTTTGCGCATTCAGCAGATGCTCGCCCCCGAACAGAATCGCCCGGTTGAACAGAGTGTAGAGCTGGTAGATTGGCTGGCGGTCAAGAAAGTCATTCGGCAGGGGAGAAACCGACTGATAACCGTCGTAGATTTGCGGCGGCTGATCCGGATGCAGCGGCAGCATGGCCAGATCGCACTCCCTGTCGCCCCAGTAGCATGCCGGATCGTAGATATAGGGACCATCCGGGCCGAGTGCGCAATTCGCTGACCATAAATCGCCATGAAGCAGGGAAGGTTGCGGTTGATGTGACGATAAACGCTGCTGAACATGTTCAACAATGGCGTCAATATTGCCAAACTCGAGACCTTTTTCCGCTGCCAGCTCCAGTTGCCAGCCAATGCGTTGCTCGGCAAAAAAAGTTGACCAGCGACGTTGCCAGGCATTGGGTTGCGGAGTCGTGGAGAGATCGTTATCGAAGTCGAGGCCGAACTGCGGCTGGTCGCTCCATTGATGCAGACGCGCCAGTTGCTGGCCCAGCAGGAAAGCGTTGTGTGCATCCAGTGGGCGGGCAGGGAGATACTCCATTACCAGAAAGCTGTAGTCGCGATCGCTTCCCACCGCCAGCACATCCGGAACCCGCACCGTGTTGCTGCGAGCCAGCAACGCGAGCTGGTCCGCCTCGGCGGTAAAAATGGGTAACAGTTCACGTTCGTCGCACTTTATGAAGAGATCGCGCCCGGCATAACGCAGGTGCCACGCAGCATGGATCTCACCACCCGGCAGCTCGTCGCGCTGCTCAATCTCACTTTCGCCCAGTTGCTCGCTTAACAGACGACTTATCGCTTGCCACATGATGTTTCTCCCATGTAATCAGCCGGATCATAAGGTTAGCGCACTAAAGCTTAAAAAAGATACGATGTAACGCACACCTGAGCAACGAACGTAGCCGCCATGCGCTTATGGTTCGTCTTTTTGCCAGGTTTCCCAGGTATAAACGGTGATGTCGGCCTCGTTCCCCACTGCGCTTACCGCCAGTCCGTTTGCCAGCGCGTTAACCTCCTGCTCACTGAGTGCGCTGATAAGCCCGAAGGTGTTCGTACCGAGGTCGTGCACTTTTCCTTCTTCATCGGTCATGGTGAGGAGAAAACCCGCACGTGTAAAGTGGTTGTTGAGTTCGTTGATTTCCGTCAGGGTCTGTTCGTGAAATTTGACCGTTACGACGTAGCGGGTGATGCCATCACTGCTCATATTTCACCTCATTGTTATCCTGAAAGTTTTTTTAGCATAGTCGGCGAAGGCGATTTGTCGACTGCCGCTGTGCAGTTAGCAAGCCCTCTCCCATAAGGAAGAGGGCGCTTTGTCAGCGATTACACAGATAGTCGTAAATTTTTTGCGTATCGTGTAGCGCGCACAAACGCGTGCCCTGATTAATGGTGGCGGCGCTACCGGCGGCAACACCGAAGCGCACCATATCGTCGAGCGGAGCGTTTTGCGCCAGCTTTAAAGTCATAGCGCCGACCATGCTGTCACCAGCACCGACGGTGCTTTGGCTTTTCATCGGAGGCGGCACCACCTGCACGCATTGGTTGGCGTCGACGGCCAGCGCCCCTTGTGGCCCAAGCGACACCACAACACGTAGCGCTTTGCCGCTGTTCACAATCTCCTGAGCGGCAATACGTACGTCATCGGGTTGAGTGAGTTCCCGGCCGACCAACGCACTGAGCTCTTTCTGATTCGGTTTTACCAGTTCAATATGACCAATTGACAGGGCAGCGGCGAGCGCCTCTCCCGAACTATCAACAATGCAGCGGATACCTTGGTGTTGGGCCGCCTTGATCAACTGTGTGAGGTTCTCAACCTGGATCCCCGGTGGCAGACTGCCGCTGATCACCAGAATAGCGCCCGATTCGATGGTGAGCACTTTCTCTTCCAGTTGGCGAAATTCACTTTCACTCAAGGCAGCACCGGGCATCACGAAGCGATACTGCTCACCGCTGGACTCGACGTGAACGTGCAAATTTTGCCGCGTCCAGTCTTTCGCTTCTACGACAACAGTGGGCACGTTTTCATCGGCCAGCAGTGCGGTGAGGTGTTCGCCGGTTGCACCGCCTGCCGGGAACAGCGCGGTGGCACGGCCACCCAGGTGTGCAATGGCGCGGGCAACATTAATGCCGCCGCCGCCGGGTTCAAAGACCGGGGCGCTGCAACGGAGCTTACCTTCAGGATAAATTTGTGGCGTGAGCGTTGCGCTATCCAGAGAGGGCGCTAACGTCAGCGTATATACCGGAACCATCATGACCTCCTTTTTATCTGGTTGTTTTAAGCCTGGCACTGATTGCGCAGAAGGGAAAGTAAATAACAGTATGATTTGCAGGCTGAAATTAAGTTTGGGAACGGTGAGGATTAATAACCAAATGCTCTTTTTTGAGATCTCTCTTATTCAAAAAATCAAATAAGATTTCATTGATATGTTTAACTGGCCTTTTTATAATTTGTTACCTTTCTTTGGACCGTTGGTCGTTGATCCTTATGAAAGATTCCGGGACCGTGTTGGTCTCTTTTTTTGCTGTACGGACTCTAAATAAATGAAGCTTTTGAAGACAGTACCCGCACTGTTTATGGCTGCGGGCGTGCTTGCGTCGATGAATGCTGTCGCCAGTGACACCGTTTTTACTGTCATGGATGACCCTGCAACTGCAAAAAAACCGTTCGAAGGTAGCGTGAACGGTGGCTATCTTGCTCAGTCCGGCAACACAAAGAGTTCTTCTTTGACTGCCGACTCCACCTTGACCTGGTACGGTAGCAGAACGGCCTGGTCTCTGTGGGGAAATGCCAGCAACACCTCGGCAAATGATGAACGTTCGTCTGAAAAATACGCTGTAGGTGGTCGTAGCCGTTATAACCTGACGGATTACGATTATCTGTTTGGCCAGGCGAGCTGGTTGACTGACCGCTACAATGGTTACCGCGATCGTGATGTGTTTACTGCCGGTTATGGTCGCCAGATCCTGAACGGCCCGGTACACAGCCTGCGCTTTGAATTTGGTCCGGGTGTGCGTTACGACAAGTACACCGATGGCGACACCAAAACCACAGCACTGGGTTATGCATCCGGTACCTATGCGTGGCAAATTAGCGACAACACGAAATTCACCCAAGGCGTTTCCGTATTTGGCGCGGACGATACCACGGTGAACTCCGAGACGGCGCTGAACGTGGCTATCAACGAGCATTTCGCGCTGAAAGTCGCTTATAACCTGACCTGGAACTCCCAGCCGCCGTCAACTGCGCCGGATCATACCGATCGTAGAACCACGGTAACGTTAGGCTATAAAATGTAATTGAGTGGGCCGGAAATACCGGCCCCTTGTTTTAATTTGTTCATTCGTGCTATTTTCCGCAGCGTTTATTGAATTTTATTTAAGTAAATATTCTCCCTCCTTAATTTCTTCATAATTAATTAAAATGAAACATATTCAGTTTATTTGACACGAATGGATAAATAAATTGACTGTGCAAAAGTGTGATCCAGATCTACACTGATTGCACGGGTAAAAAACACACCCAAACAGTCATGTGTTTATTCAAGAAAGAGAAATTCATCATGAAAAAAATCAATACTGCTGCCGCGGCTGTCGTGCTGTCTGCACTCTCCTTTGGTGTCTTCGCCGCGGATTCTGTTACCACGACTGCGAGCCAGAACAACACGAACATCACTAACATTGAAGCGGGTTCCAACATGGTGCCTGTTGCGCAGACTGAACATAACACCAATGCCGCTGCATTCGACGCCCATACACTGGTTGCGGGTGAGTGGAATTAATTACATTCTGAGTTAATTCATTAGCTTTGAAAAACCGGATAACGCTGTACCGGTTTTTTTGTGTTAATAATCGAACTGTAAAGCGTGTTAGATAAACCTGATAGGTTCCTGACGAAAACTGATGTGAATAATGAATGGTTGATTATTTAACATTTTTTATGAGCTAACTTCGCAGAAGCGAAAGAATATTTTCCATCGACTGGTTAGCCACTTTTAATACCGCATCCTGTCCTTGTTGCAATATTTGCGCTTTCACCAGTTTACTGGCTTCCATCGCGTAATCGGCATCTTCAATACGGCTTTTCGCTGCCTGTGTGGCAATACGTTGCTGCGCGAGTACGGATTTATTGGATTCGAAGCGGTTAATAAACGCACCATATTGCGCGCGGTAGCTGCTGACTTTATCCAGCGCTTTGTCGAGCGCCCCCATGGCGATACTGGCCGTTGCCGTTGAGCGCAACTCGGTGTTGGTGAGTCCCAGTGATTTCACGTCCGAAGGTGTGGTTGGCATGGTCGTAGCTTGTACTTCGTCGCCATAGCTGGCGCTGGTCACCACTTCCCAGGGCCGGCTTTGTTTCGGTGGTTCCGCTGGGGTGAGGGTGGGCTCTGGCAAATCACCCCAGGTCAGGTTACTTGTGAATGAACCACTGCCTACCACCATCACTACCAGATCTTCCGTTACATTGTCGATTTTCAGGCGTTCAAGCCTGTTCGAACCGTTGCTGCCATCGTTGAAAGCTTTACCCGGTTCATAACGGTCACCGTCGCCACTGTAGCTGATCGTCATGCCGTTATACGCGAGGGTTTCGCTGCCGTTGAGTGCCCATGACGCGCCGCCTTCGATCAGCATGGTGTCATCATAGGTTGCGCCATGCTGAAAACCATTCGCTTCCGTCAGTACCTTGCTGGTGGCTTTAGCTGAGCTGGTGATGCTACGACTTTTCCAGGTGTAGTCCGCAGTGGTGCCGTTGATTGGCGTTCCTGCCAGATGCTTGCCATCGCGGGTGAATAACTGAATGTCATCATCCAGCCCCAATGAATCAATAGTAATTGCGATGTTTTTCGAACCCGCCGGGATATAGGCCAGCGATACAATGCCGGAACTGAAAGTGTAATTGACGCCCTGAGCAGGGAATTTAACGCTTAACGGCGGGACGTTGCCAATCAACTCCGGCGGCAGTTCCGGAGTATCGGTTGCCAGCGGATAGCGACCGAAGATCTCCGTACCTTCAGAAATTGACTGGATGTTCTCCAGAATACTTTGATATTCGTTATGAATGCTCTGACGATCGCCCTCAGATAAGGTGCCGTTTCCGGCCTGGATGGCCAGACTTTTGGCACGGATCAATAACTCGCTAACCGTGCTAAGACTGCCATCGGCAGTTTGCGCCATACTGATGGCGTCATCCAGACCGCGGGAGACGACATGGTCGGCGTTAACGCTGGCGCGCATGCGGTTGCTAATAGCTTGCCCCGCCGCATCATCCCGGGCGCTATTGATCCGTGAGCCCGATGACAACCGCTCAATCGATTCCTGAAGCGTCGATGCTGTGGCGGATCTGATGGACAGATTCAGCCCCGTCATTTCGTTGTAGTTGATCGCTTGCATTACCGTGGTTGATTCATTCAGATCGCTAATGAATCATTAATCGGCAGGCTTGCTGATTACCTTTAACGCAAATTTTCAGGGGGATGTTAACGCTGAGCAAAAAAATGCCCTTCCGGCGTGAAATCCGCACGCAGCGGAAGGGAAAGAAGCGTGAAACGTTATACGTTACAAAGAACATCTCACACCCTATGCTAAATGCGGAGAAATGCTATACGTATTAGTTTCTTTATTAGATACACCTGCAAACGTAAATTGACTAATAAAAATGACGCTAAACGGAGGCGTAATGGGGAAGGCAAAAGACGACGTGTTATATGAGGAAATGTGCCGGGTGGTTGGCAAGGTGGTGCTGGAAATGCGTGACCTCGGGCAGGAGCCCAAACATATCGTGATTGCGGGCCTTGTCAGAACCATGCTGGCAAACCAAAAGATTAAACGTTCAGCGCTGACTCAGGAAGCGATGGAAGAGGTGATCCGCGCCTTAGGTTATCAGGCTTGAGTTGATCAGAAAAAGGCACGCTGAACACGTGCCTTTTTGAGTGAGTTTTGATTAATGGCGCTTTTTATGCCGGCCGGGAAGGTTCCTGGACGACTTCATGCTGTAGTGCTTATAAAACGAAAATATAATGATCGCGACCAGCGCGATAACAATAACCGGATATATTATTTCCATTCTTTATCAGTTAGTTAGGCGTTGATGATAGCCACCCATAGCTGACGCTTTAGCAGCCAGTTGGGATAGCGCCTTAAAATCAGATAAACCTCAGATTACATAAACGATTTTTAAAATTCCTTTTCATTCTGATTGCCAGAATTCACAGCAACACACTGCAATTTCACCTGGAATTGTCATTGTTGTAAATATGTAATCTTCTCTGTCGCGGATAACTTACAAATAAAGCCCGTCGAAAACGTCGGGTAACACTGCGCTAAACAATGTCCCGAAGACCAGGATTATGATTCTGTTCACGCTTTTATGTCACGCCGATGCCGTGTACTATTGGGTGGCGTTATCAACCCGTGAATGCGGGCGCCTGTCGGATTTTTGTACATCCAGAGGTGCACAATTTGCAGAGTGAAGCAAAGAACCACATTTAACGTGCTGATATAAATATATTATTTAATTTTGTATGTGCTCTTTCGTGTGGGGCACCACTGCAAATAAGGAAATGAAATGCCTGTAATTACGCTTCCTGATGGCAGCCAACGCCATTATGACCATGCTGTAAGCCCAATGGATGTCGCGCTGGATATCGGTCCGGGACTGGCGAAAGCCTGTATTGCTGGCCGTGTAAACGGCGAACTGGTCGATGCTTCTGATGTGATCGAGAGTGACGCAAACCTTGCCATCATCACCGCGAAAGATGAAGAAGGTCTGGAAATTATCCGTCACTCCTGCGCGCACCTGTTAGGTCATGCTATTAAACAGCTCTGGCCAACCACCAAAATGGCTATTGGTCCGGTTATCGACAATGGTTTTTACTATGACATTGACCTTGACCATACGTTGACCCAGGAAGATATCGACGCGCTCGAAAAACGTATGCACGAGCTCGCCGAGAGCAACTACGATGTCATCAAGAAAAAAGTAAGCTGGCATGAAGCCCGCGAGACGTTTGTTAAACGCGGCGAAAGCTACAAAGTCTCCATCCTTGATGAGAATATCGCGCATGATGACAAGCCGGGCTTGTATCATCATCAGGAATACATCGACATGTGTCGCGGTCCGCATGTGCCGAATATGCGTTTTTGCCATCACTTTAAACTGATGAAAATTGCGGGCGCTTACTGGCGCGGTGACAGCAACAACAAAATGCTGCAGCGTATTTACGGTACCGCGTGGGCAGATAAAAAAGCACTGAATGCTTATCTGCAACGTCTGGAAGAGGCCGCCAAACGCGACCACCGTAAAATCGGTAAACAGCTCGACCTGTATCATATGCAGGAAGAAGCGCCGGGTATGGTCTTCTGGCATAACGATGGCTGGACTATCTTCCGTGAGCTGGAAACGTTTGTACGCTCCAAGCTGAAAGAGTACCAGTATCAGGAAGTGAAAGGCCCATTCATGATGGACCGCGTGCTGTGGGAAAAAACCGGGCACTGGGACAACTATAAAGATGCAATGTTTACGACCTCTTCCGAGAACCGTGAGTACTGCATTAAGCCGATGAACTGCCCGGGACACGTGCAGATCTTTAATCAGGGTCTGAAATCCTACCGCGATCTGCCGCTGCGTATGGCGGAGTTCGGTAGCTGTCATCGTAACGAGCCATCAGGTGCGCTGCATGGGCTGATGCGTGTTCGCGGCTTTACGCAGGATGATGCGCATATCTTCTGTACGGAAGAGCAGGTTCGCGATGAAGTGAACGCGTGCATCCGTTTAGTCTATGATATGTACAGCACTTTTGGTTTCGAGAAAATCGTCGTCAAACTGTCAACGCGTCCTGACAAACGTATTGGTAGCGACGAAATGTGGGATCGTGCGGAAGCGGATCTGGCGGTTGCGCTGGAAGAAAACAACATCCCGTTTGAATTCCAACTGGGTGAAGGCGCTTTCTACGGCCCGAAAATTGAATTTACACTGTATGACTGCCTCGATCGTGCATGGCAGTGCGGAACAGTACAGCTCGACTTCTCTCTGCCGTCTCGTCTGAGCGCCTCCTATGTTGGCGAAAACAACGAACGTCAGGTGCCGGTTATGATTCACCGTGCAATTCTTGGTTCACTGGAGCGCTTTATTGGCATCCTGACTGAGGAGTTTGCCGGTTTCTTCCCGACATGGCTTGCTCCAGTGCAAGTCGTCGTGATGAACATCACCGATTCTCAGGCTGAGTACGTTAACGAACTGACGCGTAAACTGCAAAATGCGGGCATTCGTGTAAAAGCAGACTTGAGAAACGAGAAGATTGGCTTTAAAATCCGCGAGCACACTTTACGTCGCGTCCCTTATATGCTGGTTTGTGGGGATAAAGAGGTTGAAGCCGGTAAAGTTGCCGTGCGTACCCGTCGTGGTAAAGACCTGGGTAGCCTTGACGTAAATGAAGTTATCGAGAAGCTGCAACAAGAGATTCGCAGCCGCAGTCTTCAACAACTGGAGGAATAAAGTATTAAAGGCGGAAAACGAGTTCAAACGGCGCGTCCCAATCGTATCAATGGCGAGATTCGTGCTCTGGAAGTTCGCTTAACAGGTCTGGAAGGCGAGCAGCTTGGTATTGTGAGTCTGAGAGAAGCTCTGGAAAAAGCTGAAGAAGCCGGGGTAGATTTAGTTGAAATCAGCCCTAACGCCGAGCCGCCAGTTTGCCGTATAATGGATTACGGCAAGTTCCTCTATGAAAAGAGCAAATCTTCAAAGGAACAGAAGAAGAAGCAAAAAGTTATTCAGGTTAAGGAAATTAAATTCCGACCTGGTACAGATGAAGGCGACTATCAGGTAAAACTCCGCAGCCTGATTCGCTTTCTCGAAGAGGGCGATAAGGCCAAGATTACGCTGCGTTTCCGCGGTCGTGAGATGGCCCACCAACAGATCGGTATGGAAGTGCTTAATCGCGTGAAAGACGATCTGAATGAACTGGCAGTGGTCGAATCCTTCCCTACGAAGATCGAAGGCCGCCAGATGATTATGGTGCTTGCTCCTAAGAAGAAACAGTAAGGCCATCAAGTAATTAAACCTGTGGGCCACAAGCCTGCGGGTTTAGTTCGCCTATGTTTCGTTTATTAACAATGCGAAGTGGAAGTTAAAAAATGCCAAAAATCAAAACCGTACGCGGTGCTGCGAAGCGTTTTAAAAAAACCGGTAAAGGTGGTTTTAAACACAAGCACGCTAACCTGCGTCATATTCTGACCAAAAAAGCTACCAAGCGTAAACGTCACCTGCGTCCGAAAGCCATGGTTTCCAAAGGCGATCTGGGCCTGGTAATCGCGTGCCTGCCGTACGCATAAGTCGTTAACCTTTAACTTTTTAATTAGAATATAGATACAGGAGAGAGCCATGGCTCGCGTAAAACGTGGTGTGATTGCACGTGCACGTCATAAGAAAATTTTGAAACAAGCTAAAGGTTACTACGGCGCGCGTTCTCGCGTTTACCGTGTTGCCTTCCAGGCTGTTATCAAAGCTGGTCAGTACGCTTATCGTGACCGTCGTCAGAAAAAGCGTCAGTTCCGTCAACTGTGGATTGCACGTATCAACGCAGCAGCACGTCAGAACGGTATTTCTTACAGCAAATTCATCAACGGCCTGAAAAAAGCCTCTGTTGAAATCGACCGTAAGATCCTGGCTGACATCGCCGTATTCGACAAAGTGGCATTCACTGCCCTGGTTGAAAAAGCGAAAGCAGCTCTGGCGTAAGCCAGTTTAAGAGAGGGAGCCTGGCTCCCTCTTTTGCTTTAACATTATCAATGCATTGACATTTCGCCGTGATACGCTTTCAATAAGTCATCACAGCTCACTTACCCGGTTAAGGTAACGCAAGCATGAATGCTGCTATTTTCCGCTTCTTTTTTTACTTTAGCACCTGACTCCAGGAGGCTAGCGCGTGAAAGAAGAAACGGAAAACAGCGCCAGAAAGCCTCCCTTGTGGAGGCTTTTTTTGTATCTGCCGCGTGTAAATATCGTCATATAACGAGGAAAACCATGTCACATCTCGCAGAGCTGGTTGCCGGTGCAAAGGCAGCCATTAACGATGCCCAGGATGTCGCCGCGCTGGACAATGTTCGCGTCGAATATCTGGGTAAGAAAGGGCACCTGACCCTTCAAATGACCACCCTGCGTGAGCTGCCGCCGGAAGAGCGCCCGGCTGCCGGGGCCGTGATCAATGAAGCGAAGGAGCAGGTTCAGCAGGCGCTGAATGCCCGTAAAACCGATCTTGAAAACGCAGCGCTGAACGCGCGTCTGGCGGCTGAAACCATCGATGTTTCTCTGCCAGGTCGCCGTATCGAAAATGGGGGGCTGCATCCGGTTACCCGTACTATTGACCGCATTGAAAGTTTCTTCGGTGAGCTCGGCTTTACCGTCGCGACAGGTCCGGAAATCGAAGACGATTACCACAACTTCGACGCCCTGAACATTCCGGGCCATCACCCGGCGCGTGCTGACCACGACACTTTCTGGTTCGATGCGACCCGCCTGCTGCGCACCCAGACTTCTGGCGTGCAGATCCGTACCATGGAAAACCAGCAGCCGCCGATCCGCATTATCGCGCCAGGCCGCGTCTATCGTAACGATTACGATCAGACGCATACGCCGATGTTCCATCAGATGGAAGGGCTGATTGTTGACAAAAACATCAGCTTCACCAACCTGAAAGGTACGTTGCACGACTTCCTGCGTAACTTCTTTGAGGAGGATCTGCAGATCCGTTTCCGTCCGTCTTATTTCCCGTTCACTGAACCTTCTGCGGAAGTGGATGTGATGGGTAAAAACGGCAAATGGCTGGAAGTTCTGGGCTGCGGTATGGTGCACCCGAACGTGCTGCGCAATGTTGGCATTGACCCGGAAGTTTACTCCGGCTTTGCATTTGGTATGGGGATGGAGCGTCTTACCATGCTGCGCTATGGCGTGACAGATTTGCGCGCATTCTTCGAAAACGATTTGCGTTTCCTCAAACAGTTTAAATAAAGGCAGGCAAAACAATGAAATTCAGTGAACTGTGGTTACGCGAATGGGTCAATCCGTCCATTGATAGCGAAGCGTTGTCGGGCCAAATCACGATGGCAGGCCTCGAAGTGGACGGCGTTGAGCCGGTAGCCGGGGCGTTTCACGGCGTGGTCGTGGGCGAAGTGATGGCGTGCGCTCAGCATCCAAATGCTGACAAATTGCGCGTAACAAAAGTCAATGTTGGCGGCGATCGTCTGCTGGACATCGTCTGTGGTGCACCAAACTGCCGTCTGGGGCTGAAAGTGGCCGTTGCAACCGTCGGCGCGGTGTTACCGGGTGATTTCAAAATCAAAGCGGCAAAACTGCGTGGCGAGCCGTCTGAAGGTATGCTGTGCTCCTTCTCTGAGCTGGGTATTTCTGACGATCACAGCGGCATTATCGAACTGCCGGCGGATGCGCCGATTGGCACCGATATTCGTGAATACCTGAAACTTGATGATAACACCATCGAAATCAGCGTTACTCCGAACCGTGCTGACTGCCTCGGTATTATTGGTGTGGCACGCGATGTGGCGGTACTGAATAAGTCACCGCTGGTAGCACCAGAAATGACGCCGGTTGCTGCAACGATCAACGACACGTTGCCGATTACAGTAGAGGCCGTTGAAGCCTGTCCACGCTACCTTGGTCGTGTGGTGAAGGGCATTAACGTAAAAGCGCCAACGCCGCTGTGGATGAAAGAGAAACTGCGTCGCTGCGGCATTCGTTCTATCGATGCGGTGGTGGATGTCACCAACTACGTTCTGCTTGAGCTGGGTCAGCCGATGCACGCCTTTGACCGCGACCGTCTGGATGGCGGTATTGTTGTCCGTATGGCGAAAGAGGGTGAAACTCTCGTATTGCTCGATGGCAGCGAAGCGAAGCTGAACGCAGATACGCTGGTGATTGCAGATCATAACAAAGCGCTGGCGATGGGCGGTATTTTCGGCGGTGAACACTCCGGTGTGAACGCTGAAACGCAGAACGTGTTGCTGGAGTGCGCCTTCTTCAATCCGCTCTCTATTACCGGTCGCGCGCGTCGTCATGGTTTGCATACGGATGCGTCCCATCGCTATGAGCGTGGCGTTGACCCGCAACTGCAGTACAAAGCCATGGAACGGGCTACCCGCCTGTTGCTGGACATTTGTGGCGGTGAGGCAGGCCCGGTAATTGACGTGACAAACGAGGCGACGCTGCCGAAACGAGCGACTATCCGCTTGCGTCGCAGCAAACTGGATCGCCTGATTGGCCATCACATTGCCGATGAGCAAGTAAGCGACATTCTGAACCGCCTGGGCTGTGAAGTGACCGAAGGTCAGGATGAGTGGCTGGCCGTCGCGCCGAGCTGGCGTTTCGATATGGAAATCGAAGAAGATCTGGTGGAAGAAGTGGCGCGTGTATACGGCTACAACAATATTCCGGATGAGCCAGTGCAGGCTGGTCTGATCATGGGTTCGCACCGCGAAGCGAACCTGTCGCTTAAGCGCGTGAAAACGCTGCTGAATGATAAAGGCTACCAGGAAGTGATCACCTATAGTTTCGTCGATCCGAAACTGCAACAGTTGATCCACCCGGGGGAAGAAGCCCTGATCCTGCCAAGCCCGATCTCCAGTGAAATGTCGGCAATGCGCTTATCACTGTGGACCGGTCTGCTTGGCACCATTGTTTATAACCAGAACCGTCAGCAGAGCCGCGTTCGCATTTTCGAAACTGGTTTGCGTTTTGTTCCGGATACTCAGGCAAACCTGGGCATCCGCCAGGATGTGATGCTGGCGGGTGCAATTTGCGGTAACCGCTATGAAGAGCACTGGGATCTGGCGAAAGGCAGCGTCGATTTCTTCGATCTGAAAGGCGACCTGGAGTCGGTCCTGGAGTTGACGGGCAAATTATCGGCGATCGAGTTCCGCGCAGAGGCGAATCCGGCATTGCATCCGGGGCAGTCCGCCGCGATTTATCTGAAAGATAAACGTATAGGTTTCATTGGGGTAGTCCATCCGGAGCTGGAGCGTAAACTCGATCTCAATGGTCGTACGCTGGTGTTTGAACTGGAGTGGAATGCGCTTGCAGACCGCGTGGTTCCTCAGGCTCAGGAGATTTCTCGCTTCCCTGCAAACCGTCGTGATATCGCTGTTGTCGTCGCTGAAAATGTGGCTGCAGCAGATGTTTTGGGCGAATGTAAGAAAGTTGGCGTAAATCAGGTAGTTGGCGTAAACTTATTTGACGTGTACCGCGGTAAGGGTGTAGAGGAAGGGTATAAGAGCCTTGCCATTAGCCTGATCCTTCAGGATACCAGCCGTACACTCGAAGAAGAGGAGATTGCCGCTACCGTTGCCAGATGTGTAGAGGCATTAAAAGAGCGATTCCAGGCATCATTGAGGGATTGAACCTATGGCGCTTACAAAAGCTGAAATGTCAGAATATCTGTTTGATAAGCTAGGGCTTAGCAAGCGGGACGCAAAAGAGCTGGTAGAGCTGTTTTTCGAAGAGATCCGTCGTGCTCTGGAAAACGGTGAGCAGGTAAAACTCTCCGGCTTTGGCAACTTCGATTTGCGCGACAAAAATCAACGTCCGGGACGTAACCCGAAAACGGGCGAAGATATTCCCATTACAGCCCGGCGCGTGGTGACCTTCAGACCCGGTCAGAAGTTAAAAAGCCGTGTCGAAAACGCTTCGCCCAAAGCTGAGTGATATGAACTAACTAAAAAGGCCGCCATGCGGCCTTTTTTCTTTTCAGCGCGCCGCATCAACCTTAGAATCAGTCACCTGACTGACGGGCATCACGGAAAACATGCTGGCATACGCTCATCTCCAACAGCAACGCAATCGCCGCTGGCTATGCGGTTTATCGCTGCTTTTACTGTTCGCGCTCGTTTTCAGCCTGTGCGCGGGTGAACAATGGATTGCTCCCAATGCCTGGTTTACCCCCGGCGGGCAACTCTTCGTCTGGCAAATTCGTCTGCCGCGCACATTGGCGGTACTGTTGGTCGGCGCAGCGCTGGCGCTCTCCGGTGCCGTTATGCAGGCTTTATTTGAAAACCCGCTGGCTGAACCGAGTCTGCTGGGCGTCTCCAGTGGCGCCGGTGTTGGCCTGATTGCCGCTGTTCTGCTCGGTGGCGGCATGCTACCCACTTGGGCGCTAGGTGTCTGTGCTATCGCCGGTGCGCTTATCGTGACGCTGATTCTGCTGCGTTTTGCTCGCAGACATCTTTCTACCAGTCGGCTGTTACTGGCCGGTGTTGCGCTCGGTATTATTTGCACAGCATTAACCACCTGGGCGGTCTATTTTTCAACCTCGTTCGATTTACGCCAATTGATGTACTGGATGATGGGCGGTTTTGGTGGTGTTGACTGGCAACAGAGCTGGTTGATGCTTGCGCTGCTGCCCGTTATGGGGTGGATCTGTTTGCAGTCGGCACCACTTAATGTGCTGGCGCTGGGGGACGTGTCAGCGCGACAGCTGGGATTGCCATTATGGTTATGGCGTAACGTATTGGTGGTCGCCACGGGCTGGATGGTGGGTGTCAGCGTCGCGCTTGCCGGGGCAATAGGTTTTATCGGTCTGGTGATCCCGCATATCCTACGATTATGCGGTCTGACCGATCACCGGGTGCTGTTGCCCGCCTGTGCGTTAACTGGCGCATCGGCGTTGCTCTTTGCCGATGTTGTCGCCCGTCTTGCATTAAGCGCCGCTGAGTTACCAATAGGTGTCGTAACTGCCACGCTGGGCGCACCGGTGTTTATCTGGCTATTATTAAAAGTTGGGCGCTAAGTCTGACAACCACAACATCAACAAAGGGGATGCTATGCAACAGGATATTCTGAAAACTGACGTCACGACCATTGAGGGTGAAAACACCACGCTCGAAAACTACCGCGGTAATGTGCTGCTGGTGGTTAACGTTGCCTCGAAATGTGGGCTGACGCCGCAGTATGAGCAACTGGAAAACCTCCAGAAGACGTTAGGCGACGAAGGGTTCAGCGTGCTCGGCTTCCCTTGTAACCAGTTCCTCGGCCAGGAGCCTGGCTCCGAAGAAGAGATCAAAACGTTTTGCAGCACCACGTATGGCGTGACCTTTCCGATGTTCAGCAAAATAGAGGTCAACGGAGAATCTCGTCATCCGCTCTATAAAAAATTGATTGCTGCAGCGCCCGTGGCTGTTGCGCCTGAAGGCAGTGGGTTCTATGAGCGTATGGAGAGTAAAGGGCGTGCGCCGAAGGAGCCGGGTGACATTTTGTGGAACTTCGAAAAATTCCTTATTGGTCGCGATGGTCATCTGATCCAACGCTTCTCGCCGGATATGACACCGGAAGATCCGCTCTTGCTGGCAGCCATTAAAGACGCACTGGCGAAATAATACCGATGCTGTTGCAATTGCTGGATGTGGGGGCTGCGGGTCGACTGGGTCCGATAACATCAACCATTGGTCGTGGAGAGATCCTGCACCTGGTGGGGCCTAACGGTGCGGGGAAAAGCACCTTATTGACCCGCCTTGCAGGATTGTCTGGCGGGCAGGGATGTGTGCTATTCGATGGACAGCCTCTGGAGCGCTGGCCTGCGACGCAACTGGCGCGCCATCGTGCTTACCTTGCCCAGCAACAAACGCCGCCTTTCGCCATGCCAGTCTGGCATTACCTGTCGTTGCATCAGCCCGATGGCGCGCAAAGCGCCTTATTGCTGGAGATCGCCGGGAAACTGGGGCTGAACGATAAACTGGATCGGGCAGTGAACCAGCTTTCCGGCGGGGAATGGCAGCGCGTGCGTCTTGCCGCGGTGATATTACAGATCCACCCGCGCGGTAATCCGTCCGGGCAGCTTCTGTTGCTGGATGAGCCAATGAATGGTCTCGACATTGCACAGCAAGCCGCGTTGGATAAGCTGCTCTGCGAACTGGTGGCGTCAGGCATTACGCTGGTGATGAGTAGCCATGACCTGAACCACACGTTACGGCATACCCATCAGGCATGGTTATTGAATGGTGGCAAGCTGATTGCCAACGGTGCAGGGCAGGACGTATTGGTGCCATCAATGCTTGAGGTGGCTTACGGCGTACCCTTCCGGCGGCTGGAAATCGAAGGCCATTCGATGCTGATCCCCGTGACGTGACAAAAACGTGACTTGCCACATATCGTACTCCCACGGTAGATTATTCCGAGAAAAGAAAGAACGAGGCTTGGTCCAGAATGCGTATCTGGTTTCTTGTGGCCGCAGCGCTATTCCTTGCAGGATGTAGTTCGCATCGCGCACCGCCACCTAACCCGAGATTGTCCGACTCGATTACCGTTATTGCTAATCTGAATGATCAGCTTAGTGAATGGAACGGTACGCCGTATCGCTACGGGGGAACCAGTCGTTCGGGCATTGATTGCTCTGGCTTCGTGATGATGACATTCCGTGATAAGTTTGCCCTCCAACTCCCGCGGGAAACGCGTCAGCAGGCGGAAATTGGCACAAGGATCGATAAAGACGATTTGCTGCCCGGTGATCTGGTGTTCTTTAAAACTGGCTCTGGCGAAAATGGGCTGCATGTTGGCATTTATGATACTGACCACGCGTTTATTCATGCATCGACCAGTCGTGGGGTGATGCGTTCCTCTCTTGATAACGTTTACTGGCGTAAGAATTTCTGGCAGGCACGGCGGATTTGAGTCATATCGTGCTCGTCGTGCGTCGGGGAAAGCGAGAGGAGGAGCGAGAGTAGTCGCTTCTCTTTTGTTTTTGAGCATTCACGTTTATTAAACCAGGATGTTTCTGCTAATTAATATTTATAATATTAATTAATTTTATCGTACACTGGGCTCTGGAATCGTGGCTTATTAGTTTTCTAAGCTGCTAAAACTTAATAAGGATTAAGGAGAATCTGAATATTAAATGGAAAAAAATGAAGTTAATCTCATTAAAATCAACAAATTTGAATTATGTTTACCTGGGTTTAAGAATGCCGGACTTCACCCTTAATGCGGGACTGGCACAATGATTGTATCGCTGGATGACACATATCGCTCCGAGCTTTTATTACTGCCTGCGAAAAATGGTAACGGAATGCTTCAGGGGCTGGAGATTATTGTGAACTTTGTGGGTAGCGACAGTACTGTGCGTGCGCCCACAGAGCTGGTCTTGCCACGCCTGACGCCAGACGAGACGCTGGCGCTGTTTGCTGAGCAGCTTGCGTTGCTTGAAACCTGCCAACTCTTTTTTATACAACATCAGTTAATTGCCTGGATAAATATTTCCCCGCTTATTGTTGATGCTTTGTTATCGAATGAACAACTTGCTGCTCGCGTGGATAAATTCCCCTTCCTGGAATTTACCATCAATGAGAACTATCCCGGTCTGAATATGGGTAAAGAAAATCAGATATTGTCTCTATTGGCGAAACGATATCCGTTAGTGCTGGCAAATTTTGGTTCTGGTGCTGCGTCGACCAAAGCCATTTTCGATGGCCTGTTTAAAGGTGTGGCGTTAGATAAAAACTTCGTTCATCAACGATTATCTTCCCATTCATTTGAGCCATTTATGCGGGCGATCGTTTCGCAAATTGAACCATACTGTCGTTCGATCATGATTACCGGTATCGATAATGAGCTTGCGTTAAAAAAGGCCATTCCATTCCAGTTCAGCGCCATGCAAGGCGCACTGTGGCCAGCGGTGACTGTATCGATGATCACCTCGCTGATACATCCATAGCCCTGCTTTTCCCCCGTGTTTAATCGTCGCTGAAGGCACTACACTAAAAGCAGGAGGAACCATGACCCTGTCTTTTACTACCCACTGGCGCGACGAGTTGCCAGAATTTTATAGCGCGTTGTCACCGACACCGCTTGATAATGCGCGGCTGATCTGGCGTAACGTACCGCTGGCGCGTGAGCTGGGCGTACCGGATGCCCTTTTCCATCCCACTTCCGGGGCGGGCGTCTGGGGCGGCGAAACACTGCTTCCGGGCATGTCGCCACTGGCACAAGTCTATAGTGGACATCAATTCGGCGTCTGGGCCGGTCAACTGGGCGACGGGCGCGGTATCCTGCTTGGAGAACAGCAATTGCAGGATGGCTCTACCCGAGACTGGCATCTGAAAGGGGCTGGGCTGACGCCTTATTCGCGCATGGGAGATGGCCGTGCGGTGCTGCGTTCGACAATTCGCGAGAGCCTGGCATCGGAAGCGATTCATTACCTCGGTATTCCCACTACGCGCGCGCTCAGTATCGTGACCAGTGAGACGCCGGTGATGCGTGAGCGACGGGAATCGGGCGCAATGCTGATGCGTATTGCCGAAAGTCACGTGCGTTTCGGGCATTTCGAGCACTTCTACTATCGCCGCGAGCCACAAAAAGTGCAGCAATTGGCAGATTTTGTGATCCGCCATCACTGGCCAGCGTTACACGATGAAGGCGATAAATATGTGGTCTGGTTCCGTGACGTCGTACGGCGCACAGCGGCACTGATCGCCCGCTGGCAGGCGGTGGGGTTTGCTCATGGCGTCATGAATACAGATAACATGTCGATCCTCGGACTGACAATTGACTATGGCCCGTTTGGTTTTCTGGATGATTATGAACCGGGTTTCATTTGCAATCATTCGGACTATCAGGGGCGTTACAGTTTCGATAACCAGCCCGCCGTTGCCTTGTGGAATCTTCAGCGTTTGGCGCAGTCGCTGTCGCCGTTTATCGCTGTCGAAGCGTTAAACGCAGCACTGGATGAGTATCAGCATGCGCTGTTGACAGAGTATGGCGTGTTAATGCGCCGCAAGTTGGGGTTCGTGAGTCAGCAGCAAGGTGATAACCAGTTGCTGGATGGGTTGTTCTCATTAATGGCGCGGGAAGGAAGCGATTATACCCGTACTTTCCGCATGCTGAGTCTGACGGAACAGCACAGCGCCAGTTCACCGCTGCGTGATGAATTTATCGATCGCGCTGCGTTTGATCGCTGGTTCACGGATTACCGTGCGCGTCTCCAGGCGGAAAACATTGATGATGCACAGCGGCAACAACGGATGAAAAGCGCCAATCCGGCAATCGTTTTGCGAAACTGGCTGGCACAGCGTGCCATAGAAGCCGCGGAGCAGGGCAATAATGCAGAGCTGGAACAACTTCATGACGCGCTTCGTCAGCCCTTTATCGATCGCCATGATGACTATGTCCATCGTCCGCCGGACTGGGGTAAACGTCTTGAAGTGAGCTGTTCAAGCTAATGGGCTGTTATTTGGTGAGGATGAGCTTTCCTGCGTGGGTCTGGCGTAGCAGATAGTGCTGGCCTTTGTGCTCAATCACCACACGTCCTTCGTCGCCCAGCAGTATCTGACTGCTGATGCGGCGATCGGTGGGAATGATATGCGTGGCGTTTTCCTGGGATCTGACCGGGGGCATCGTCGTGCTATCCATATGCGACATCTCAGCTCAAAGCAAAATCTGTATTAACAATGAGAATCATTATCAATATTCTGGCGTGAGAGGCAAGGGGCACGTCGCTGTTTTGCGGCTGATCCCCCAGGAAGACGTAGGGAGAAAAGGGGATTCCCGCCGCGAACGGCGGGAGAGGATCAAAAGCGTGTTGCTACTGCGTCAGCTAATCTGACGAGCAGGTCTTCGCTGTCTTCCCAACTCAGGCAAGGATCGGTAATGGATTGCCCATACACCATCGGTTGACCACTCACGATTTTTTGCGTCCCTTCTTGCAGGAAACTTTCCACCATCACACCGGCAATCGCGGTTGAGCCGTTACGGATCTGCGTGCAAATATCATCGCAGACATCCAGTTGCAGACGGTGTTGTTTCTGGCAGTTGCCATGACTGAAGTCCACCACCAGATGTTCCGGCAGATCAAATTCACGCAATGTCGTGCAGGCATTCGCAATGTCTTCGGCATGGTAGTTGGGTTTTTTCCCCCCACGCATAATGATATGGCCGTACGGGTTACCACTGGTCTGGTAGATGGTCATCTGCCCGCTTTTATCCGGGGAGAGAAACATATGGCTGGCACGCGAGGCGCGAATGGCATCTACTGCGATACGGGTATTGCCGTCGGTGCCATTTTTGAAGCCTACCGGGCAAGAGAGCGCGGAGGCCATTTCCCGGTGGATCTGACTTTCCGTGGTCCGTGCGCCAATCGCTCCCCAACTGATTAAGTCGGCGATAAATTGACCTGTCACCATATCAAGGAACTCCGTCGCCGTGGGGACGCCAAGTTCGTTTACCTGCAACAGTAATTTACGTGCCAGTTCGATACCGTGGTTGACCCGGTAACTGCCGTTAAGGTCTGGATCGGAAATCAGCCCTTTCCAGCCCACAACGGTGCGGGGTTTTTCAAAATAGGTGCGCATCACGATTTCCAGATGCGCAGTGTGTTTTTCCCGTAATGTCTTAAGGCGGCGGGCATAATCCATTGCCGCATCAAGGTCGTGGATGGAGCAAGGGCCAATAATGACCAGCAGGCGACGATCTTCGCCATTGAGGATTTTTTCGATCCGGCGACGGGAATGCGTTACGTGCTCCGCGACTTCTGCGCTAACAGGGTGCAACTGCGCCAGTTCAGATGGCGTCACCAACCTGTCGATGCGCGCAGTGCGAAGTTCATCGGTTTTATTCATCAGAAATCTCAAAAAAGGTGTGCTTCATGGGCAGAAATGCCGGAAGTAATGCGCATCACCTTAAACCAATCCCGGCTTATTACAAGTCTGACTGTGACGCGCATCACATCATTGCCGCATATGATAGCGCACATTGAACTCTCGTACTAGTCTGTTAGTACATGCGGCGATTCAGCCCCATAATGTCGAGCATTTTTGTCGCGATCTCTTCCACCGAGTAATTGGTACTGTTGAGACAAGGAATATTGTTCTTGCGGTAAAGCGCTTCAACTTCCTGCACTTCCATCCGACACTGGCGTAACGACGCGTACCGACTGTTTTCCCTGCGTTCTTCGCGAATCGCGGCAAGACGCTCTGGATTAATGGTCAGACCAAATAATTTATGTTGCAATGGCTTCAGGGCTGCGGGAAGAATGAGGTTATCCATATCGTCGGCGATAAAAGGATAATTTGCTGCGCGAATACCAAATTGCATTGCCAGATAGAGACTGGTGGGTGTTTTACCGCAACGGGAAACACCCAGTAAAATCACCTGCGCCTGATCGAGATTACGCAGTGAAATACCATCATCGTGCGCGAGAGTGTAATCAATCGCTGCAATTCGGGCGTCATATTTGGTTAAATTACCTGGATTGAGCCCATGTGTACGATGCGCAATCGGTGTGGGATCGAGTTTTAATTCCTGCTGCAATGGGGCAACCAGCGCCTGCACGATGTCCTGACAAAATCCTTCGCTTTGCAAAATAATAGAGCGAATTTCCGGAAGGACGATGGAATAGAAAACCAGCGGCCGGTTGCCGGTCTGTTGATAGATAGCATCTATTTGTTCCTTGACGGCTCTGGCACGGCTTTCGTTTTCCACGAATGGAAGCGTTATACTACTTACAGTAACAGGGAACTGCGACATGACCGCGTGGCCTAATACTTCGGCGGTGATAGCGGTTCCATCAGAAATATAAAACACGTGGCGATCTACAGAACTCTCCATTTAATCCATCCTGAATATCATACGTAATTCTCTGAAAGCATAAATTAAAACACCGATATTGCGTATCTCCTTTTTCTCATTTTTAAAAATGAAATGGTGTTTTTGTTTTTAGTGAAAAGCTGAGTTCAATTTTTTTATTGTTGCATGAAAAATAAGGTTTTACTTAAGAATGACTATTACCGAGGACCGCAGATTGATGGGAATCTGTCCGAAAAACCAGAAATCGTAATTGCTTACACGATTCACCGTTTTTTCAACGGAATTAATTATGCCAGGATTAATGGGTAGTCTGGTGTTTTACCCATTCATATATCACAAAAGGATTGTTTCGATGTCCAACAATGACTCGTCTCCGCTGGTGCTTTGGTATGACCAACTCGGCATGAATGATGTAGACAGAGTTGGAGGCAAAAATGCCTCCCTTGGTGAGATGATTACTAATCTGTCCGGTGTCGGCGTATCCGTACCGAACGGTTTTGCAACCACCGCCTATGCGTTTAATCAGTTCCTTGAGCAAAGCGGGCTGAACCAACGTATTTATGAACTACTGGATAAAACGGACATCGATGATGTTTCCGAACTGGCAAAAGCCGGCACACAGATCCGCCAGTGGGTGGTCGAGACGCCGTTTACGCCAGCGCTGGAAAAGGCCGTTCATGATGCTTACGCAAAATTATCGGAAGATGATGCGCAAGCGTCCTTCGCGGTCCGATCATCGGCCACCGCCGAAGATATGCCGGATGCCTCCTTCGCCGGGCAGCAGGAAACCTTCCTCAATGTGCAAGGTTATGATGCGGTGCTGGTGGCGATTAAGCATGTGTTCGCTTCCCTGTTTAATGACCGCGCCATCTCCTACCGTGTGCACCAGGGCTATGATCACCGTGGTGTGGCGCTGTCTGCTGGCGTCCAGCGGATGGTGCGTTCCGACATCGGCTCATCCGGTGTTATGTTCTCCATTGATACCGAGTCCGGCTTCGACCAGGTGGTGTTTATCACCTCCGCGTGGGGCTTGGGTGAGATGGTGGTGCAGGGTGCGGTTAACCCCGATGAATTCTACGTGCACAAACCGACGCTGGCTGCTAACCGTCCGGCGATTGTTCGCCGCACCATGGGTTCGAAAAAAATCCGCATGATCTATGCACCGACGCAAGAACATGGCAAGCAGGTGCAAATCGAAGATGTGCCGCAGGCGGATCGTGACCGTTTCTCATTGTCCGACGAGGAAGTGCAGGCGCTGGCGAAACAGGCGGTGCAAATCGAGAAACACTATGGCCGTCCAATGGATATTGAATGGGCAAAAGATGGTCATACCGGCAAACTGTTTATTGTCCAGGCGCGTCCTGAAACGGTGCGTTCACGTGGTCAGGTGATGGAACGATATACCTTGCATGCGCAGGGAAAAATCGTTTCTGAAGGCCGTGCTATCGGGCATCGCATTGGCGCGGGCACGGTGAAAGTGATCCAGGACATTAGCGAAATGAACCTGATCCAACCGGGCGACGTGCTGGTCACCGACATGACCGACCCGGATTGGGAACCGATCATGAAAAAAGCGGCAGCGATAGTCACTAACCGCGGCGGCCGTACTTGCCACGCTGCGATCATTGCCCGTGAGCTGGGGATCCCGGCGGTAGTGGGTTGCGGTGACGCAACGGAGCGCATCAAAACCGGTGAGAAAGTCACCGTCTCCTGCGCCGAAGGGGACACCGGTTACGTGTATGCCGATCTGCTGGATTTCAGCGTGAAAAGCTCCAGCGTAGACACCATGCCGGATCTGCCGCTGAAGATCATGATGAACGTTGGCAACCCGGATCGCGCCTTTGATTTTGCCTGCCTGCCAAACGAAGGCGTTGGCCTGGCGCGTCTGGAATTCATCATCAACCGTATGATTGGTGTGCACCCGCGTGCGCTGCTGGAGTTTGATGACCAGGAGCCGAAGCTGCAAAGCGAAATCCGCGAGATGATGAAAGGGTTTGATTCGCCGGTCGAGTTCTACGTCGGTCGCCTGACGGAAGGCATTTCCACGCTCGGCGCGGCTTTCTGGCCAAAACGCGTGATTGTGCGTTTGTCCGATTTCAAATCGAACGAATATGCAAACCTTGTCGGCGGCGAACGCTACGAACCGGAAGAAGAGAACCCGATGCTTGGCTTCCGTGGGGCGGGCCGTTATGTTGCTGACAGCTTCCGCGACTGCTTCGCGCTGGAGTGTGAAGCGGTGAAACGCGTGCGTAACGATATGGGGCTGACCAACGTTGAAATTATGATCCCGTTCGTGCGCACCGTTGAACAAGCGAAAGCCGTCGTGGACGAGTTGGCGCGTCAGGGGCTGAAACGCGGCGAGAATGGACTCAAAATTATTATGATGTGTGAGATCCCCTCGAATGCGTTACTGGCGGAACAGTTCCTCGAATATTTCGATGGCTTCTCTATTGGTTCCAACGACATGACGCAATTGACCCTTGGTCTCGATCGTGATTCCGGTGTGGTATCTGAACTGTTTGACGAGCGCAATGATGCGGTGAAGGCGCTGCTTTCAATGGCTATTCGCGCGGCGAAGAAACAGGGCAAATATGTGGGCATCTGCGGGCAGGGGCCGTCCGACCATGAAGATTTTGCCGCATGGTTGATGGATGAAGGCATCGACAGCCTTTCCCTGAATCCGGATACCGTCGTTCAGACCTGGTTGAGCCTTGCTGAGCTAAAAAAATAACGGCTAAATGAAAATCCCCGGCATAACGTCGGGGATTTTTTTATTTCAAACGCGAAGTCGTCTTCGATCACAATAACTAAAAATCGTAAAAAGCCTGGCAATTATTGCAATTGTGAGCCGGTTTTCTTCTTCCAATACTTTAGCCGGTAGTGAGCGGCGCGATGCGAATTTCGCGCCAGGTTGAAAAATTTTTAACCTCACAAGGCTGATAAAAATGACAATTCCCTCTGTCCTTCGTACTACAGACAAAATAGGTTACGGCCTGGGTGATATGGCAAGCGCCCTTGTCTGGCAAACCGCAACACTGTTTCTTGCGTATTTCTATACCGATGTCTTTGGTTTACCCGCCGCGATCATGGGCACCATGTTTTTGGTGGTGCGCGTGATCGATGCTTTTGTCGATCCCTGTATTGGCGCGCTGGTGGATCGCACGCAAACCCGGCATGGCCGCTTCCGTCCGTGGCTGCTGTGGTTCGCCATTCCGTTTGGTGTGAGCTGCCTCATTACTTTCTATGTACCGGACGTCGGCGCGACGGCAAAAATCATTTATGCCTGCGTCACCTATGCGATCCTGAGCTTTATCTACTCCGCGATTAATGTTCCGTACTGCGCAATGCCCGGCGCGCTGACAATGGATCCTCATGAACGTCATTCGTTGCAGTCCTGGCGATTTGGCCTGTCTTTTATTGGCGGGTTGGTTGTCACGGTGATTGCCTTACCGCTGGTGTCGCATCTTGGCGGTGGTAATGATCAAAAGGGCTATTTTTACGCCATGAGCATGATGGGCCTGCTCGGGATTGTGTTGTTCTTCGGCTGTTTTTTCATGACCCGCGAGCGGTTTACGCCGCGCAACGACACTAGCGGTTCGCTATTGAGTGATCTGAAACTGCTGGCGGCGAACAGTCAGTGGCGCATTGTGTTTCTGTTCAATATTTTATTGTTAACCGCCGTGGTGACGCGTGGTTCGGCCACCATGTATTACGTCAAGTATGTATTACAGCGACCGGAGATGGTCTTCACCTTTATTGTTTCCGGTATGCTTGCCGCTCTCGCCGGTGCACTGTTGTCTGCCCGTTTGCTGGGTAAATTCGACCGTGTCCGCGCCTATCAATGGACGATTATTACCTTCGTGGTTTTTGCCGCACTGATCTTTATTATCCCGCCTTCTCAGGTATGGCTGATCTTTGGCCTGAACATTGTGTTCAGTTTTATTCAAAACCTGACGACGCCACTGCAGTGGACCATGTTTTCCGATGTGGTGGATTATGAAGAGCATCGCAGCGGGCGACGTCTGGATGGGTTGGTGTTCTCTACTGCGTTGTTCGCGATCAAATTTGGCCTCGCTCTCGGTGGCGCGGTGGTGGGATGGGTACTGGGTGCCGTGGATTATGCGCCCAATCAGGCGCTGCAAAGCCCTACGGTGCTCACCACCATCAATGCGCTCTTCACCCTCATTCCTTGCCTGCTGTTTATTTGTATGGTGCTGCTGCTGACCCGTTACAAACTCAACAGCCAGCTTGCTGACACTATTGCTCAGCAATTGATGCGTAAACGCGATATCAGCAAAAGCGCGACGGAGCCGCAGGCCTCACCGGATTTCAGTAACACAGGAGTCAGCCGATGACCGCACTGTATAAAGATGCAAACCGACCTGTTTCAGAACGTGTGGCAGATTTACTGGCGCGTATGACGCCAGAGGAAAAATTCGCACAAATGCACGCCTTATGGCTGGTGCTCGATGAACATGGTGAGCACCGTGAACGTACCGATCTCAGTGATGAGTTCGCCGGCGTGAGTGCCCAGGCGGCGCTGGCGCAGCGACTAAAGCTGGGTGTCGGGCAGATTACGCGTCCGCTGGGTACACACATTGTGGATGCAAAACGCGGCGTGCGTGCGGCCAACCGCCTGCAAAAAACGTTGGTGGAGGAGACGAGGCTGGGTATTCCCGCTCTGTTCCATGAAGAGTGTCTGGTGGGATTGTTATGCAAAGACGCTACGCTGTTCCCGTCGTCGCTGAATTACGGTTCAACCTGGGATCCCCAATTGATCAAACGCGCTGCCTGGCACATTGGGCAGGAGGCGCGCTCCACAGGCTGTAAACAGGGGTTGGCCCCGGTGCTGGATGTGTCCAGGGATGTGCGCTGGGGGCGCACCGAAGAGACATTCGGTGAGGATCCCTGGCTGGTTGGAGTAATGGCCTGCGCCTACGTTGAAGGGTTACAGGGTGAGAAGGGCGATATGCTGGCCACGCTTAAACACTATGTGGGCCACTCTTTCAGCGAAGGCGCGCGCAACCATGCGCCGGTGCATCTGGGCTTTTGCGAACTGAACGACACATTTCTGCTGCCTTTCGAGATGGCGGTAAAAATGGCGAAAGCCGGTTCGCTGATGCCTGCCTATCACGATATCGATAATCAGCCGGGTCACAGTGATCATTTCTTGCTGACCACATTGCTGCGGGAGCAGTGGGGATTTGACGGCATCATTGTCGCCGATTATGGCGGCGTCAGTCTGTTGCATCAGCATCATGGGATCTCTCACGATGCAGCCGAATCAGCGGCATTATCTTTCAATGCGGGTCTGGATGTGGAACTGCCGAAAGATGATTGCGCACGCCATCTGGCACAGGCGGTTGAACGTGGACTGATATCGATGGCGAAAGTGGATGAGATCGTCGCTCGTGTGTTGACAGTGAAGTTCCGCCTCGGTCTGTTTGAACATCCGTATACCGATGAACAAGGCATCCGCTTGCAATCCGATGATACACGTCAGGTGGCGCGGGATGTGGCGACACGCTCGCTCACGCTGCTGGAAAACAATGGCATTCTACCGCTCAGCGGTACGCCACGCGTAGCGGTGGTTGGCCCCACGGCAGACGATCCGCTGGCGTTACTCAGCGGCTATAGCTTCCCGGTTCATTTGATCATCAGCGATATGCTGGAAGAGACCACGCAGGTGACAACGCCGCTGGCGGCACTGCGCAAGCAATTGGGAGAAGAGAACGTTCGCTATGCTAAAGGTTGCCACATTATCGAAAAACGCATGGCGGGTGCGCCGGTATTTCCGGGTGATGCCTCAGGTAAGCCGATGCAACAATCACCGGTGTCGATGGACCAAAGACTGATTCCGGAAGCGGTGCGCGTGGCGCAGGAGAGCGATGTGGTTATCGCCTGCGTGGGCGATCTGGCCGGGTTGTTCCAGAGCGGAACAGTGGGGGAAGGTTCCGACACTGACAGCCTGACGTTGCCTGGCGTACAGCAACAACTGCTGGAGGCGCTGGTGGCAACAGGTAAACCGGTGGTGGTCGTGATGACCGGCGGTCGTCCGTACAACCTGCAAGGGCTGGAGACGCGCGTAGCGGCATGGATGATGGCCTGGGCGCCGGGACAGGAAGGTGGCCACGCCATTGCTGATGTGCTGACCGGGCGTGCCGAGCCACAGGGGCGTCTGGTGGTGAGTGTGCCGAAAAGCGCAGGCGCAATGCCGTATTATTACAACCACAAGCTAAAAAGCGGTGGAACGCCCTATGCATTCCATTTTGGTTCCCGTTATCCGTTTGGGTATGGACAAAGCTGGACGCAGTTTGAATATGGTCAGCCTGTCTTACTCACCCCGGAAGTCCCGATTGAAGGCGATATCCGCTTGCAGGTGAGGGTGAAAAACGTGGGCGAGCGCAGCGGCAACGAGGTGGTTCAGATCTATGTGCGCGATAACGTCGCCTCGATGGTTCGGCCCGTGAAGGAGCTGAAAGCCTTTCAGCGGGTTGCGTTATCACCCGGAAAATCGGCGACGCTGACCTTTACTTTGCCGGTGGATATGCTGAATTTCACCCGGCGTGATGGGAAACGCATTGTAGAGGCGGGTGAGTTTGAACTGCAGGTTGGCGCATCTTCAGCAGACATTCGCGGTCGGGTAACCGTCAGCGTGACGGGGGAAACCCGGGTGTTGCCGCAACAGTGGAAAATGCTAAGTCACTGCGAAGTGAACGACAGCCAATAACCCGCGTGAATTGTTCGGGCTGTCACTGCACGGTGGCGGCCCGGCAAACTGAGGATAAAAAAAAGCCCATCGTGGGAGATGGGCAAAGACTACACACAGCAATTCGTTGTTTCACTCAGGGGATTTCCATGCTTATAAATCAAGATGTTGATCTATAACCTTGAGCCTAATAGTAGGCATGCGGGATTTTTGAGTCGATCAGATTCGTCTCATTAGTTAAACGTACGTAAAGAATATATGCGCAGAATGGCGCATTTTACGGGGTCTGAAGGGGTGTGCTCAGAAATAAGGCAGATAAATGATAAGTGCTGCTTAATAATCATTTAAGGCGGGCTTGCACCCGCCTTGTTTGCATTCAGGATTTGCTGTCTAAATTTTGTACATCATTCAGCGTGTTGTCCGTTGCCTCCGGTTGTGGAACCTCGTTAACCCAGGCAGAAAAGAGACGCCAGGAAACGGCCAATAAGACAGGACCAATGAACAAACCAATCATGCCAAACGCGACCAGGCCGCCAATCACCCCGGAGAGGATAAGGATCAGCGGCAGATCGGCGCCCATACGGATTAACACCGGACGGATAACGTTATCCAGCATTGCCACCACGCAGCTCCACACCAGCAGTACGGTGCCCCAGGGGGAATCACCGCTCCAGTAGAGCCAGATAATCGCCGGGATTAGCACCAGCAGCGGCCCAAGTTGCACCAGACAGGTCATCAACATCACCACGGTAAGCAGTGTGGCGTACGGCACGCCGGAGATGGCCAGGCCAATCCCGCCCAGCACGGCCTGCACCAGTGCGGTAACCACCACACCAAGCGCTACGGCGCGGATCGCTTGCCCGGCCAGCACTACTGCGGCATCGCCGCGTTTGGACGCCAGCCGCACGGCGAAGTGACGGATCCCCTGCGCCACCTGTTCGCCACGCCAGTAGAGCAGGGCGCTGAATAGCAGCATCAGCGCGCAGTGCAGCATAAAGCGACCAATATGCGCAGCCTGGCCGACAAACCATGTGGTTGTGGCGCCGACATAAGGGCGCAGTTTCGCCATAATGCCGCTGCCGCCCATATCCAGCAGGTTGTGCCAGCCGGCGTAAAGCTTGTCGCCAACGAGCGGAATGCTGTGCAGCCAGGCCAGTTCCGGCGGTGCCATCGCGCCGCTTGTCACCGCGTGGATCACCGGACCGCTGGAGTCAACCAGGCTGTTAACCAGCAGTGCTACAGGGATAATAAACAGCAGGATAAGCAGCAGCATCATCACCAGCACCGCCAACGAGCGGCGACCAAACAGCAGACGTTGCAGGCGCAACAGCAGCGGCCAGGTGGCAATCACTACCGTGCCCGCCCAGGCGAACCCAAGAATGAAGGGCTGTACGACCCACAGACAGGCGATAATCATGATGGCTAAAAACAGTACCGACAGCATGATTTGCGGTACATCCCTGGACTGACGTAAATCAACCATATGTATAACTCACCTTTATTGAATGGCCGAAAATTCGGTGTATCAGGAAATCAACAGAGATAATGATTAATGATTTCAGCGATTTTGGACAGTCTGATTCTGCCTGTAATTCTCATGGGCGCATAAGAAAAAAATGTGATACAACGATGAATGCTGAAAGCAAACGATTAACCTTTTACAACACTCACCGTCAGGCAGGGTCAAGCATAATGATCCCACAGATTTCCCAGGCACCCGGCGTCGTTCAGCTGGTGCTGAATTTTTTGCAGGCTTTGGAGCAACAAGGTTTTACCGGTGATACCGCCACAAGTTATGCCGACAGGCTGACCATGGCGACAGACAACAGTATTTACCAGCTATTACCGGATGCCGTTGTTTTCCCCCGTTCTACGTCAGACGTTGCGCTTATTACCCGCCTCGCATCCGAAGCGCGTTTCCAGTCGCTGGTGTTTACCCCGCGCGGCGGCGGTACCGGCACCAATGGTCAGGCGTTAAACCAGGGTATCATCGTCGATATGTCCCGCTATATGAACCGCATTATGGAGATCAACCCGGAAGAGGGGTGGGTGCGTGTCGAAGCGGGAGTGATCAAAGATCAACTCAATCAATACCTTAAACCTTACGGCTACTTTTTTGCGCCGGAACTGTCGACCAGTAATCGTGCGACGCTGGGAGGGATGATCAATACCGACGCCTCCGGCCAGGGGTCGTTGGTATACGGAAAAACCTCCGATCACGTTCTGGGGGTTCGCGCCGTGCTGCTGGGCGGGGATATTCTGGATACGCAAGCCATGCCTGTGGCGTTGGCTGAAACGCTGGGCGCGGCCAATACCGCCATTGGGCGTATCTATAAAACCGTACTGGAGCGTTGCCGTGATAACCGGCAATTAATTCTTGATAAATTCCCAAAACTGAACCGCTTCCTGACGGGGTACGATCTGCGCCACGTCTTTAACGATGAGATGACCGAGTTTGACCTCACGCGCATTCTTACCGGTTCAGAAGGGACGCTGGCGTTTATTACCGAAGCACGGCTCGACATCACCCCGCTGCCGAAAGTACGCCGCCTGGTTAACGTCAAGTACGACTCTTTTGATTCCGCGCTGCGTAATGCGCCGTTTATGGTGGAAGCCCGGGCGTTGTCGGTGGAAACCGTTGATTCCAAAGTTCTTAATCTGGCGCGAGAGGATATCGTCTGGCATTCGGTAAGCGAATTGATCACCGATGTGCCGGATAAGACCCTGCTTGGCCTGAATATTGTTGAATTTGCCGGTGATGATCAGGCGCTTATTGACAGCCAGGTGCAGTCCCTTTGCGAACGCCTCGATGTGCTGATGGCAAATGGCGAGGGTGGGGTGATTGGCTGGCAGGTCTGCGACGATCTGGCGGGGATTGAACGCGTCTACGCGATGCGTAAAAAAGCCGTTGGTCTGTTAGGGAACGCGAAAGGAGCCGCTAAGCCAATTCCTTTTGCCGAAGATACCTGTGTGCCGCCGGAGCATCTGGCGGATTACATTGTGGAATTCAGAGCGCTGCTGGACAGCCATGGTCTGAGTTACGGTATGTTCGGCCATGTCGACGCCGGGGTGTTGCATGTCCGTCCGGCGCTGGATATGTGCGATCCGCAACAAGAAATATTAATGAAGACCCTTTCCGATGAAGTGGTTGCGCTAACGGCAAAATATGGTGGTCTGCTGTGGGGCGAACATGGGAAAGGTTTCCGCGCCGAATACAGCCCGGCGTTCTTCGGTGAACAACTTTACGGCGAACTGCGGAAAGTGAAAGCCGTATTTGACCCGCAGAACCGTTTGAATCCTGGTAAGATTTGCCCGCCGGAAGGCGTCGATGCGCCGATGAAGCGGGTGGATGATGTCAAACGCGGCACGCTCGATCGACAGATCCCGATTGCTGTTCGCGCCTCCTGGCGCGGTGCAATGGAGTGTAACGGTAACGGCTTGTGTTTTAACTTCGATGTAAAAAGCCCGATGTGCCCGTCGATGAAAATTTCTGCCAACCGCATCCATTCGCCAAAAGGCCGGGCGACGCTGGTGCGCGAGTGGCTACGTTTGCTGGCGGATCGGGGTATCGATCCCGTTAAGCTGGAAAAAGAACTGCCCGAAAAACGCGCCAGCCTGCGCACGCTGATTGAGCGTACCCGTAATAGCTGGCATGCACGCCGCGGTGAGTATGATTTCTCCCACGAGGTGAAAGAGGCCATGTCGGGTTGTCTGGCCTGTAAAGCCTGTTCCACGCAGTGCCCGATTAAAATCGATGTGCCGGAGTTCCGCTCGCGCTTCTTGCAGATTTACCACAGTCGCTATCTGCGACCCGTGCGCGATCATCTGGTGGCGACCGTTGAAAGCTATGCGCCGCTGATGGCGCGCGCGCCTAAGACATTTAACTTTTTTATGAGTCAGCCCTGGGTGCGCTCGCTGTCAGCAAAACATATTGGCATGGTGGATTTACCGTTATTGTCGGTGCCGTCGCTGCAACGGCAAATGGTTGGGCACCGTACGGCCAATATGACGCTGGAACAGCTTGAACAACTGGATGCGGCACAAAAAGCGAAAACCGTGCTGGTGGTGCAGGATCCGTTTACCAGCTATTACGATGCGCAAGTGGTGACTGATTTTGTTCGTCTGGTAGAGAAACTCGGTTTCCAGCCGGTGGTCTTACCCTTCTCGCCTAATGGTAAAGCGCAGCATATTAAAGGCTTCCTGAACCGCTTTGCGAAAACCGCGCAGAAGACGGCAGATTTCCTTAATCGCGTGGCGCAGCTGGAGATGCCAATGGTAGGCGTTGATCCGGCGTTGGTGCTCTGTTACCGCGATGAGTACAAACTGGCGCTGGGGGATAAACGCGGGGATTTCCATGTGCAACTGGTGCATGAATGGTTAGCGACGGTACCTGACAGCGAAGATGCACCGGCTATCAGCGGCGAACCCTGGTATCTGTTCGGTCACTGTACCGAAGTCACGGCACTGCCCACCGCGCCGGGACAGTGGGCGTCGATTTTTGCGCGTTTTGGCGCGAAGCTGGAAAATGTCAGCGTTGGTTGCTGCGGTATGGCCGGGACCTACGGCCATGAAGTGAAAAACCATGCAAATTCACTCGGTATTTACGAGCTCTCCTGGCACCAGGCGATGCAGCGTTTGCCGCGTAATCGCTGCCTGGCGACAGGGTACTCTTGCCGAAGCCAGGTGAAACGTGTTGAAGGGAATGGCGTGCGCCATCCGTTGCAGGCTTTATTGGAGATAGTGGGATGATCTGGAAACGCGTAGTAACGCTGGAAGCGCTGAATGCTATGGGCGATGGCAATATGGTCGGTTTACTGGATATCCGTTTTGAGCGCATCGGCGAGGATGCGCTTGAAGCCTCAATGCCGGTAGATAACCGAACTCATCAGCCATTTGGCTTGCTGCACGGTGGCGCATCGGTGGTGCTGGCGGAAACGTTAGGCTCCGTGGCGGGGTATTTATGCACGGAAGGTGAGCAGAACGTGGTTGGCGTGGAAGTCAACGCCAACCATCTGCGTTCAGTGCGAAGCGGGCGCGTGCGTGGGGTTTGCCGCGCGCTGCATACCGGCAAACGACACCAGGTCTGGCAGATCGATATCTTTGATGAGCAGTCGCGCTTATGCTGCTCATCACGTCTGACCACGGCGGTTGTTTAAGCATACCCTGAGGCAGTAATCCAGCGTAAAACTTCATATTTTATTCATTATTCTTTACATAGCTTTTTGACGCTTCGTGCTATATTGCGCACCACTGGATGTATCGCTTCGGCTGCGCCGTATGCGAAGAGCTGTAACGCGTAAAGACCTGATGAAGTGATTCATTGTCTCCTTAAGCGCTACTGAATTGGGCTTTTAGGTAACAATGATGACAACCTTTAAATTGACTTTTTTACACCCCCGCAACTGGGTGACATGGGCCGGACTGGGTTTTCTCTGGCTTCTTGTGCAGCTTCCTTATCCTGTTCTTGCCCGCCTTGGCGCGGGCCTTGGACGTTCCGCCCGACCTTTCCTGAAGCGCCGCGAGCGCATTGCACGCCGCAATCTCGAACTTTGTTTCCCGTTAATGGATGACGCACTGCGTGAAGTGCTCATCGAGAAGAATTTTAAATCGCTGGGTATGGGGTTGATCGAAACCGGTATGGCCTGGTTTTGGCCAGATAAGCGCGTACGCCGTTGGTTTGACGTAGAGGGTTACCAGCATTTACAGGCTGCTCAGGCCAGCCAGCGTGGGGTGATGGTGGTCGGCGTGCATTTTATGTCGCTGGAGTTAGGCGGTCGTGTGATGGGGCTCTGTCAGCCGATGATGGCCACCTACCGCCCCCATAATAATGCGCTGATGGAGTGGGTGCAGACGCGCGGGCGTATGCGTTCGAATAAATCCATGATTGATCGCCGTAACCTGAAAGGTCTGGTGAATGCCTTGAAACAGGGAGAAGCCGTGTGGTTTGCGCCTGATCAGGATTATGGTCGCAAGGGCAGCATTTTTGCACCGTTCTTTTCGGTACAAAATGCCGCGACCACTAATGGCACCTTTGTATTATCACGCCTTTCTGGCGCCAAAATGTTGACGGTAACCATGGTGCGTAAAGAGGACTGTTCAGGCTACTCTTTGCATATCGGCCAGGCGTTGAGCGATTATCCGGCGCAGGATGAGTTTGCCGCCGCCAGCTATATGAACAGAGTGATTGAACGCGAAATTTTACGGGCGCCGGAACAGTATTTATGGATCCACCGCCGCTTCAAAACCCGCCCCGTCGGTGAACCTTCGCTCTATAACTAGTGTGTATCGCAAACGCCCCGTTTACGGGGCGTTGTACTTTTCTTTTGCCAACGAAATTCATATGGGATGCTTATGGTCAGGTTTATTGTGGGCGGTTGTTTTGCCCTTTTTACCGTCTGTTCTTCGGCTGCGGGTATCAATTTGATCTGTGATGAATACGCTGCTGTTGTTGATACGTCCGGGTTAACGGTCAATGGTCGACACTACGGGAATCCGCAGGAAAAGCCTTATGAGATCTCTGAACAATACAGCGGGCATACCCTAACCTATACCGACAGTAATGATGCCAATAAAGAGACGAACTGGGTGGCGATTAATATCATCACGCAGATTGAAACAGGGAAAAAAGCGTTCTTCTACTCGGATAGCAACCATACCAATGAGAAGGCGATTATCTGTACGTTGAAAGAGGGGACGCTGGCACAGTAAGGTACAGACTACGCGTTAAATAACCCTACTAAAAAGCGAAATACTGACGGCCAAAACGGCCGTGATCGCCAATCGCGAGCACTATAGTGCGAATGTGCAAAAGTGGTTGAACCCGAAGGACCCACTGCTCAGCGTTAACCTGCTGCGTGTGTGACACACTGTCAGCCTGTTCACATTGAGCGGGCTGTTTCGTCCTGAACTGACTCAGAATCCCTCAAGTAACCGGATCTGGGTGAAGGTCAGGGGGCGGTGAAAGATATACCCGTGGATCCCGTCAGGACTGTAATGATTTAGCAACGACAGGTCCGATGATTTTTTTACACCTTCACAAATGAGGGTCACACCGGTTGACATTAACTGGCTGATAACGACCTGCAGTGTTAACAGTTTCTTTTCGCTTTCGGCGATACCTTCGATAATCGAACGATCGATTTTAATGGTATCGAAATTAAACAACGCCAGACTGTCAACTTGTAGATTTTCCGCACTGAAATCACCCAGCGAAATCATAAAGCCATATTCTTTGGCTTGTTTTAAAAAAGGTAAACTCTCAATAAACTGTGCTTGTGTCGTCTTTTGGCTTATTTCTATTTCAATGTTTTGCGGCAGGACACCCTTGTGCAGACACTGTTGGTAAAGCCAGGCAAGGTATTCTCTGTCATTGATCAAAAGATGTGAGAGGGTGAATGAGATAGTTAAGTCGCGCTTCAATTTTATTAAGTGACAGATGCTCTCGAATATAAAATTCGTTACCTCGCGAATAGCGCCAGATTGTTCTATTGCCGCAATGCTCTGCTGAGCGGGAATTAAAAAACCATCGGCATTGAAAAATCTGGCAATCGCTTCATATCGGAAGATTTTATTACCTGAGAGGCGAATGATGGGTTGAAACTCGACGGTCATTCGCAATTGCTTACCGCTAATGTCCAGATTTTTACTTTTCATTATTTCAGTAAAGCCCCCACTGAGAGAAACAGTGTTTCACAAGCATATAATTTTTTGATTCTACATGGCGATTCATCACAATTGAAAATTGTTTTGAATGATCGATAGTCTCCTTTTGATAGTTGTCATCTATCACTGTTAAAGAAATGATCGCTTAAATCTATAAATTATACTGGTGTTTTGTGTTTATTAGTTTTACTTTAGGGTAAGGATTTACTGATTCCTTGCAAAGTATTTAGTTTATCCTCTTGTTTTCTTGTATGAAAAAAAGAGGTCGATGAGTAAATAACTCCTTCTGCACAATGCAAGTTTTGGTTAAGAAAAGAAAGATTTCACCGGAGTACAATACATAGCCTACTTAGTCAGTCTGATTTTCAGGTTGCTTTAGGAGGGTGTTTTTTATTTTTTTTGGAAAAGTCTTAAATTAATTAAGTGACATCTTAAAGGTGTATTCAGAATATTTCTATTCAGGCAATAATAAGGAAAAACAGCAGCGGTGACGTCTTAGCTTTGGCGATGTAACTTCACATGAAAGGGATATAGCATGGCGGAACACTATTCTCTCCCCCCAGGAAATGTCATTCGTTCATTACTGCAGCATCCCTACATGCTGTCAGTTTATGCTAAAGATATGCCCTGCGCATTAGAGGCTGACATTGCAGAACTGAACCACGAAACAAATCGCATCACACTCGACGTCGAATATGCGGGTACAGATATAAACGTGTATCTTGCGGACGGCGGCTTGAGTTTTGACCTTGAAGCGTTAAAAGGCGTGGACGTTATTGAGCGGGAAACATATAGCCTGAGTAATATCCCTGTCCAGGTGATGAAAAAAGACAGCATGCATTATCGGCTCGAATGCCAATTACCGGAATCTGTTTTTGTCATGGAAAACCGTGACGAGATACGTATCCCGTTTATTCTCGGCATGCAGGCGCACGCAGGAATTGAGGTTTATCCGCCTATGCTGACGATTCCCGGACGTTTACGCAATTTGTCCGTGGGTGGCTGCATGGTTGAAATCGATTTATTCGAAAGCATTGCGCTTAATGTTGGACAGATTATTCCCGGTGTTACGTTGGCGTTTCCTGACGGGGAGCGTTTTTATGCCCAGGGGTGTGTCCGGCATATACGCCCCTTTGGTAACAATGGCTATGCAGCGGTTGGTATTCAGTTTATCAATCTGTCATCGTCTCAGTTGGAAGCGTTGTCCCGTTATGTGCATGAAGCGGAAAGAGAGGCGGCTTACCGTACCGGCATGCGCGGCACTATGATCTCCCAGTCCCCTTTATTTCTCTGTGGTCAACGAGAGCAGAAGAGCCGGCAACGAGAACAGCAAGAACGGGAGCCACGGGCGCGTCAATCACCGATGGAGCAGGGGGTTATGGCGGTGGCGCACCGCTTGCAGGTCGCGCTGATGTATATAAAGACGCACGATCTTCTGCCTATCCGGATTTTTTATGACTGTGTCGACACGTTGCTTTACCTGTTGAAACAGGATCGCAAAGCCCTGCTTTATGCGCTTAGCTATCTGCGCGATGAACCTGACTGGGTTCGTCATGCGGTGCAGGTAGCGGCAAAGCTGGCGGATATGTTGATCTTGCGAGACCCGCACGATCCGCATGTGCGTGAGGCAACGCTGGGTGCCATTATGCACACGCTGGGTAAACCGTTGCTGGTGAGTGCTGCGTTACCTTCGCTCAAAGCCTGTATGGATCCAGCGCAGAAAATGATACTGCGTACGCATGTCGGGGCACTGCTGAACCGGTTGCGCGAGCTGGGGTGGACGCCTGGGTTGACATGCCGCGATGTGATTGAAAATGCGAATGAACGGCTGGATGGGATGGGGTACCCTGCGGGTAAACAGGGGAGTCAGCTCTCTTCGCTGGTGCGTCTGTTATCGGTGATTAAAGCGATTAATAAGCTCACCAATGCGCGCAACGGTGTGTCTCCCCTCACGCCATTGACTGCGTGCCGCTACATTTACCAGGCGGACAGTGCATATGATCGGGCGATCATCGTCGAATATTTGCAAGTCTATGGGTTTTACCCGATTGGTAGCCTGGCGAAATACGCGGGCGGTTTTCTGGCCTGGATTATGGACGTCGATGGCAAAGGTAAACCGAGCGTAGTGCATGTCGTCAAAAATCTTCGCTGCCCTGAAAGCAATATCAGCAGCGTGATGTCGGGAAGTGACTTAGCGCAAATTGGTGCTCTGGAGGATGTTGTTGATCCGGCTGATTACGGCCTGAACGTGGTTAAACTCCAGGCCGTTATCCGCAGCGAAAAGCCGTTTTTTACCCGTACTGCCTCAGAAAATCGACAATCAGTTGCGTCACCATCTCCGGGTTTTCCCGGTTACTGATATGCGCGGCATTGGGGATCAGGGTAAAGTCACAACCCAATTTTTCCGCCATCAGTCGCCCTTCGGTTGCCGGGCGAGGTAAATCGAGCGCCCCGGTGGCAACGTGCGTCGGGCAGGTGATGGTTTCCAGCAAAGCCAGGCGATTCGGACGACCAAAAATCAGTTCGCCCAATGGCACAATGCTGGTGCGTAATTGTTCGGGACTTAGCGCGGAGAGCGAGGTGGAGAGCTGCCGGATGTCTTCCGGATTGGCATATCGGGAATAGAATTGCGCAACCACATACTCGAGCATCGGCACAGGGATACTGCCCAGTGCTTTGATGGCATTGAGCATCATGAAATAACGATCCCTTGCCTCTTGCGTCTCATCCCCCACAAAGGTGTCAAACAGCATTAACGCCTTGACTCTTTCCGGGGCGGCAGCAGCCAGTTCAGCCCCCCACATTCCGCCAACGGATAAACCCACCACGGCAAATTCACGGATGCCCAGTGAGTCCATCAATGCTAAATGGTCGGCGGCAATGTCTGCCATAGAGGATGTCGATGCAGGCAGGGCAGGCGACTGCCCATGGCCCCATAAATCCGTCGCAATAACGCGGAAATATTTTGCCAGGGTGTCAATTTGCGGTGACCACATGGATTTATCAAACAGGTAACTGTGACCTAATAAAACGGGAAACCCTGTACCTGTATCTGAATACGACATCATTGACTGCGTCATCACCCATACTCTCCGTGTTTGATGGCCCATAGCATTGAGCCTGGGTAAACAATAACGATTATGATAGTTGAGTTATTGACCCGTGGTGAAGACGATAAAATCTCATTCTGCTGTGTGATAGCAGGCAACAAGTGCGGCAGGGGGATACAACAGGACAATATGGGGCTTGTTGATGAACAGGGATTTTTGGAATAAAACGTGAAAATTCAACTGTGTCAGCGTACAGCGAGCCCATTCTATGGCTGCCCATCATTAACTGGCGGGGCGCTGTTATCCTGAGAAGTAAAACATTACACATCGCAACGACGTAACCGATATCAAAAATAGGTATTACCTATACATCTTTTCTTTTCCGCCTGCTTTCCTGCAACGGGTTGCCTAAAGCCGTTATTTATCAATTTATTAAACAATTTTTTACCTGGCTGTAAAGCCTTTCAGCAGAGTCTATGCTTATAGCAAGTGCCGAAAAAGGGGCTGCCAGGGAATAACCCTGCGGAAAACGGGTTGAAGTGATAATCATTATCACTAACATAGCATTATGCTCTTCAGATCGGGTGACGTGAGGTAAAGCGATGGAATCATTTAATCCGCAAGATTTTGCATGGCGTGGGCTGACCATGACACCGGCGGCCGCAGAACATATCCGTGCGCTGGCCAGTAAACAGGCGGGTGTACTTGGCGTAAGGCTTGGCATTAAACAGACCGGCTGTGCCGGTTTCGGTTACGTATTAGACACCGTAACGGAGCCCACAGATGACGATTTACTGTATGAATCTAATGGCGCACGTCTCTACGTCCCGTTGCAGGCGATGCCGTTCATCGACGGCACTGAAGTGGATTATGTGCGTGAAGGGTTAAATCAGATTTTCAAATTTCATAACCCCAAAGCGCAGCATGAATGTGGCTGCGGTGAAAGTTTTGGGGTATAGGCGGTACTATGTCTCGTAATACTGAAGCGACTGACGATGTCAAAATCTGGACCGGCGGCAACCTCAACTATAAAGAGGGCTTTTTTACCCGGTTGAGTACCGATGAGCTGGCAAAAGGCATCAATGAAGATGTGGTGCGGGCGATCTCGGCAAAACGCAACGAACCCGAGTGGATGCTGGAATTCCGCCTGAATGCTTATCATGCATGGCTGGAGATGGAAGAGCCGCACTGGTTGAAAGCGCACTACGATAAACTTGATTACCAGGATTACAGCTACTATTCCGCGCCGTCTTGCGGTAATTGCGACGACACCTGCGCGTCTCAACCGGGGGCTGTCCAGCAAACGGGCACCAATGCCTGGTTGACAGAAGAAGTGGAAGAGGCATTCAACCAGCTCGGCGTTCCGGTGCGTGAAGGCAAAGAAGTGGCGGTGGACGCTATTTTTGACTCGGTATCGGTAGCAACCACCTACCGGGAGAAATTGTCTGAACAGGGCATTATCTTCTGCTCCTTTGGCGAGGCGATCCACGATCATCCTGAACTGGTGAAAAAATATCTGGGTACTGTCGTTCCTTCCAACGATAACTTCTTTGCTGCGCTGAATGCCGCCGTCGCTTCTGACGGCACGTTTATCTACATTCCAAAAGGCGTGCGTTGCCCGATGGAACTGTCGACCTATTTCCGTATTAATGCCGAAAAAACCGGACAGTTCGAACGGACCATTCTGGTGGCGGATGAAGGCAGTTACGTCAGCTATATCGAAGGCTGCTCAGCACCGGTGCGCGACAGCTATCAGCTTCATGCCGCCGTGGTGGAAGTGATTATCCACAGAGACGCCGAAGTGAAATACTCAACGGTACAAAACTGGTTCCCGGGGGATAACAACACCGGTGGGATCCTCAACTTTGTCACCAAACGTGCTCTGTGCGAGGGCGACAACAGCAAAATGTCGTGGACCCAGTCCGAAACCGGATCGGCCATCACCTGGAAATACCCCAGTTGTATCCTGCGCGGCGACAACTCCATTGGTGAGTTCTTCTCGGTGGCGCTGACCAGCGGACATCAGCAGGCGGACACCGGCACCAAGATGATCCACATCGGTAAGAACACCAAATCGACGATTATTTCGAAAGGTATCTCCGCCGGGCATAGCCAGAACAGCTATCGCGGGCTGGTGAAGATCATGCCGACGGCGACCAATGCGCGTAACTTCACGCAGTGCGACTCAATGCTGATTGGACCGGACAGCGGCGCGCATACCTTCCCGTATGTGGAGTGTCGTAATAACAGCGCCCAGCTTGAGCATGAGGCCACCACATCACGTATTGGTGAAGATCAATTGTTTTACTGCCTGCAACGCGGTATCAGTGAGGATGACGCTATCTCGATGATCGTCAACGGCTTCTGTAAAGACGTGTTCTCCGAGCTGCCGTTGGAATTTGCCGTTGAAGCGCAAAAACTGCTGGCCATTAGCCTTGAACACAGCGTCGGTTAAGGATTAAGGGATAATAAATGTTAAGTATTAAAGATTTGCAGGTTAGCGTAGACGATAAAGCCATCCTGCGTGGTCTGAGCCTGGAGGTTCGTCCCGGCGAAGTGCACGCGATCATGGGGCCGAACGGCTCCGGGAAAAGTACGCTTTCTGCGACCCTGGCCGGACGTGAAGATTACGAAGTGGTTGGTGGCAGCGTCGAGTTTAAAGGTAAAGATTTACTGGAACTGTCGCCGGAAGATCGTGCGGGCGAAGGCGTGTTTATGGCTTTCCAGTACCCGGTGGAAATCCCTGGGGTTAGTAATCAGTTCTTTTTGCAAACCGCGCTGAATGCGGTGCGTGAGTACCGTGGCGAAGACGCGCTGGATCGTTTTGATTTCCAGGATCTCATGGAAGACAAAATCAAGCTGCTGAAAATGCCGGAAGATTTACTGACCCGCTCGGTTAATGTGGGTTTCTCTGGTGGTGAGAAGAAGCGTAACGACATCCTGCAAATGGCGGTGCTGGAGCCAGATCTGTGCATTCTGGATGAAACGGACTCCGGTCTGGACATTGATGCGTTGAAAATCGTTGCCGATGGCGTTAATGCTCTGCGCGACGAAAAGCGCGCGTTTATCATCGTAACGCATTACCAGCGCATTCTGGATTACATCAAACCCGACTTTGTGCATGTGTTATATCAGGGGCGCATCGTGAAATCCGGCGATTTCACGTTGGTTAAGCAACTGGAGGAGCAGGGCTATGGCTGGCTTACCGAACAGCAGTAACGCGCTGCAACAGTGGCATCACCTGTTTGAAAAGCAGGGTGGTGCGCGTTCTGACGCGGCGCATCAGCACCTCCAACAGATGCTGCGTCTGGGGCTACCCACCCGCAAACAGGAAAACTGGAAATACACGCCGCTGGACGGCCTGCTGAGCAGCCAGTTTGTTGTTGCGGCGGGAACGGTCAGTGAGCAACAACGCGACGCGCTGGCGCTGCCGGTTGATGCGGTGCGCCTGGTGTTTGTTGATGGCGTTTTTAATGCGGCGCTGAGCGACGATACCGCAGGCTCCGGTTTTGATGTGACCTTTAACGATGCCCGCCAGCAATTGCCTGCACCGGTACAGCCGGAAATCTTTTTGCATTTAACCGAAAGTCTGGCGCAGTCCGTGACCTGGATTCAGGTGGCGAAAGACCAGCGGCCTTCTAAGCCGTTGCTCTTAATGCATATCACTCAGGGAGTGGCGGGGGATGAGATGAACACGGCGCATTATCGCCATCATCTTTCGCTGGCGCAGGGGGCGGAAGCGACCATCTATGAGCACTATGTCAGCCTCAACGACAATCCGCATTTTACCGGCTCGCGGCTAACGATGAGCGTTGCAGCGAATGCCCATCTGCATCATGTGAAGCTGGCGTTTGAAAACCCAGCGAGCTACCACTTTGCGCACAATGATATCTGGCTTGCGGACAACGGTTCGGCAAAGAGCGACAGTTTCTTGCTCGGTGGCGCAGTGCTGCGACATAACACCAGTACGCAACTGAATGGCGAGAACACGCAGCTCAATATCAACAGCCTGGCAATGCCGGTTAAGTCGGAAGTGTGCGATACGCGGACCTGGCTTGAGCATAATAAGGGTTACTGTCATAGCCGCCAGTTGCATAAAACCATTGTCAGCGACAAAGGCCGGGCAGTCTTTAACGGATTAATTAAGGTGGCACAACATGCCATCAAAACCGACGGACAGATGACCAACAACAATTTATTGCTCGGTCGTCTGGCGGAAGTGGATACCAAGCCACAACTGGAGATCTACGCCGACGATGTGAAATGCAGTCATGGTGCCACCATCGGGCGAATCGATGATGAGCAGATGTTCTATTTGCGCTCGCGCGGGATCAACCAGCAGGCGGCGCAAAAAATGATTATCCATGCCTTTGCCGCTGAACTGACGGAAGCGATCAACGACGAGGCGCTAAAACATCAGGTGTTGGCGCGAATCAGTCAGCGTCTGGCAGGGGGCGTAGCATGAGTTTTCCCGTCAACGCCGTACGTGCCGATTTCCCGGTACTGCTGCGTGAAGTGAACGGACTGCCGCTGGCATATCTCGACAGTGCCGCCAGCGCACAAAAACCGAATCAGGTTATTGATGCCGAAGCGGCGTTTTTCCGCCACGGCTATGCCGCGGTACATCGCGGCATTCATACGTTGAGCGCAGAAGCCACGCAACGTATGGAAAATGTGCGCGTGCAGGCTGCGGCGTTTCTTAACGCGCGGCTGCCGGAAGAACTGGTGTTTGTGCGCGGCACGACCGAGGGTATCAACCTCGTGGCAAACAGCTGGGGCAACAGCCAGGTGCACGCGGGTGACAATATAGTTATCAGCGCTATGGAGCATCACGCCAATATTGTGCCGTGGCAAATGCTCTGTGAACGCGTCGGTGCGCAACTACGTGTTATTCCGCTCAATCAGGATGGCACCTTGCAACTCGGCGTGCTGCCCACATTGTTTGACGAGCGTACCCGCCTGCTGGCCATCACTCAGGTTTCGAATGTACTGGGCACCGAAAACCCGGTGGCGGAGATGATCACACTGGCGCATCAGCACGGAGCGAAAGTACTGGTGGATGGTGCGCAGGCCGTAATGCATCATTCAGTGGACGTGCAGGCGCTGGATTGTGATTTTTATGTCTTCTCCGGCCATAAGCTGTACGGACCGACAGGGATTGGCGTGCTGTATGTGAAAGAGGCGATCCTGCAGGATATGCCGCCGTGGGAAGGGGGCGGTTCGATGATCGCCACCGTCAGTCTGACGGAGGGCACCACCTATGCCAAAGCGCCCTGGCGTTTCGAAGCCGGCACACCCAATACCGGCGGCATTATCGGCCTTGGCGCAGCTATTGATTACGTCACCCGACTTGGGCTGGACGCCATTGGCGAATATGAGCAGACGCTGATGCGTTACGCGTTAACTGCACTGGCAGAGGTGCCGGATTTAACCCTGTATGGCCCGGCGCAGCGTCAGGGGGTGATTGCTTTTAATCTGGGGAAACACCACGCCTATGACGTAGGGAGTTTCCTCGATAATTACGGTATTGCGGTGCGTACCGGGCACCATTGTGCCATGCCGTTGATGGCGTTTTATAAAGTGCCGGCCATGTGTCGCGCATCGCTGGTTATGTACAATACAGAAGAAGAGGTGGATCGTCTGGTAGCTGGCCTGAAACGTATTCATCAGTTGCTGGGCTAACGTAAGAGGCGAACATGGCTGCATTACCGGATAAAGAGAAGTTGTTGCGCAATTTTAATCGCTGCGCCAACTGGGAAGAGAAATATCTCTATATTATCGAACTGGGACAACGCCTGCCGGACCTGAGCGAGGAGGGCCATAACCCGGACAACATTATTCAGGGTTGCCAGAGTCAGGTGTGGATCGTCATGCAGCGCAACGACGCGGGTGTGATTGAACTGTCAGGCGACAGCGACGCCGCGATCGTTAAGGGGTTGATTGCCATTGTGTTTGTGCTTTATCAGCAAATGACAGCGCAGGATATTGTGGCCTTTGATGTGCGTCCGTGGTTCGAACAGTTGTCGTTAACCCAGCATCTTACTCCCTCCCGCTCGCAAGGGCTTGAAGCAATGATCCGCGCGATACGCAACAAAGCGGCAAACATTAGCTAAACTCAAAAGACAGCTTTCATCCTGTTACGCGAGGCGATCCCCGTCTCGCATGGATTTTCAGCTTTCCGGCAGCCTGCCGGTGAATACAGGAACGTCAGTATGAAACGCGCGTCTCTTCTTTCCTTATGTCTTTTCGGCGCTTTTAGCGCTATACAACTGGCCCATGCAGCGGAATACGTTCTGCCGCCGGATGGCAGCCGTCTCATTGGCGAAAATCAAACCTGGACCGTCAGAGCGGAGGATAAAAATCTGCAGGCCATTGCGCGGCATTTTGATACCGCAGCGATGCTGATCCTGGAGGCGAATGACACGATTGCGCCGGTTCCTCGTCCCGGTACGGTGGTGACCATTCCGTCGCAAATGCTGTTACCGGATACGCCCCGTGAGGGCATTGTGGTGAATCTGGCTGAGCTGCGGCTGTACTATTTCCCGCCGGGAAAAAACAGTGTGCAGGTCTACCCGATCGGTATCGGTCAACAAGGACTGGAAACGCCAGTTTCTGTGACCCGAGTTAGCCAGAAGATCCCTAACCCAACCTGGACGCCAACAGTCGGCATACGTGCGCGCTCACTGGCCAATGGCATTGAATTGCCACCCGTGGTGCCCGCCGGGCCACATAACCCGCTGGGTCGCTTTGCGCTGCGTTTGGGCATTGGTCATGGCGAATATCTCATTCATGGCACCAATGCGCCTGACAGCGTCGGGTTGCGGGTCAGTTCTGGCTGTATGCGTATGAGCGCGCCGGATATTCAGGCGTTGTTTGCTCAGGTCTCCGCTGGGACTCGGGTGACCATCATCAACGAGCCGGTGAAATACGCCGTGGAGCCCGATGGCAGGCACTATATTGAAGTTCATCGTCCGTTGTCGCAGACGGTGGAAGAAGATACTCAGCGGGTGCCCATCCAGCTTTCTCCTGCGCTGGCTACGTTTATTAACCAGTCCGGTGGTGACAAGAAGCTGATCGAGAAGGCGCTGAATCGTCGCGCAGGTTATCCGGTTGCTGTAGCGTCGAGGAAATCCGCAGCGGTGAATCCGGAAAGTGTGTTATCGGTGCAGAACAGCGCAGAAGCCGCGGCAATGAATGCGGAAACGGGACAGAGGGCGATAACGCAGTAGATAAGGAAGGGGAATGGCAGGCAAAAAAAATGGCGCACTACGTGCGCCATTTCAACACAGGAACTCTTACTTACGGTAAGAGTGAGCCTGGTTGTCCAGACGCTGGTTAGCGCGAGCTGCGTCATCTTTAGCAGCCTGAACGTCGGAACGGATTGCGTTCACGTCGTTGCTCAGCTGGTCAACTTTAGCGTTCAGAGTCTGAACGTCAGAAGACAGCTGATCGATTTTAGCATTGCTGGAGCAACCAGCCAGCAGAGTAGAACCCAGGATTACCGCGCCCAGTACCAGTTTAGTACGATTCATTATTAATACCCTCTAGATTGAGTTAATCTCCATGTAGCGTTACAAGTATTACACAAACTTTTTTATGTTGAGAATATTTTTTTGATGGGAATGCCCTTAAATTTGATCGTTCGCTCAAAGAAGCACCGACTTTGAATAAAAGGTTAAAAAACGCGTGTTAAAACAGCAGGCTTCCATCGGATTCATCTTAGATAATGCCGGGCTTAAATAGTGAAATCCGATTTGATTTTTTATTTTGAGTGGTTACCGGAATATAAAAAAAGCGCCGCAAGGGCGCTTTTTTAATCAGTCTGTAATGTTTGACTATATTACAGAACGTGGACAGAGGCCGTGTTGGTCGTGCCGCTTGGAACCAGTGCACCAGAAACCATTACCACAACGTCGCCTTTGGCCGCCAGGCCGCTTTCCAGCGCCACTTCTTTACCCAGACGGTAGAAATCATCGGTAGAGGAGATCTCTTTCACCAGCTGCGCAACAACGCCTTTGCTCAGCACCAGCTGACGCGCGGTCACTTCGTTGGTGGTCAGCGCCAGAATAGTGGCATCCGGGAAATATTTGCGTACTGCGCGTGCGGATTTACCGCCCTGGGTTGCAACCACAATCAACGGGGCTTCCAGTTTTTCAGCCGTCTCAACCGCACCACGACATACGGCTTCGGTAATGCGCAGTTTGCGGCTGTCGTTGTTGAAGTCCAGGCGGCTGGTCATCACGCGGTCGGTACGTTCGCAGATGGTAGCCATAATGGTCACAGCTTCCAGCGGATATTTACCTTTTGCGGATTCGCCAGACAGCATAACTGCGTCGGTACCGTCGAGGATGGCGTTCGCCACGTCGCCAGCTTCAGCGCGGGTCGGACGCGGGTTTTTGATCATAGAGTCCAGCATCTGGGTCGCAGTAATGACCACTTTGCGCGCGCGGATACATTTTTCGATCATCATCTTCTGCGCGAAGATCACTTCTTCAACCGGGATTTCAACGCCCAGGTCGCCACGCGCAACCATGATGCCGTCGGATGCTTCGAGGATTTCGTCGAAGTTATTCAGGCCTTCCTGGTTTTCGATTTTGGAGATGATCTGAATGTGTTCGCCACCGTGCGCTTTCAGATGCTCACGGATTTCAACCACGTCAGAACGTTTACGGATAAAGGATGCGGCAACAAAGTCAACGCCTTGTTCGCAACCAAAGATCAGGTCTTGCTTATCTTTTTCAGCCAGCGCCGGCAGGGCGATGGAAACGCCCGGCAGGTTAACGCCTTTATTTTCGCCGAGGTCGCCGTTATTCAGTACTTTACAGATAACTTTGTTGCCTTCGATGGCAGTCACTTCCATGCCGATCAGACCATCGTCCACCAGCACCGTGTTGCCAACGTTCAGGTCGGTGGTGAAACCTTCGTAGGTCACCGCAACGGTATCAGCGTTACCCACAATGGATTTGTCGGTGGTGAAGGTGAAGGTCTGGCCCGCTTTCAGCGAAACATCGTTGCCGCCTTCCAGTTTGATGGTGCGGATTTCCGGACCTTTAGTGTCCAGCAGAATCGCCGCTTTTTTACCGGTTTTGCTCATCACGTTGCGCAGGTTTTTGATGCGCTGGCCGTGTTCCGCATAGTCGCCGTGAGAGAAGTTCAAACGCATGACGTTCATGCCCGCGTCCAGCATCTTCGCCAGCATCTCTTCGGATTCGGTTTTTGGACCGATGGTGCAAACAATTTTGGTCTTTTTCATGACAGTTCTGGTCTTTAAGTTTGAGTTGAGAAGGATATGGAAATCACGCTCCGGGTAGCGCACGGCTCCGGAGTCAAACCTGTGTTGCGAAAAGAGCGATGCCACAGCCTAAGGATAGGTGACATCAAAAAAGCGTGCAGAGTAATGTGTGCCTGAGATTCAGCCAGCTCGGGGAAAAAATGATGTGAGTTATTTGTTTTAAAGTTCAATCAGCTGAATCCATTCAAATTAGGATGGCGGCATTATAGCGTCCACCTTGACAGAAAGGAATTAAAAACGCTGTTTCAAAATGCGAATTTCTCGTCATCATCATTTTGTTGTGTAACCGTTATCACAAAATTGCGCAACCGTTGCATAAGCGAGGCGGTATGGGGCCTGGCCATAGTGTTGACATCAGTTTGACCCACTCGACGGCAACGTTATTTCTCTGGTGTATACAGATTGATTTATTCTCACATTTTTGTTGCGTTAAAAATAATCAATCGGATTGTTCCGTTTATTATTTGACGTAAAAATACATAGGTGAGAATTAAATAAAAAGAGTGCGTTGGCTCGCTTTTTAAATAACTAGCGAGGCGGATTGGCTTTACTCCATCTGTGATCTTAGCGAGGTGGATATATTCTCGTAGAGGCTACCTGAAAAGGCGCGGATATATTTCATATTTTCAGTAGATATCACTTTTTTGCACTAAGTTTGCTTTAAGGATAATCCTAAAATATTTGCTCTTCCTGAGATTTAACTCGTTGTTTTTTCTATGTTAAGTGAAGGGTGCCTAAATACAATAAAAAAACTAAGTTATTGATATACAAAGATCTTAAATTTTAGAAAGAATTTGCAATAAGTCTCCTTATTACTACCATTAATCGACTCTTAACGAGACTCAATAAATTTATGAAGACATTCGCTCTGGATTATTGCATCCGGAGGTCGGCTGGTGCCTGATTATTATTTACTGCCAGCCTTATTTAATGCTTTTACTCATGATTAAGGTTGGGCGATGACGACTTCCGCAGTGGTTGGTCATGGATATGCTTTTATTTCACCGCCAGAATTCCCTACTCAGCAGGGGCCAATGGGTATCCTGTATGATTTTAATGACGGTGCCCGGTTACTGTTACCGCCCGGCAACTGGCGGGTAGAAATAAGCGATGAAGAAACGGGAAATATCCTCTTTTCCGACGATGTCGCACAGGGCTGGGTGATCAGCACAAAAAAGTATTATGTGCGGTTTCGTCTGCGAGTCTGGGACGGTGTTCAGTCGGAACCCGTGCTGGATCACGTTCTGGATATGCATGGCAAAAAGGTGCTGGTCTCATTTCCCTGCGGTACGCTGGGCGATCTCATTGGCTGGGTACCTTACGCCGAACGCTTTCGACAGACGTACCAATGCAACGTTGATTGCACCATGGCACAGCCCATCGTCGATCTTTTTAAACCTGTCTATCCACAACTCAATTGTTTTACTCCTGAAGCCTGGCAGACCGGGCCGGGCGTGAGTGAGCCGCCCTATGCCAGTTGGCGCGTCGGGCTGTTTTTTCACGGCGATCTCAACAAGCAACCATTTGATTTTCGAGCCGTTGGTCTGCACCGCAGCGCCGGTCATATTCTCGGTGTCGACCCCACGGAAATCGTTCCGGATCTGCGCCAGCGTAGCTCACGTCGTATCGCCGAACCCTACGTCTGCATTGCGACTCAGTCCACCAGCCAAGCCAAATTCTGGAACAACGGCAGCGGCTGGCATGAAGTGATCGACTATCTCAAAGAGCAGGGCTACCGCGTGCTGTGTATCGACAAAGAGCGCGTGGTAGGGCGCGGTTACATTTGGAACAAAATCCCCCACGGCGCGGAAGACTTCACCGGCAATCTGCCCCTCGCAGACCGCGTGGCGCTGCTGGAGCACGCCGAATTCTTTATCGGCCTCGGCAGCGGTCTCTCCTGGCTTGCCTGGGGCTGCCGTATTCCGGTGGTGCTAATCAGTGGATTCAGCCTGCCTAACAGCGAATTTCATACCCCCTGGCGCGTCATCAACACGCATGTCTGCAACGGCTGCTGGGATGACGTGCGGTTTAATTTTGATCATCAGGACTATTTCTGGTGTCCGCGCCACAAAGGCACGGAACGCCAGTACGAATGCACACGTTTTATCACTGGCAAGCAGGTCATCGGCCATCTTCGTCGGCTGATTGCCCTGCAAAGCGATCCCTTTGGCATCAAAACAACAGCATTTGCAGACCCCAATCAACACGCCGCCTGACGGATGAGGGAAGGGTTTCGAGGACATTAAAATGAAGAAAAGTCTTAACTGCAGTTACCGGCTGGTGTGGAATGACATTCAGCGGGCGTTCGTGGTGGTTTCAGAACTGACCAGGGCGAAAGGCAAGCGTGCAAGTGGCGCGGTGTTGATCTCGGCTGCGGTGGGCGGCATGTTTGCAAGCAGCGGGGCGATGGCGTTCACCCCGGATGTCACTGGTTCGACGCGGGATGAGGTGGTACAGGAGGGGGTACAGAACGTGCGCACCGGTGGGTTAGCCACCAACCATACTATTGGCAACCGCGGTACCCAGATAGTGGCGGGCGGCCAGACCGTGGATACCCGCGTTCAGAATGGCGGTTCGCAGATTGTGCGTCAGAACGGTCAGACGACCGGGACCGTTATCACTGACGGGGCACAAATTGTTGAAGTGGACGGGACGGCAACAGGTTCGCAACTTAACAGCGGTGGCAAGCAGGCGGTCGCCGGTAGGGCAAATGGCACCATTGTCGGTGCTGGCGGTGTGCAAACTGTGCTACAGAGTGGGGTGGCAAGCCAGACGATTATTAACAATGGCGGTGTACAAGCCGTTAACGGCAATTCTGCTCAGGGTGTCATTAACGCAGGCGGCATCCAGCTCATCAACAGCGGTGGTTTTTCTCAGGACGCGACGGTCAACAGCGGCGGCGTTCAGCACGTTAACGTCGGCGGTTCCGCTGCTGACACCGCCATTTTTGGCGGCGGCAAGCAAGTCGTGGCCGGCACGGTATCGGGTGCGCACCTCAACGACGGTGGCGCACAGCTGGTTCAGCAAACCGGCAAAGCCACCGGTACTATCATCAACAACCGCGGCACACAAACCGTAGACGGCACCGCGATCTCCGCAGTTGTCAACGACGGTGGTACCCAACTGGTGCATAGCGGCGCGCTGGCGGCGGGCACAGCCGTGAACAGCGGCGGGGTTCAGCATATCAATCAGGGCGGGGCAGCCTCCGACGGCGTAGTGTTTGGTGGCGGCACCCAGGTTGTTGCGGGAACCGCATCCGGCACCAGCGTCAACGATGGTGGTGCGCAGCTGGTGCAAAAAACCGGTAAATCTACCGGTACCATCATCAACAATCGTGGCACGCAGACTGTAGACGGTCAGGCCATCTCCTCTATCGTCAATGCTGGCGGTACGCAGCAGATTAATCGCGGCGGGCTGGCCACAGGCGGCGTAGTGAACACCGGTGGGCTGCAACATATCAGCGAAGGCGGTGCGGCATCCGATGCCATTTTGCTCGGCGGCACACAATTGGTAGAAGGCACCGCCTCTGGCACCGTCATCAATAACGGCGGGCTGCAACAGATTCACGCCAGTGGCATGAGCAGTGATGCGGTAGTTAACGCCGGCGGCGAACAGGATGTCGATGGCGTCTCGTTTTCAGCAGAAGTGAATGACGGTGGTCTGCAGAAAGTCCGCAGCGGCGGTGCAGCCTCCAGCGCAGTGATTAACAGTGGCGGTATTCAGAATGTGCTCTCAGGCGGGGCAACTGCTTTCACCACGCTGTTGGGCGGTATTCAGCAACTGGCGGGGGTGGCGGCAGACACCATCATCGGTGCAGGCGGCGTACAACACGTGCAGGTTGGCGGTAGCGCCACCGGATCGCTGATCAACGATGGCGGCCTGCAGCGCGTGGATGGCACAGCCACCTCATCGGTTATTTATAACGGCGGCACCCAACTGGTGAACCGTGGCGGGCTGGCGGATAACGCTACCGTTAACAGCGGCGGCCTGCAACACATCAATGAAGGCGGCGCTGCGTCCGACACTACGGTGTTTGGCGGCGGTCGGCAAGTTGTTGCCGGCACGGCCTCCGGTACCAGCATCAACGACGGCGCTTACCAGCTTGTCCAGGCCACCGGTAAAGCCACCGACACCATCATCAGCAGCGGTGGCACACAGGCGGTAGACGGCACGGCGATCTCCGCTGTGGTCAATGAAAGCGGTGTTCAACTGATCCACTCCGGCGCGCTTGCCACGGGCTCGCTGGTTAATTCCGGTGGTCTGCAGCACATCAACGAAGGTGGTGCTGCTTCGGATGCGTTGCTGTTTGGCGGCACCCAGATTGTTGAAGGTACGGCATCCAACACTCGTGTGGACTCGGGGGGTGTGCAGCAGGTTCACGTTACCGGGAAAACGACTGACAGCAAAATCTATGACGGTGGTTTCCAGGATGTTGACGGTACGGCTAATGGCACGATCGTCTACACCGGCGGGAAACAGGTGATCCGCAGCGGCGGTCATGCGAACAACACTCGCGTCGATAAAGATGGCGTGCAGATTGTGCGTGCCAACGGTGCGGCCTCCAAAACGACACTGCTGGGCGGAACGCAGCAGGTAGCCGGGTTGGCGGATGACACGGTCATCGGCGATGGCGGCATCCAGCACGTCCAGGTGGGCGGTCTTGCTACTGGGTCGCTCATCAACAGCGGCGGTCTGCAGCGCGTTGATGGTTCAGCGACTTCTGCTGTCGTGAACAACGGCGGGGTGCAGTTGGTGAACAGGGGGGGGCTGGCTGCAGGTTCCATCATCAACAGCGGTGGTTTGCAGCACATCAACCTTGGTGGCGCGGCGTCTGATGGCACCATCTTCGGTGGCGGCAAACAACTGGTGGCAGGAACCGCGTCCGGAACCAGCATCAGCGATGGCGGTCTGCAGATTGTGCAAGCTACCGGCAAAACCACCAACACCATCATCAACAGCGGCGGTGTTCAGAGCGTGGACGGCGATTCCACCTCATCGGTGGTACGCAACGGCGGCACTCAACTGGTGAATAAGGGTGGCCTGGCGACAGACACCACGGTGAACAGCGGCGGCCTGCAGCATATCAATCTCGGCGGCTCGGCGGCTGGTGGCACCATCTTCGGCGGCGGAAAACAGGTGGTGGCGGGTACGGCGTCGGGTACCAGCCTGAATGATGGCGCCTATCAGATCGTCACCACCAGCGGGAAAGCGGTCAGCACCCTGATCAACAGCGGCGGTGTGCAGAGCGTCGATGGCAACGCGACGTCGGCGGTGGTGCGCAACGGTGGTACCCAACTGGTGAATAAAGGTGGCCTGGCGGCAGGCACCACGGTGAACAGCGGCGGTGTGCAGCACATCAGCCTCGGTGGGGCGGCGTCTGACGGCACGGTGTTCGGCGGTGGTACTCAACTGGTAGAAGGCTCTGCGTCTGGCACCAGCATCAGCGACGGCGGGGTACAACTGGTGACCAAGAGCGGTCAGGCCAGCGGCACACTGATTAACAGCGGCGGCGTACAGCGTGTCGACGGGCAATCGTTCGACGCGGTGATTAATAACGGTGGCCTGCAAATCGTTGACCCGTACGGCTGGTCACGCCAGAGCGTCATTAACGCTGGCGGAACGCAGATCCTCAGCAACGCCGCAGTGGCGATCTCCACCGTGTTGAACGGCGGTGAGCAGCACATCAATAACGGCGCAAAATCCTTTGCTGCGCGCCTGCTGGGCGGTACGCAGAATATCGGCAGCGGCGGGCAAGCCTTTGAAACACGCGTCGAGAAAGGGGGGGTACAGAACGTTAATTCGGGCGGTTACACCTACGGTGGGACCATCTCCACTGGCGGCAGACAAAACGTTGCCTCAGGCGGCGTTACTGATTTCACCTTTATTGATGGCGGTTTACAAGTGGTTGACGGAACCTCGATTGTCAGCATCGTGAAAAACGGCGGGCGTCAGGTGATTAACAAAAACGCCAATGCTGAAGTCTCTGTGGTAATTGATGGCGGCATTCAAGAGGTCTTCGGCACTACCACCGGGTCGGAAATCACCAATGCAGAGCAGCGCATCTATGACGGAGGTGCCGCGACCTCTACTGTGCTAAGCGACGGTGCAGTGCAGGGTATTTATGATGGTGCAGTGGTGACCGATACCCGTAACCGCAACAGCATCCAGAACCTCTACAGCGGTGGGCGCGCGGAAAACACCCTGATGGATAATTTTGCGGTGCAGAATATCGCTGCGGGTGCAACGGCGGTGAAAACCTCGATGATCAACTCCAGCCAGCAGAATGTGCGCGGCAGTGCGGTTGATACCGAACTTTCCGCGAACGGCGTGCAGAATATCTACCGGGGCGGGACCGCGACTCGCACGACGCTCTACGAGCGCGGCATCCAGAATATCTACAGCGGGGGTTCATCGGTACTTGCTGTCATCCAGGCCGGCGGGATCCAGAACGTGCTTAACGGAGGGACCTCCATTAGCACCACCATTAACGATGGCGGCACCCAGAACGTAAGCAGCGGCGGGACGGTCATCTCCACTATCATCCGTGAAGGCGGGATCCAGAACGTTAATGACGGCGCGATCGTTATCGACAATATGGTGGTGGGTGATCAGGTGGTCAATAAGGGCGGCACCGTCGCCTCGTCCACCGTCAGTGAAAATGGCACCCAAAGCGTCAGTTTCGGCGGCACGGCTATTGCTACTACTGTTAGCAAAGGCGGCGCCCAGTTCGTTCGCGCCGGGGGCGTGGCGGATCTGACAGCGATTGAGCGCGGCGGCATACTGGCGTTGGAAGATGGCGCAACGGTCACCAATATCAACCTCAATAGCGGCGCAGCGTTGATGGCAGGCACTGACACCTCGCTCACCGGCACCAACGCGCTTGGCAGTTTCTCCATTGCCAATAGTGTTGCGGAAAACGTACTGCTTGAAAATGGCGGCCTACTATTGGTTGCTGCAGACGGCACTGCCAACAATACCGTAGTAAGCGAGAACGGTACGCTGAGCGTTGCCGAGGGCGGTATGCTGACTGGGGTAACCCAAGTCAACGACGGCGCTACGCTTGCCGGTAACGTTAACAACAGCGGCGAACTGCATATCACCACTGATACCAGCAACAACACCATTAACGCGGCCATTTCCGGCAACGGTACGCTGTATAAAGAAGGTGATAACACGCTGACCCTGAGCGGTGTGCTTGATCAATCTGGGGGTACCTATCTGCAGAGCGGTACCCTGGTGTTCAGCGGGCTGGATGCCGTGACCGACATCATCGCCCAGCGCGGCACCTCACTACAGCTGACCAACGGCACCTCGCTGACCGGGATGATAGACCCGACAGATCTGACCATTGATGCCGGTTCAAATTGGCTGATGACTGCTAACTCCCTGCTCAATAACCTGACACTCGGCGGCTCGATAGATTTCCAGGCACCGACCGGGACCTTCGTTCCGAAAACCCTGACCGTCACCAATCTGGTAGGCAATGGTGGCACCATTACCCTGAACACCCTGTTTAACGGCAATACCGCTGTGAGTGACAGCCTGGTGCTGGACGGCGGTACAGCGACCGGTAATACACAGATCGCCATCCGCAGTCAGGGCGGTCTGGGTGCACGTACTACCGGCAACGGCATTCAGGTGGTGAATGCCATCAACGGTGCGACTACGACCGATGATGCCTTCAGTCTCAGCGGCAGCCTGCAGGCAGGTGCATATAACTACACCCTGCAACAGGGCAGCGCCGACCAAAGCTGGTATCTGACGACTGCTGATGCGGGTAGCAACGAGAACGGCCCGCAGAACTACCGTTCGGCAATGTATCTCTATAACTCCATCTATGCTCAGGCTATGGACTACGACAGTGCGCTGCTCGGCTCGCTGGATGCACGTCGCTATGCGGCGCGTACCGCAGCCGAAAGTGGTAGCAACATGTGGGCCCGTTTCCAGGCCGGCCAGATGAGCCACGATCACGGCAGCAATGATTTGCGTAGCGGCAACACGCCGGACAGTAAAGGCGGCTATACCTTCCTGCAGATCGGTAGCGATCTGTGGCAGGGATCGGCCTCCACCATGGAATGGACCGTTGGCGTGTACGGTGCGGCGGGACTTTCTGCCGTCGACGTGCAGCGCAACAACAAGTCGAAAGCCGGTACGGTACGCGACGACGCTTACAGCGGCGGCCTCTACCTCAACGGTGTGCATGAGAGTGGCTGGTGGATGGATGTGGTAGCCCAGGGGACACGCCACAACTTCGATACCAACCCGCGCGACGGAGATGGCCTGAAAACCCACGGCTGGGGCTACCTTGGCTCCGTCGAAACCGGTTTGCCGTTTGAGATTGGCGGCGGCCTGGTGTTGGAACCGCAGGTCCAGTACCAGTATCGCGGAGTGAACCTTAAAGAGGGTAATGATGACGTTGCAAACGTGCAGTTCGGCGACGGTCACAGCCAGCAGGTACGTGCTGGTTTGCGTCTGGGCAATAACGCGACGCTGAAAGAGACAGGCAAACCCGTACCGGTAAGCTGGTGGGTGCGTCCATCCTTTATCCAGACCTTCGATTCGAAGGGCACGCTGAACGTCAACGCGCCAGGCGTAGCAGGCAGCGAGGTCGCATTTAATCCGGATCAGGACGGGACAGCGGCAGCACTGGATGTCGGTATCGATGGACAGATCCGCGATAACGTTACCCTCGGTGTGCGGGCAGGCTATACCCGGAGCATCAACGACGCTGGCACCGGCGGTTACGGCGGTCAAATCACGCTGAAAGTCGGATTCTGATCGCCAGGCTGTAATACGAAAAGCCGCGCCGAAAGGTGCGGCTTTTTTTTGCCTGTTTTTTTCAACGCATACGGGAAGGTTGCATTATCACTGTCGCTAAGGCGCAATCGGCGTGGCGGTGATGTTTATGCTGAAATGAAAAAGCGGAAGAAAAACTGATATTTACTAAGAATGGTGCGTCCGAATGGACTCGAACCATCGACCCCCACCATGTCAAGGTGGTGCTCTAACCAACTGAGCTACGGACGCACTGAGAAGGAATGGTGCGTTCAATTGGACTCGAACCAACGACCCCCACCATGTCAAGGTGGTGCTCTAACCAGCTGAGCTATGAACGCAGTGTTGTGGTTGACAACGGGGACGAATATTAGCGGCAGGTCGGAGAAGTGGCAAGCGGAAAATGGCAAATTTATTCCTGAATTCACGCGATTGCGGAACAACTGAACAAAACGCTGTGAAAGTAGCCGCCAGCTGGCGGCTACAGCCATTTTAACGTGCGGCGCGCTGCAAAATCGTTGCCGAAGGCAGGCGTTGCAGATAGCGCATTCGCAGCATTATCAGGATCGCTGCAGACGTCAGGCCAATAATAAAGCCCATCCAGAAACCGGCCGGGCCCATTCTCTCGACCACGAGATCGGTCAGCGCCAGAATATAGCCAGACGGCAGCCCCAGCACCCAATAGGCGGTAAAGGTGATAAAAAAGATCGAACGCGTATCTTTATAGCCGCGCAGGATACCGCTGCCAATCACCTGAATGGAGTCGGAGATTTGGTAAATCGCTGCCAGCAGCATCAGGTGCGAAGCGAGCGTCACCACTTCCGGGTTTTTGTTATAGAGCAAGGCGATTTGTTCGCGCATCAGCACGGTGAAAACCGCCGTCACCGCCGCCATACACACACCGACGATCAACCCGGTGTGCGCCGAGGTCTTGGCATCCAGCGTGGATCCCTGGCCCAAACGGAAGCCCACCCGGATGGTCACCGCTGCGGCCAGTGACATCGGCAGAACAAACATTAGCGAACTGAAGTTAAGCGCAATCTGGTGACCCGCCACATCGACAATGCCCAGCGGTGACACCAACAGGGCCACGACCGCAAACAATGTGACTTCAAAAAACAGGGCCAACGCAATGGGCAACCCCAGTTGCGCAAGACGCTTTAGCACCTCGAAATCGGGTTTAGCGAAACGCTGGGCGTGCTGAATGTCGCGCATGACGCGGGCGCGTTTTACATACATCCGCATGCAGATGAACATCACCCAATAGACCGATGCGGTTGCCACGCCGCAGCCGACGCCGCCCAGTTCCGGCATACCGAAATGACCATAAATAAAGATATAGTTCACCGGGATATTTACCAGCAAGCCGACAAAGCCCATCACCATGCCAGGCTGAGTGCGGGCCAGACCTTCGCACTGGTTGCGCATCACCTGAAAAAAGAGATAGCCAGGCGCCCCCCACATCAACGCGCGTAAAAAACGCACGGCTTTTTCCGCCAGAATCGGGTCGATGTTATGCATCGCATGAATGATATGACCGGCATTCCACAGCACAATCATGATCAACACCGCCACAATGCCCGCCAGCCAGAAACCCTGACCCACCTGGTGAGCGATGCGATCGCGACGTCCGGAGCCGTTTAACTGGGCAATTACCGGCGTCATTGCCAGCAATAGACCGTGACCGAAGAGGATAGCGGGAAACCAGATAGAGGTACCAATAGCGACAGCGGCCATATCCGTGGCGCTATAGCCACCCGCCATGACTGTATCAACGAAGCCCATTGCAGTCTGGGCGACCTGCGCAACAATGACCGGCAAGGCGAGTGCCAGTAACTGACGCGCTTCTGTAACATACTTCTGCACGAGAACACCTTTATATTGTTTTGTAGTTATAAGAGAGAATGGAACAACCGTTCAGGAAGGAGTTTTTCCTTGTGCTAAAAACGATGCCGCACTGCGATAAATGCGGCATGTGTTCAAATATTACCTGTTAAGCCCCGTTTTTGCCATGTTAACCCTGCATCAACACTCTCTTGCCGCACGCAGACCGTTGTTCATCTTATTGTTATCTGTTCGGGAAAACGCCCGGCGGTGGGATTGAGACTGGCAACGGCAATTTCCACCTGTTATTGTGCGTAAAGAAAACGGTAACGCCGTATGAATGGGAACAGGAGTGGTAGGTATGTTTACTGGTATTGTACAGGGCACGGCAAAACTGGTGTCTATTGATGATAAACCCAATTTCCGCACCCACGTCGTTGAACTTCCTGAGCATATGCTTGATGGCATCGAAACCGGTGCTTCCATCGCGAACAATGGCTGTTGTCTGACCGTAACGGCCATCGACGGCAGTCGTATTAGTTTCGATTTAATGAAAGAAACGTTGCGTATTACCAACCTGGGCGAGCTGGGCATTGGTGATGAGGTAAACGTGGAGCGCGCGGCGAAATTCAGTGATGAAATTGGCGGACATCTGATGTCCGGCCATATTATGACCACTGCGGAAATCGTCAAAATCCTCACGTCGGAAAATAATCGCCAGATTTGGTTCAAGGTGTCGGATCCGACCTTGATGAAATACATCCTCTATAAAGGCTTTATCGGTATTGATGGCATCAGCCTGACGGTGGGGGAAGTAACCAGCAGCCGTTTCTGTGTGCACCTGATCCCGGAGACGTTGCAACGCACCACGCTCGGAGCCAAAAAACTGGGGCATCGTGTCAATATTGAAATTGATCCGCAAACGCAGGCGGTTGTCGATACCGTTGAGCGCGTACTGGCTGCAAAAGAGGCTGCCGCTGTCGCTGCTGTGATTAGCGAAGAGTAATGGCCTCCTGACGGGAAAATAAAAAAGGCCGCACATTGATAATGCGGCCTTTTTACAAGGGGCTGAGGGATCAGCGCGCCACGCGCAATCCCCGTTCAATACCGCGACTAAATACTACCTGCCAGAGCTGGATATCCCGCGCGCGAAACGCGCCCGCGCAGGCGTTCAGATAGTAGCTGAACATCCGTTTAAACCGTTCGGAGTAGTTATCGGCAATCTCCGGCCATGCGTCAAGGAAACGGGCATACCACGCCATCAGCGTGCGGTCATAATCGGCGCCAAAGTTATGCCAGTCTTCCAGCACGAAATGCGCCTCGCTCGCGTCCGCGATCTGGCGTACGGAAGGCAGGCAACCGTTAGGGAAAATATAACGGTCAATCCATGGATCAACGTTGTGATCGGTACGTTTAGAGCCGATGGTATGCAGCAGGAAAATGCCATCGGGTTTGAGATTACGATCCACCACGCTGAAATAGGTCGCATAGTTTTTCGGCCCGACATGTTCAAACATACCGACAGACACAATGCGATCGAACTGGTCGTTCATGTCGCGGTAATCTTGTAGGCGGATCTCCACATCGAGGCCTTCACACCGCTGTTGCGCCAGTTTTTGTTGCTCGGCGGAAATGGTGACGCCCACCACGCTGACGCCGTAATTTTGCGCCATAAATTGCGCCAGCCCGCCCCATCCACAACCAATATCGAGCACGCGCATCCCGGGTCTTAACTGCAACTTTTCACAGCAAAGCCTCAGTTTAGCCAGTTGCGCGTCCTCAAGGGTGTCGGCCTCTTTCCAGTAGGCGCAAGAGTATTGCATCTGCGGATCCAGCATGCGGGTAAACAAGTCATTACCGAGATCGTAATGCTCTTTACCCACAATCCAGGCCCGTTTCTTACTCTGCAGATTAAATAATCTTGCTCCGGCAATGCGGAGAGTGTCTTTCAGGTGGTGCGGGAGTTGGTTTTCCAGGCCGGCGCGGAGAACTTTGGTGAAGAAGATGTCCAGCCGGTCGCAATCCCACCAGCCATCCATATAACTTTCGCCGAGTCCGAGCGAACCTTCCTGTAAAACGCGTTTGAAAAAATCAGGATTTTTCACCTGAATATCTGAAGCTGCGGGGCCATTAACCTGGATACCGGTGCGGCTCAGTAGCTCGTTTGCTATACGGAACCAATTATCATCCCGTACGCTGACTTCTTCTATACACGATGAACTCATAACTTCTCCATCACTAACCAGTGATCAGAACCTTCAAACAGCGTAGACGCTTTTTCGGGCTTGTGAGAAATCTCACGGTTTTCGCCGTGAGGCTGATATCCGACGTAGAACAGAGGAAGGGAGAACCCTTGCCGAAAGGCCATCCATGGTGAAACGGGCGTAATCCGACGCCCGTTACTACATAATATTTATCGTATTTATAAAACAGCGAAATTTAGTATAGGCTTCAAAATCAGGTGATTCAACAGAAAACTGTTAGCATGCTAATCAGTGACTTAGGGATAATCGCCGCAGCGACTATCCCCGTGAGGATGCTGTTGTGGTGGCCTCTTTCGCATACCTGCGATGCGGTTGCCGTTGCAGACGATATCCCAGCGTCGCCAGCAGTACCATCGACAGCATTACGCTGGTGGTGGTCAGTAGCGGCGTGGCGATAAGCCATGAGACCACCAGGCTTGCGAGGAAGCACAACCCAAGTTGCAGCGTATTTTGCAGCGCGGCGGCACGGCCGGTTGCCTGCGGAAAAGGGCGTAATGCCTGGGCAACCACGATGGGATAAATAGCGCCATTGGCCATTGCCATAACGCAGAACGGGATCAGCAGTGCGGTCAGCGACACGTTCGGCATAAAGCCGACAGCCCAGGTGGTCATCACGCTGAGGGCAAACGCACTTAGCAGCCAGGGAAGCAGTTGTTCGCCTTGCCACTTCTGTAGCGCAGCGCGGCAACCATAACCCCCCACCAAAAATGCAATGGTCTGTGGTACATAGCTCAGGCCAATCGCAGAGGGGCCGTACCCCATCTCATGCAGGATAAACGGTGAGCCGGTCAGCCAGGCGAAGAAACTGGCGGAACAGGCCGCATAGATAATCACATTGCCACGATAGTCGCGGGCGCGCAGCAGATCCATAAATGTCAGCGACTGCTCATCCGGCGCCGTTGCCTCAGCCGACGATTTCAGGCGTAACGCCGGGATCATCAACACCAGCGTAATCACTAGCAGCGTGGCAAAGATTGCCTGCCAGTTGAGATGCGCAAGGATCCACGCGCCGAGCAGGGGGGCCAGCGCGGGTGTCAGCCCGACCAGCGGCATAATTGTGGCGAAAATACGGTTAACGCGGTGTGACGGGTAATAATCCGTGACCAGCGCCTGCCAGCTTACTGTTGCGGCGCAAACCCCGACGGCCTGTACAAAACGCAGCACCAATAACAGCGTGGCGTCCCGCACCCATACTGTTCCCAGACAGCCCACAGCGAAAATCCCCAGGCCGGTTAACAGAATCGGTTTGCGCCCATAGCGATCCGATAACGGTCCCCACAGCAGTTGTGCAACGGCAAACCCGGCCAGAAACAGGCTCAATGTGGCGCTGACAACAGCGGAGGAGGTCTCTAAATCTTGCTGAATAGCGCTGAACGCGGGCAGGTACATATCGGTGGCTAAAAAGCCCAGCACGCTTAATCCCGCGAGCCAGACTAAAAATCCTTTGCCAGGTTGCATTGTGGTATCTCTTCTTTGTGCAGGTTATCAGGGTTGTCGAGTGTAAGGAGTGCATTCCCCCTTGTGAAACGCTAATATTTGCGCAATGGTTTCAAATTTTTTGCAGGCAGATTATGTGGTCAGAATATTCGCTGGAAGTGGTAGATGCTGTGGCGCGTAACGGCAGTTTTAGCGGCGCGGCTCAGGAGTTGCACCGCGTGCCTTCTGCTGTCAGCTACACCGTGAGGCAACTGGAGGAGTGGCTGGCGGTTCCACTGTTTGAACGGCGTCACCGCGATGTGGAGTTAACGCCCGCTGGCGTCTGGTTTTTGAAAGAAGGGCGTTCTGTTATCAAAAAAATGCAGGTCACCCGTCAACAGTGCCAGCAGATTGCGAATGGCTGGCGCGGGCAACTGGCGATTGCGGTGGACAACATTGTCAGACCCGAACGCACACGACAGCTGATCGTCGATTTTTATCGCCACTTTAGCGATGTGGAACTCCAGGTTTATCAGGAAGTGTTTAACGGCGTCTGGGATGCACTGGCCGACGGGCGTGTTGAACTGGCTATTGGTGCAACGCAGGCTATCCCGGTCGGTGGGCGCTATGCTTTTCGCGATATGGGAATGCTGAGCTGGAAGTGTGTGGTTTCCTGTCGGCATCCGCTGGCGGCGCTGCCGGGCCCATTAAGTGATGAGACGTTGCGTAACTGGCCCTCACTGATACAGGAAGATACATCACGCTCGTTACCGAAGCGCATTACCTGGCTGCTGGATAACCAGAAACGCGTGATGGTACCGGACTGGAAATCATCCGAAGCCTGTCTGTCTGCCGGGTTGTGCGTGGGAATGGTCCCGGCGCATTTTGCCAGGCCCTGGCTCGATCGCGGGGAGTGGGTGGCGCTGGAGCTGGAAAATCCCTTCCCGGATGCCGCTTGTTGCCTGACGTGGCAGCAGAACGAGGCATCACCTGCACTGAACTGGCTTCTTGAGTACCTGGGGGACAGTGAAACGCTGAATCGGGAATGGTTGCGGGAGCCGGAATAAGGGCTCCCGCAAAAGGGGATTAACGGCGGTAGTCGCGGAACGGACCATCGGCGACTGAGCGACGCTCGATCAGACGCGGATGCACTTCAATGGATTGCGACTCTTCGCGTTTATTCACAATACGGTCAAGCAGCATGGTAAACGCAGTTTCACCCAGCGAATCTTTCGGCTGGTGTATTGTGGTCAGTGACGGCGTGAAGAAGCGGGAGTTACGCACATTGTCATACCCGATCACCGAAATATCCTGTGGGACGCGTAATCCCATCTCGTCGGCCGCACACAGCGCACCCATGGCCATAATATCGCCGCCGCAGAAGACGGCTGTCGGGCGATGCGTCTGTGCAAGGATCTGCTGCATGGCGCGATAACCAGACTCAGGTTCAAAGTCGCCCTGGACAATCCAGCTTTCCGGTACGGAAATGGTGGCTTCTTCCATTGCTTTCATAAAGCCGGCGAGACGGCCCGCGCCGGTGTTGCGCTCAAGCGGACCCGGGATCACACCGATATCGCGGTGCCCGCGTTCGATCAGATAACGCCCGGCCATATAACCGCCTTCAAAGGCGTTATCGATCACCGTGTCAGTAAAGTCGGCTTTGGCTTCGCCCCAGTCCATAACGACCATCGGGATATGGCGATACTCTTCCAGCATGCTCAGTAGGGATTCCGGATACTCGGAACACATTACCAGCAGACCATCAACACGCTTTTGCGCCATCATCGACAAGTAAGCGCGTTGTTTTTCCAGGTTATTCCAGGCATTACCAAGAATCAGGGTGTAGCCTTTCTGGAAGCACTTCTTCTCAACAGCCTCAATGATTTCGGCAAAGTAGGCTGCTTCGCTGCTGGTGGCCAGCAGGCCGATCGATTTGGTGTGATTCACCTTCAGGCTGCGCGCCACGGCGCTCGGTGAATAATGCAGCTCTTTGATCGCCGCCCACACAGCATTGCGCGTCTCTTCGGCGACAAAACGTGTTTTGTTAATTACGTGTGATACGGTTGTGGTGGAAACGTTTGCTCGCTTCGCTACGTCTTTGATCGTTGCCATCAGATGTCACTCCAGACCATATCTCAAGCTCCTGATAATACATAAGGTAAACGTTTGCCTTCAATCACCCTGTACCCATGAATGGGGGTGCGGTACGCCGGGAAAAAGACACTGGACGTCAGGAGGGGAGTCAATGGCCGGTACGCTAATAAATTTAGCGTCGAATTTTGTCTGATCTTGAGCAAAAGGGGAAGTGATAAAACATCTGACACGCTAATTCCTGCAAGATTTTTACGTTTATTTGTGCAAAAATGCGCTATCTCACTTTTTGTGTGGAAATTAAAACGGAGAAAATTGATGAGCACCGACCTGAAGTATTCACTGTTCACTACCGTCATCGTGCTGGGTCTGATCGTTTTCGGCGCCCTGACTGCTGCACTGCATTGATTCTGCGCGAGGGGGAACCGGGTTCCCCCTCCGTTTTCATCCCCGCCATTGTTATCAATTTTGCAATACTCTTTTGTCATTCCGCTAACTGCTGTTTTTTGTGATTGATGTCATACTTTTGACTTCTGCGACAGTGTCCCGAATCGACACGGCTTTTCCGGAGTCAGTTTATGAAAATGAATTTCCCTTTGCTTGCCCTGGCGATTGGCGCCTTTGGCATCGGTACGACCGAGTTCTCCCCGATGGGATTACTGCCGGTGATTGCCCGCGGCGTTGACGTTTCTATCCCGGCGGCGGGGATGCTGATTAGCGCCTATGCTGTCGGCGTAATGGTCGGTGCGCCGTTAATGACCTTACTGCTTTCTCATCGCGGCAGACGCAACGCGCTGATTTTTTTGATGGCGATTTTTACGCTGGGTAATGTGTTGTCGGCGATTGCACCGGATTACGCCACCCTGATGCTGGCGCGTATCGTCACCAGTCTCAATCACGGGGCATTCTTTGGCCTGGGATCGGTGGTTGCTGCAAGCGTTGTTGCCAAAGAAAAACAAGCCAGCGCCGTCGCCACCATGTTTATGGGGCTAACCATCGCCAATATCGGTGGGGTGCCAGCTGCGACCTGGCTGGGTGAAACCATTGGCTGGCGCATGTCGTTTATGGCAACCGCGGCACTGGGCATTGTCGCCATGCTGAGTCTGTTCTTCTCACTGCCGAAAGGCGGCACCGGAGAACGCCCTGAGGTGCGTAAAGAGGTGGCGGTGCTGATGCGCCAGCAGGTCTTGTCTGCACTGCTGACCACAGTATTAGGGGCAGGGGCGATGTTCACGCTGTACACCTACATTTCACCGGTTCTGCGGACCATCACAGATGCGACGCCTGTCTTTATTACGGCAATGCTGGTGCTGATTGGCGTTGGGTTCTCCATCGGCAACTATCTTGGCGGTAAACTGGCGGACCGTTCTGTGACCGGAACACTTAAAGGCTTTTTGGTGCTGTTGATTGCCATCATGCTGGCTATCCCGTTTCTTGCACAAAGCGCGATCGGCGCGGCTATCAGTATGGTGGTCTGGGGCGCAGCGACTTTCGCCGTGGTGCCGCCGTTGCAGATGCGAGTCATGCGCGTGGCACATGAAGCACCGGGTCTGTCCTCTTCCGTGAACATTGGTGCATTTAACCTGGGGAACGCATTGGGTGCCGCAGCCGGTGGGGCAGTCATATCCGGTGGTCTGGGTTACAGCTTTGTGCCGGTGATGGGGGCGATTATCGCCGGTCTTGGCCTGTTGGTGGTGCTCTCTTCGGGCCGTACTCAGCCGGAACGTGCCTGCACAGCAGCAGAATAATAATCAGGAGGGGTTTCCCCCTCCTGGTGAGATTTACGCAGCGAGATTTTTCGCCACAAAGTCCCAGTTTACCAGCGCCCAGAAGTGCTCCAGATAGTTCGGACGGGCGTTACGGTAATCGATGTAATAGGCATGTTCCCAGACATCAACGGTCAGCAACGGCGTGGCATCCGTCGTTAGCGGTGTACCGGCGTTCGATGTTGACACAATCGCCAGTTCGCCATCAGCCTTCTTCACCAGCCATGTCCAGCCCGCACCAAAGTTTTTGACCGCCGCGTCGGTAAACTGCGCTTTGAATTCAGCGAAGCTACCGAATGACTTCGCAATAGCAGAAGCCAGCGCGCCTGTCGGTTCGCCACCCGCGTTCGGGGCGAGACAGTGCCAGTAGAAAGTGTGGTTCCAGACCTGCGCGGCATTGTTAAACACACCGCCTTCGCTGCTCTTCACGATCGCTTCCAGGGATTTGCCTTCGAAAGCAGTGCCTTTGATCAGGTTATTGAGGTTGGTGACATAGGCCTGATGGTGCTTACCATAGTGGTAGTCCAGTGTTTCAGCCGAGATATGCGGCGCCAGGGCGTCTTTTGCATACGGTAATGCAGGTAATTCGAACGACATTGCTACTCTCCTTCATTATTTTAATACACCCAATAGCCCTACTGAGTGTATGGATAGAGTAGCAAATAGAAAGGGGTGACAAAAGAGAGAGTTACCTGCCACAGAAGCGGCAGGTAACAGGATTAACGAATGGTTTTCGGTGTAACCACGCGGCGGGCACCGACGTAGTGACGCTGCCAGTAGTCTTCACTGAGCGAGGTAACCTGAATATCCTGGCCGCTACGCGGTGACTGGATAAACTTGCCGTTACCTACGTAAACACCAACGTGGTCCGCTGTGCCGCGACCCTGGGTGCGGAAAAAGACCAAATCACCGCTTTCCAGTTCTGCGACATTCACCGGCGAGGCATCACGCAGGTGATACATCTCATTTGCCGTACGTGGAATGCGGAATTTCACCAAATCTTTATAGGCGTAATAGACCAGTCCACTGCAGTCGAAACCTGTATTGGGCGAGGTGCCGCCCCAGTGATATGGCTTGCCAATCTGATTCATCAGTTTGGACATGGCGGTTTTCTGCGCTTTTTGGATACGGACTTTGTGCACATCGGCAAGAGCAGCCGTCTTAGTGCTTTTGACTTTAACGCAGTGCGGTTTGTGGCCTTTACGCGGCGTACATTTTTCGGTCCAGGTTACAGCAGCGGTTTTGGTCTGGCTGGATTTATTACGACGCGTAGAGAGTTGGCTGGCTTTACTGCTGGTAGTGACTTTCTTCGTTGCCGGAGATTTTTTGGTCTCCGTCGTTTTTTTGTTCGTTGTTTTGTTAGTTGTTTTGGTTTCTGCGTTGCGACTGTTTTTCTTTGATGTCTTTTGCGATGTGGTTTTTTTCTTACGTTCGGATGCTTTCGCCAGATGCGATTTTTGCACGGCCGACGCTCGCGCCTGTTCAGAGGCGTTAGCCAATGGCGTGAAAGAAAGCGTGGTGAACAACAAAGCACAGAGCGTGATCGAAGATTTTGGTATTCGCGCCACTGAGCAATCCCCTGTTAGAGCAGGCATTTAACAATGCGTGCGTATGATTTCAAAACCCGTCGATTCTAATCCATAAAAAGCACAAAAGTTAAGAGTGTTTTTGCATCTATAGCTGCGTTTCGTTAGCAAGCGCAAAAAAAAGCAGCAAAACGTTTCTATGGCGGTTAAGAGTTAAGCAACCGGCGGAATCTGAATTGTGTTAAGTCACATTTTGGAGGCAACTTTACAGGTATGGACGTAAAATCGTAACCAGTGAACAAAATGTTATTTTCGGTTGGCTCTCTGAACCGTTACACTATCCACCATCTGCCGTAGAAGTTGAAGGAAGCAAGACAATGAGCACTACACTTGAAAAAATCCAGCGCCAGATCGCTGAAAACCCGATTCTGCTGTACATGAAAGGCTCTCCGAAGCTGCCAAGCTGCGGCTTCTCCGCTCAGGCTGTACAGGCGCTGTCTGCCTGTGGTGAACGTTTCGCTTATGTGGATATTCTGCAGAACCCGGATATCCGCGCTGAACTGCCGAAGTATGCGAACTGGCCAACCTTCCCGCAACTGTGGGTGGAAGGTGAACTGGTTGGCGGCTGCGACATCCTGATTGAGATGTATCAACGTGGTGAGTTGCAGACGCTGATCAAAGAAGCGGCCGCTAAGCATAAGGGCGAGCAGGGCGCGGAGTAAGCCGCTCGCGGTTAACGTTGCTAAAAGGGTTCATGTTTCAACATGAACCCTTTTTACTGTCAAAAGGTGTATATCAGCCCTGCGGTCGTTAGCATATTATAACTTTCAATACCGCCACCATTTTTATAGTCTGCATTTATATTTTGACGATAGTTATTAACGTTAACGTCAGTCTTCTTATTTGTCACCCGATTCCAGGTTCCCTCAATATAGAGTTTCATATTCTCCGTGACGTAATAACCTACGCTTGCAGCAAGTGAAAAAAAGTTCTGTTCTCTTGCTTTATCAGTAAACGTCAGGTCTCTGAGATAATGCTCATCATTTCCTGTGGTTCGCGCCCAGGCGCTATATTTAAGTGTTCCGGAAAATTCAATATCGCTATAACGATAGCGTCCGGTCAGACCGACATAGGGGATCTGGTAGTGTTGCTTATAGCCGATATTGATTTCATTGGGATCAAAGGAACCGGTGTGGGCACCATTATTATAGCTGTAGCTTCCACCTCTACTGTGAAAGCTGATGCGGTTCTCCTGATACCCCACCATTATTCCCAGACGCCATCCGGGGGTGTTAAACATCCAGCCTTTTACATTCACATCAAATTGATTGGAAAAGTTAAGTCGCGTGTCAGGGTGCGAGCTGTGATCGGTCCACGAATCCTGCACAGCGTTTTGCCAGTCGTAATCATTCATATGGCTGTTTCCACTGGAAAACGTTGACCAGCCTGATGCGCCTAATGAGAACCACCGCATGGCGTCCCATTCCAGAGCCCCCTGAACGACAGCAGCATTGCGGTAACGCCAGTCGAGTTGGCTAAGTTTTCGTCCACCTTGATTGGGCGAGTAAACCCTTTCATGGGTCAGGCCGCTCAGGGTACCCACATTAATCCCGGCAGAAACCCGATCCCAGTTAAGCACGCGATTTTGCATTTCGGCAGAAGCCGGAAAAGCCATAGGGATAAAAAACAGAGCAAGAATAATATTGAGCTTGTGCATTATTTCACCTTCATCAAAATATATTAAGCGGGTCTTTCTGTGCTCACCATGAAATAAATTACAAATAACCCATTATTACGCGTTGGGTTAATTCATTCATAATTAATATATGTGTTTTTTACAGCGTTCAGGTGCGCCAAAATATCATCGGCTGCCTTAATAATATTTTTATGCCGCTAAGTGAAATGAGATAATTAATCTGCCAAAGGTGAATGGCGAGTTTTTTCAGGATGTCGAGGGAGGGTTTTGTGGTGTTTTTATCTGTTAATAATGGATAAGTTGGTAGAAAAAGAATGTGAAGGGAGTGTTTAAGAAAACGATATACGTTTATCTAATTTCGATTGACCGCGTTAATAACCGGTCACTGAATGCAACCGGCATAGAATATTTCTGGTATTTATGGTTGAGGATCTTCAGCCAACGGTAATGGCCAACCGCCAAGACGTTTCCAGCGGTTGACTATTTCACAAAACAGGAGGGCGGTTTGGGCGGTGTCATACAGGGCGGAGTGCGCCTGTGTGGCGTCAAAGGCAATGCCCGCAGCGGCACAGGCTTTAGAGAGGACCGTCTGCCCCAGCGCCAGCCCACTCAGTGAAGCGGTATCAAAGGTGACAAACGGATGGAAGGGGTTGCGTTTCAGTGATGCCCGCTCGGCAGCGGCCATCATGAAGCTGTGATCAAAAGTGGCGTTATGGGCCACCATAATCGCACGGTTACATCCCTGGTCTTTAATGCCCTTACGCACCAATTTAAAAATCGCGTGCAGCGCATCGTGTTCACTCACCGCGCCGCGCAGCGGGTTAGTTGGATCGATACCGTTAAACGCCAGTGCTTCCGGTTGCAGGTTCGCCCCTTCAAATGGCTCAACATGGAAATGCAGCGTACTGTCAGGCATCAACCAGCCTTGTTCGTCCATTTTTAAGGTAATGGCGGCGACTTCCAGTAGCGCGTCGGTTTTGGCGTTAAACCCTGCGGTTTCAACATCGATGACAACAGGGTAAAAGCCGCGAAAACGGTCGCACAGACCAGTAAGTTGAGCGTTATCGGACATCAGGATCTCTTGAGACGGAAAAAGGGCAGCGCATTATGGCAAATTTTAGGAAGGGATGTAAAACAACGGGCGCAAAGCGCGCCCGGCAGCATTAATTGCCTAAACCGTGGCCGGCATCTTTCTCTTCGATCAGCTCGATCTTGTATCCATCCGGATCTTCAACAAAGGCGATAACCGTGGTGCCGCCTTTGACCGGACCTGCTTCACGTGTCACGTTGCCGCCGTTTTTGCGGATCGCTTCACAGGCTTCTGCGGCGTTTGGCACGCTCAGGGCAATGTGACCATAGGCTGTCCCCAGTTCATAGCTGTCCACACCCCAGTTATAGGTCAGCTCAATCACGGCTTCTTCAGTTTCCGGGCCGTAACCCACAAACGCCAGCGAATATTTGTATTCCGGGTTTTCACTGGTACGCAGTAACGTCATGCCCAGCACGTTGGTGTAGAAATCGATGGAGCGTTGCAGGTCGCCGACGCGCAGCATAGTGTGAAGTAAGCGCATAATGTCCTCTTTTTAAATGGTTTACCGTTCCGGTCAGAAACACTGTTTTAGTATAGCGGCGGAAAGCCGCCGCTATCAATGAACAATCAGAGGATCACAGCACGGGGTAATCGGTGTAGCCTTCAGCGCCGCCGCCATAGAAGGTTTCCGGGCGCTGCGGGTTCAGTTCGGCTTTCAGTTGCAGGCGTTTCACCAGATCAGGGTTGGCGATGTAGGCGCGACCAAAGGCGACTGCATCAATCAGACCTTTTCCGATCAGGTCTTCGGCTTTCTCTACGGTGTAAGCGCCAGCGCCGATGATTGGACCGTGGAAGCGTGCGCGCACTTTCTCACGGAATGCATCCGTATAAGGCTGGCCGCCTGCCCAGTCTGGTTCGGACATATGCAGGTAGGCGATACCGCGTTTACCCAGTTCTTCAATGAGATACAGCGCATCGGCTTCTTCGTTCGGGCCATTGTCGGTATTCTGGAAAGAACCGATAGGCGAGACACGGATACCAATTCTGTCAGCGCTCCACTCTTTGCTCACGGCATCCACAACTTCCAACACCAGGCGGGCGCGATTTTCCACGCTGCCGCCGTACTGATCTGTACGGTGGTTTGCAGAAGGCGACAGGAACTGATGCAGTAAATAACCATGAGCAGAATGCAGTTCTACAAGGTCAAAACCGGCTTCACGGGCGTTGGCCACAGCCTGACGGAAGTCGTCAACGATCCCCGGGATTTCACTGGTTTCCAGTGCGCGCGGCATAGACGTATCTTCACGCGTTGCATTACCGTTAGCATCGCGCAGCGAAGTGCGAGTCCCGGCACTGATAGCCGATGGCGCAACCGGCGCTTGCCCGCCAGGCTGCAAACTGGTGTGAGAGATACGGCCGGTATGCCACAGTTGTACGGCGATACGACCGTTGTCCCCGTGCACGGCATCCGTGATTTTTTTCCACGCAGCGATTTGCTCCGCGCTATGCAGACCGGGTGCGCCGGCATAGCCTTTTGCCTGGGCTGATATTTGTGTTGCTTCGCTAATGATCAGCCCGGAACTGGCGCGCTGGCGATAATACTCCGCCATCAACGGCGTGGGGATATCGCCGGGTTCGATGCTGCGCAAGCGTGTCAGCGGCGCCATCAGAACACGGTTCGGTGCGGTAATTGCGCCCATTTTCAGCGGCGTGAATAACTTACTGGACATAACAACTCCTGAATAGACCGGTCGACTAGTAAAAGGTGAAATAAAAACGCCCGAGTAACTAAGGCGTCGCAATAATGGTTTTCGCGTGCGCCAGCGCGCTTTCCAGCGGCAGGGCGCTACGGGAAATCTTCGCCTGCAGGTTCGCACCCAGCCAGAGCGAGTACAAGACCTGCGCCTGTGTTAATGCCTCACCAGAAAAGGTCAGGCTTCGCTCGGCACGGCCTTTTTCCAGCGCATCGCTGAGCAGAACGATGATACGGCTTGCGCCTTTATCCATTGCTGTGCGCATATCCTCTGACAGATCACACACCTCCGCAGAAAGCTTCACCGTCAGACAGCCGCTAATAATGCCCTGCTGACAAAACTGGTTGAGCGTTTCCTGGTAATAGGCCAGCAGCCTGTCGCGATAGTTTCCAGCACCGCTGGCGAAATGGGTGATCAGCCGCTGGTGATAACCCGCATAATGACGCTCAAGCAATGCCACACCGAACGCCTCTTTGGAGCGAAAATAGTGATAGAAAGAGCCTTTCGGCACTTCCGCTGTTTTCAGTAATTCGCTCAGGCCCATGCCGGTAAACCCGCGATGCATACAGAGCCGCTCGCCGGTAGCCAGTAAATGTTCGCGTGTATCGTGTTCGGTATGTCTGTTCATGGCGATAATGTACTAGACCGATTGGTCTGTTGCAAGTAGCAAACAATGCGCTTTTCGGGTTGCGCGTTGCCGGTATGCAGTCTTCAATAGTAGAGATAACGCGTCTATCGCAGGAGAGGACAGTGCCAGAACAACTGGAGTTTTTCCCTATCCAGAGCCCGTGCCGTGGCATCTGCCAGTCGGATGAAAAAGGCTATTGCCGCGGCTGTATGCGCAGCCGTGATGAGCGTTTCAACTGGCAACGAATGACCGATACGCAAAAGCAGGAGGTCCTGCGCCTGTGCCATCAACGCTTTCAGCGCAAAATGCGTGCGAACAAATCCCTTCCGGCAGAAGAACCTCAGCAACCTTCACTGTTTTGACCGACTAAATGCGTATAATCAACGGAAATTACCTTCGAGGAAACCGTTATGGTTCAACGTATTGCCCTTGCGCCGCAAGGTCCGGAGTTCTCCCGTTTTGTCATGGGCTACTGGCGTTTAATGGAGTGGCAGTTCTCTCCCCAACAGCTGGCAAGCTTTATTGAATCCCACCTTGATTTAGGGGTAACCACTGTCGATCACGCTGATATCTATGGCGGCTATCAATGTGAAGCGACATTTGGCGAAGCATTGAAACTTGCGCCGCACTTACGCTCGCGTATGGAGATTGTCAGCAAGTGTGGTATTGCCACCACCGCGAAACCGGAACATGTGATTGGTCATTACATTACCGATCGCGACCATATTATTCGTAGCGCCGAACAGTCGCTGATGAATCTCGCCACGGATTATCTCGACTTGCTACTGATACATCGCCCGGATCCGTTGATGGATGCCGATGAGGTTGCGGAGGCGTTTTTGACGCTGCATCAAAGCGGAAAAGTCCGCCATTTTGGTGTATCCAATTTTACCCCGGCGCAGTTTTCCCTGTTGCAATCACGCCTGCCGTTTACCCTGGCCACCAACCAGGTTGAAATCTCTCCGGTGCATCAGCCGTTGTTGCTGGACGGCACCCTTGATCAATTGCAACAACTGCGCATCCGCCCTATGGCCTGGTCCTGCCTGGGCGGCGGGCGCTTGTTCAACGATCCTGAATGCCAGACGTTACGGGATGTTCTGGCGACGGTGGCGCAGGAGCTGAATGCCGAAACCATCGAGCAGGTGGTCTATGCCTGGGTGATGCGTCTGCCGTCACAACCGTTACCGATTATTGGCTCCGGTAAAATTGAGCGTGTACGCTCTGCGCTGGGGGCTGAGGCGCTGCAGATGACCCGCCAGCAGTGGTTCCGTATCCGCAAAGCTGCGCTGGGCTTTGATGTGCCGTGATGGCTGAAACGGCGACTTTCCGGTGAAATCTTTTACCCTGGTTTAGACTTACAGGGTAAAAGTGAATCAAAGGAGGTCATATGAAGCGTTTTAGTCTGGCCATGTTGGCATTGTTGGTCTGCGCAGGCGCGCAGGCCGCCAGTGAAGAAGTGGATATGCATCTCGTCACTGCTCAGGGCATCGGGCAGTCTATCGGTACGGTGAAGATCAGTGAAACGGACAAAGGTCTGGAATTCGCCCCGGATCTGAAAGCACTACCGCCCGGAGAGCATGGTTTTCATGTCCATGCCAAAGGGAGCTGTGAACCTGCGACAAAAGAGGGGAAACCTTCTGCAGCAGAAGCGGCAGGTGGTCACCTTGACCCTCACCATACCGGCAAGCATGAAGGGCCGGAAGGCGCAGGGCACTTAGGGGATCTCCCGGTGCTGGTGGTGAATAATGAGGGTAAAGCCACGCAGGCAGTGGTGGCTCCAAGGCTGAAAAAGCTGGCTGACGTGAAGGACAAAGCCCTGATGGTGCATGTTGGCGGCGATAATATGTCCGATCAACCGAAACCTTTGGGGGGCGGTGGCGCACGTTTTGCCTGTGGAGTGATTAAGTAAGCGTTCCGGGGGCTGGCGCCTGCTCCAGCTGCGACAATGCGCAATACAAGCGCCAGATAACGGAAGCCAGTTCTCGTGCTGCGGGCTGGTGGTGCGTACCAAGCGCAGCGCAAATCCGTTGCAGCTCTGCCAGCGTGGCGGACAGCGTTCGTTGCTGAACGCCACGCTCACTCATCACATCATTCAGTAAAGCAATGCAGCGATCCCGCACCCGAGTCAGCGGATCGGAACGGCTTTCCCAGTCGCGCAATTGCCATACCACATGCGAGCAGTTCAGTAACACCACACCCCAGCGTAATAACCAGCGACGCGCCAGCGCATCCTGACTGTTGCTGAGCCGGCTGATATGGTGATAAACCACTGACTCGAATTCATGCTCATCCAGATGCGGCCTGGCACTAAGCTGATCAACAAAGTTTCGCCGTAACGCGTGGATCTGGCGGCGGCTCTTGCGGGCATCTGAGCCGGGACGCAACACGGCAAATGCCAGCCACGCCAGCGCAACGCCGAGGATCTTCGCCAGGTTGTCATTTAAAAAATCAGCAAAGTCGTACACCGGCGGATTGGTGACGGCAATAAACGATCCCATAAATACGATCAACTGCCCCCACAATCCGGCCCGTTTAGGCATCTGTAATTTCAATAACTGCATTGTGGTGAGAAGAGGGAACAGAAACAGTAAAAAGGACCACAGCTCGCTGACTTGCACCATCAGGCCAAATTTCACGACGAAACTGAACAACGAGAGCAGCAATAAGGTGCGCAACAGTAGTGTCAGCGAGTTAAACGGTGCAGGTGAGACGGAGTAAAGCACACAACTGATAGCCGCCAGCGTCAACGCCGCAGAACCGTATTCCCACTGGGTGGTAATGCTCCACGCGCCAACCAGACCGAGGGCGAAAAACGTCCGGACTCCGCTCAGCAGCGCCTCGACATTATCGGTGTAGCGCATCAGCCCCGGGCTGCGTGGCGGGGTATAAACGCTGATCGGTGATGCATTCTCCACACGGGCTAACCAGCGGCTACTGAGCAGGTATAGACGGCAAAAATAGCGTAACCGTAGCCAGAATGCCTGGTGGCGGTAATCTGCCGCATCGGTAGGGGCAATAGGGGCAATAATGCGCGCCACGGTCAGAGCGTCGGTTTGCGGGTGGGACAGCGCAGCTAGCAGTTGCTCCAGCACCGGGCGCAGGTGAGCCGGTGCATCGGGCCAGTTTAACAACATCCTGCGCAGGCTGGAGATCACACTGGTCATGCGCAGCTGCTGGTGCAATAGCCAGGTCATCAATGTGTTTTGCCGACGAAAGCGGTAATGACTCCAGAACGCCTGAATACGTAGCAAGTTGGTCGTGAGGATCTGGCCTATCACGCTTTCATGGGCGCTACGAATCGCATCGGTGGTTTCCGGTTGCCAGAGCAGACTGGCATGTTCCAGCAGGCGGGCATGCATTTTTTTTAGCGCCGAGAGCAGCGCAGGCCCATCAGCGGTGCCGGGAAGGAGCATCATCATCATGCCGCCGCACAGGATCCCCAGTATCACTTCGCAAACACGCGCCTGCGCGATGTCCCACAGTTCGGTAATGTCGGTAATATTGACCATCGCAAACGCGATGATTGCCGCCGTATAACCCGCCAGTTGAAAAGCATAAGCGACATTATTCGCGAACTGCGCGCAGGCCCAGGTGCAAAGCGCAATCCAGCCGGACATGGTGAACAAAAACAACCACGGATCATTCAGCGTCTGACCCGCAATCATCAGCGCTGCGCACGCACCGAGCAGGCTACCGGCAATGCGACCAAGACTTTTGCTGATCACACCACCGACGGTCGGAAAACTCACCACGGCGGCGGAGGTCATGGCCCAGTAGGGTTCATCAAGGTCAAGAAAGTAGGCCACCGTTAGCGCCAGACACATCGCGATACCGTTGCGCAGCGCGTAGCGCCACTGACCTGTCGTGGCTTTTACCCACGGCAGGTTGTGCCAGAGCGCGAAGGAGGATTTCATCAGGGGACGCCAATCGCCACGGTGCAGGTGGTACCGGAAACCAGCGTCAAGTCATCGGGCAGTGTATCAAAACGAATGCGTACAGGTACGCGTTGTGCCAGACGTACCCAGGGCACGTTGGGCTTAATATCCGGTACCAGCCCGCTGTCGGTTTCTATGCTCTGATCGTAAATGGCGCGACCGATACTCTCGACGTGACCCTGTAACGTGGCATTACCGCTGTAAAGCACGATTTTTGCCGGGGCACCGGTACGAATATGGCGTAGTTTGGTCTCTTCAAAATACCCCATCACATAAAACGAGTGGCTATCCACCAGCGCAAATACCGGTTGCCCGGCGGTAGCGTAGTTGCCGTTGCGCGTGGTCAGATTGGTGACCCAGCCATCGACCGGTGCTTTGACTGTGGTCTGCGCAAGCTGCCATTTTGCCTGCGCGAGTTGCGCGTCGGCAGCAGCAACGCTCGCTTGTGCCGCTTTTACACTAATATTGGCAGTATCGAGATCTTCAGCAGAGATGTAGTTTTGCGAAAGGTGGCGGCGGCGGTTGGCTTCGTTATTGGCTTTCGCCTGCTCCGTTTGCGCTTTTGCCAGTTGGGCTTCGGCATTCAGTACCGCAATGCGGTAGGGTGTTTCGTCGATGCGAAAGAGCGTATCGCCCGCTTTTACGGACTGATTATCGCGAACGTTGAGTTCCCTGATACTGCCGGAAACCTGGGGCGTGATGCTGACCTGTTCAGCGCGTACTTTGCCGTCACGGGTCCATGGTGACTGCATATACTCATTCCACATCCACCACGCGGCGACAATCGCTACGGCCAGCACCGGTAAGGTAGAAAAGTATTTTAGCGATTTCAGACTCATAATTACCCCACAATCAACAGGCCAAGGGAGAGGCTAAGCGCTATAACAAACAGTGAAAGATCCATCAGGATGGGATGCCAGATATCGCCAGCGTAGATCCAGTCGCGCAACAAACGGTGGGCAACAAGCCAAAGCAGAAAGCCCAGCATGACTGCCTTACACAAAGGGGGAAAGTAAATCGATGCGCCAAAAATCAGGTCCTGCAGGGGTAATTCTGGGGTACTGGAAGTTAACTTCACGCGTTTATGTCCTGTGCGGTCGGGCGAATCGCCGGGCGGGCGGTAGGCGGTAAAAATGACGCCGTGCTAAAGCGGAGGATCCTTAGCGTAAGCCCTGACGAGTGCAGCAATACATTTGTTTTACCAATATAAATACTGCAAACTATTCTAAAATGAGTATAATAACTTAGCAAGCTAATTATAAGGAGATGAAATTGGAATCGCCATTAGGTTCTGATCTGGCACGCTTAGTGCGCGTGTGGCGCGCTTTGATTGACCATCGCCTGAAACCTCTGGAATTAACGCAGACTCACTGGGTAACGCTACATAATATTCATCAGTTGCCGCCCGAGCAGTCGCAAATTCAACTGGCTAAAGCGATTGGCATCGAGCAGCCCTCGCTGGTGCGTACGCTGGACCAACTGGAAGATAAGGGGCTTATTTCCCGCCAGACATGTGCCAACGACCGCCGTGCTAAGCGGATCAAATTGACTGAAAAAGCCGCGCCCATCATAGAAGAGATGGAAACGGTCATCCGGAAAACGCGGGGGGAAATTCTCCAGGGAATTTCGACCGAGGAACTGGATCAGTTAATAAAGATGATCGCCCGACTCGAACACAATATCAACGAACTCCAGTCGCGAGACTGACACTAAAAAGCCTTGCTTTCGCAAGGCTTTTTCATTGTCACCCCTAAACCACCTCCTGGGGAGGTGGTGATTGATCCTGTAAGGCTATAGCCTGAAGAATGCCCATGCCGGAATATCTCTGCTTACTCACCACAAGTAAAAGGAGACAAACCGACATGGGGCTTTACAGGAGTTCATCACATGTATATTGGCGTTGTAAATACCACATAGTCTGGACGCCTAAGTACCGTTTCAGGATCCTGAAAGATAAGTTGGGCAAGGAACTTTACAGGACAATCTACATTCTCTGCGGAATAAAGGATTGTGAGGTTCTGGAGCTAAATGTTCAGCCAGATCATGTACATCT